>NZ_JBOGCC010000412.1:0-25362 GCF_051656525.1 Clostridium sp. | reverse complement strand
GTTTTATATACAGTTTCAGGTTTTTGTCCTGTCTTTTCTGCAACTGCTGCTCCATCTATATGTCCATCTGTTGCATCATATTCTAATGCCTCATATGCTACTTTCTTTTTATCTAATATTCTCATTGCATTTGTTTTTTGCATAATTTCATCTCCATCTTTCTAATTCTAAATATATTATTCCACTTTAAAATAAGGTATGCAAGAGTTTTGCATACCTTAAAATTAGTTCTTCTTTTTTAAAAATAATACTTGTATTGTAATTGCTATGACTAATATTCCTGTTACTATTATTCCACCTTCTGGTCCAAAGCTTCCACCATTTATTATATTGTTTTCTAAATAAGTAGTTTCTATAAATGAGCAATTATAAACTATTCCACCACTTACAAGAGTTCCAAATATATTTTGCTGTGCAAAGTTCCATGCACTGTGAAGAGCACATATTCCCCATAAGTTTTCATTTTTTATAGCATAAAAGGCTGCAAATATTCCAAATAAGCTTAAGTTTATTAATGAAATAACTGTTACTCCACTATTCGCTAAATGTAATGCACTAAAGAATAGTGAACTTATAATAATTCCTGCTTTAGGTGTTAACTTTACTCCTAATACAGGAAGCATATATCCTCTCATCATTATTTCTTCTGATGCACCTTGCACTATCCATGCCAACGTCATTAATACAAACGGTCTTAGAAATTCAATATTTTTTAAGTTTCCTATCTTCACTTCAAATACAGCATTTCCAAAGAAAATAATTGCTATCCAAGCTATTCCTATCATTACTATTCCAAGTCCAAAACCTTCTAAATAATCTATTATAGCCTTCTTGTTAAAAGAAAATCCCATAGACCTTATTTTTCTCTTTTCTTTTAGTTTAACTATTATAAAACAAACTCCTATACTAATTCCTGTACTTATTATCAATACAATTTGATTCATGTATGCTTGTATAAATTTTATATCTTTTACAAAGTTAAATATTAATTGAATTACCATAGTTGTAATAAATCCTGATATTATAAGTATTATTACAGGAGATATTAATGCAAAAATTGCACCTGATGTTTTACTTCCCTTCGCCTCATCAAAAATTCTTGAATTTAAATTAAGCCTCTCTTTCATTCTTTCCCCTAAAAAAATTGTTTCATTTAACTTATATTCCATTACGTACAAAAAAAGACCTTAATTTAAAATTAAAGCCTTTAATTTATCCTATAAAAATACCACATAGATTACTATGTGGGACTCTTCTATTTCAAATTTTTCTATAACAAAAATCTGTTCGGTAATGCATTATACATGACCTTTTTTCCAACCTTATATAAACTAATTTTACCATCCTACAAAATATCTTGTCAACATAATTTAGGATTAATTTCTACCCATATTTAAAGCTTATATGTTATAATAATCAAATAATATAATTTTATGAAATGAGGTCGAATATATTGATAACTGTATCAAATGTTAGTTTAAGATTCGGTGGACGTAAGTTATTTGAAGATGTTAACTTAAAGTTCACTCCTGGAAATTGCTATGGAGTAATTGGAGCAAATGGAGCTGGAAAAAGTACTTTCTTAAAAATACTTGCTGGAGAGATTGAGCCAAATACTGGTGATGTATCTTTAGCTCCTAACACTAGAATGTCTGTATTATCTCAGGACCACTATAAGTTTGATGAATTCCAAGTTCTTGAAACTGTTATAATGGGAAATGAAAGATTATACCAAATAATGAAAGAAAAAGATGAAATATATGCAAGAGATCCTTTTACAGATGAAGATGGAATTAAAGCATCTGAACTTGAAGGTGAATTTGCTGACCTTAATGGTTGGGAAGCTGAATCAGAAGCATCAGCTTTATTACAAGGTCTAGGAATAGGTACTGAATACCACTACAAACTTATGTCTGAATTAACTGGAGCTGAAAAGGTTAAAGTTCTTTTAGCACAAGCTTTATTTGGTAATCCTGGAGTTCTTGTTCTAGATGAGCCTACAAACCACTTAGACATTAAATCAATCAACTGGCTTGAAGATTTCTTAGTAAACTTTGAAGGAACTGTTATAGTTGTATCCCATGATAGACACTTCTTAAACAAAGTTTGTACTCAAATGGCTGACGTTGATTTTGGTAAAATTAAAATTTATGTTGGAAACTATGATTTCTGGTATGAATCAAGTCAATTAGCACTTGCTATGTCTAAAGACCAAAACAAGAAAAAGGAAGAGAAAATTAAAGAATTACAAGACTTTATTGCTAGATTTAGTGCAAATGCATCAAAATCTAAGCAAGCAACTTCTCGTAAAAAACTTTTAGATAAAATAACTTTAGATGATATTCAACCTTCTACTAGAAGATATCCATTCGTTGGATTTAAACCTGAAAGAGAAGTTGGAAATGACATCTTAACTGTTGAAGGATTAACTAAAACTGTTGACGGTGTTAAAGTTTTAGATAACGTTAGCTTCAGAGTTAATAAAGATGATAAAATCGCAATAATTGGTGATAATGAAATTGCCATAACAACTCTTTTCAAAATATTAAACAATGAAATGGAAGCTGATGCTGGTACTTTCAAATGGGGAGTTACTATATCAACTGCTTATTTCCCTAACGATAACTCAGAATATTTCAACGATTGTAACCTTTCACTTGTTGATTGGCTTAGACAATACTCTGAGGAAAAAGCTGAAAGTTATATAAGAGGATTCTTAGGAAGAATGTTATTCTCAGGAGAAGAAGCATTAAAAGAAGCGTCTGTATTATCAGGAGGAGAAAAGGTTAGATGTATGCTTTCAAGAATGATGCTTTCAAACGCTAACGTTCTTATGCTAGACCAACCTACAAACCACTTAGACCTTGAGTCAATAACAGCAGTAAACAATGGTCTTAAAGATTACCCAAGCGTATTATTATTCGCATCACATGACCATGAGTTTATTCAAACTATTGCAAATAGAGTTATCGATATTAAAGCTGACGGTTCAATCGTTGACAGAACTATGTCTTATGATGAATACTTAGACTTAAATCTTTAATTTTAAAAAAGGCTTTGCATTTTTGCAAAGCCTTTATTCATTTACCACATATCCTATACCTTTAACAGTCTTTATTAATTCTGTTTTTAATTTTTTTCTTAAATTTTTCACCTGGGCATCTACAACTCTATCGCTTCCAAAATAGTCATATCCCCATACTTTATCTAATATCTTTTCCCTTGATAAAGTTATTCCTTTATTTTGAATTAATATATTAAAAATTTCAAATTCCTTCTTTAATACTTCTAAATCTTCATCTTCGTATTTTATAATGAAATTTTTCCTATCTATCTTATATCCTTTAAATTCAAATTCATCATCATTTAATTTATTTGCTCTTCTTAAAATTGCTTCTATTCTCATTAAAAGCTTATTAGGGGAAAATGGCTTTCTTATATAATCATCTGTTCCTTTCTCAAAAGCTCTTATTTCAGTATTTTCACTATCTAAAGCTGTAACTATAAGAACAGGATTATCTGTTATATTTCTAACTTCTTTTAATACATCTATTCCATTTCCCTTTGGTACCATAATATCTAAAATATATAAATCATATTCTCTTTTATAAATAGCCTTCTTTGCTTCTTCAGCATCAAAAACACTCTTAACTTCATATTTTCTATCTATAAGATAACTTCTAACTATCTCATTTAAATTTTTATCATCTTCTAATATTAATATTTTTAATCCCATAACTTTTCCCCTTTTAAATTAATTTTAAAAACAACACCTTTATTATAATTTTGAATTGCAAATGTTATATTTAATGCTATTAAGCACTCTTTAACTATATATAATCCAATCCCTCTTCCCTTAGCACTATTTCTATTACTTCCCCTGTACAGTGGGTTAAATACAAACATTAAATCTTCTTTTGTTAATCCATCACACTCATTATAAAAATATATTGTATATCCCTTTGATTCTATTAAAACCTCTGTTCCATCCTTCGCATATTTTATTGCATTTTCTATAATATTCACAATACTTCTTCTAAATAGGACGCTGTCTGTAAAAGTTGTTATTCTGTCATCTATAAGATTTTTAACTTCAACATCTTTTGATAGACTTATAGTGCTAAGTTCATCACATATCTCTTCAAGCATTATTCCTAGTACTACTTCCTCTTTCCCCGTTGGAACTGAATCTAGCTTTGTTATATCAAGCATCTCATTTGCTATTTTTCCAAGTTTTGCTGATAATTTTCTACATTCTCTTATGTATTTATCTCTATCTGTATATGGTTCAATATTATCAAGCATTCCTTCTAAAATTCCATTTAATCCTCCTATTGGAGTTTTTATTTCATGAGAAAGACTAAGCATTAATTGTTTCTTATATAATTTCTCTCTTTCTAAAGCTTCAATATCTTGATTAAAATTCTTTGTAAAATTATTTATAGTTTCCGTTAATTCATCAAACTCATCTTCTAAAATATCTTTTTCTATTAACTTTATAGATTTTCCACTTATCATTTCTTTAGATATACTATTTAAATTCTTTGCTTTTTTTGTTATAAATTTTCCTATTAGTAATGAAAATATTATATTGAACGTTAATATAAAAAGAGATAAAAACTTAAAAGCAACTGAAAGCCCCATCTCTCTATATGCAAGGTTTGGTTCTGACATAATCATTTTTATTGATCTATTCTCATCCACATTTAAATACACAATACTTTCATTTTGACCATCTTCTCTTTTACTATCTCTTCTATAAGCTTCTCTACCACTATCTATATATAATCTTCCAAATATTGCTTTCTCTTTTGAGTATTTCTCATTATCTACAACCTCAATTTTTTCTATTAAGTCATTTTTAGTATCAAAGCTCATTATTTTTTCTATCTTATCTTTAGAATTAATCTCTAAAATCACATTTACATCGCTTATTGTCTTTTCAACTTGATTATTCCAATATGAATTAACCATGATATCCTTAAGTAATACTCTTGAAATTAATAAAAATAAAAAAGATAGTACTATCGAAAATATTAGTATCCTAGCTTGTATTCCAATTCTCATAAATTCTCCTTAACCTATCAAAGAGGGCTACTGCCCTCCTCTTTTAAAACTCTTTGAATAATTCCTCAACCTCTTTCGAAGTTTCATTTAAAATCTTCTTATAAAACTCTCCCTGTTCTTCTCCTAATTTATATTTTCTAACTATCTCTTTATTTACTTGTCCATCTTTTATTAATACAATTCTATCTGAGTAACTTCCTATAAACTGATCATGAGTTACAAGTACAGTTGTTACCCCGTCCTCTATATTAATCTTCTTTAAAAGTTCAATAACTTCTATAGCTCTTTTTACATCTAATGAATCTGTTGGCTCATCTGCAAATACAACTTTAGGTTTATTACTTAAAGCTCTTGCAATAGATACCCTTTGTTTTTGTCCACCTGAGCACTCAAGAGGAAATTTATTTAATATCTTTTCTATTCCAAGCTTCTTTGAAAGTTCATCTACCCTTTTATCTATCTCTTTTCTATCTACTCCTGAAATTAATAATGGTGCTATAATGTTATCTCTATTTGTTAATGTATCTATTAGATTATAATTTTGAAATATAAATCCAATATTCTCACGTCTAAAAGCACTTATATCCTCATTATTCATCCCACTAACATCTTTCCCATTTATAAAAACCCGTCCATTAGTTTGACAATCTAATGTAGATAGAATATTTACAAGAGTACTTTTTCCTGAGCCTGATGGTCCCATTATTCCTAAAAATTCACCCTTTTGTACATTTATATTTATTCCCTTTAAAGCTTCAAAGTTTTTACCTTCCTGTCCGTAGACTTTATATACATCTTCAACTCTTACGATATTATCCATAGAAACCTCCTCCCTTTTAATTTTCCAACAAAAGTTCCATCTTTTTAGAATTTTCCTCTACTATATCATTATAAAAATCAAACTGCTTCTTATGATTATTTATAAGCTCTTTTCTTATTACTCCTTCTTCTAAAACAATAACTCTATCAGAAAAACTTGCCATAATCTCACTATGTGTTACTAAAACTACTGTTATTCCTTTTTCTCTATTTAACTTTTTTAATATATTTAATACATTTATTCCTATCTTTGCATCTAATGAATCTGTTGGTTCATCTGCAAATATAATCTTTGAATTATTACTTAAAGCTCTTGCTATTGCTATTCTTTGTTTTTGTCCTCCTGAGCACTCATTTGGATATTTATCTAAAATACCTTCTATCTCTAAATCCTTACTAAGCTTTTCTATTCTTTTTTCTGCCTCTTCATCTGAAACATCAGCAAGCATTAATGGAAATAATATATTTTCTCTATTAGTAAATTTAGATAATAAATTATAATTTTGAAATATAAAGCCAACATTCTCACGTCTAAAATCACTTAATTCCATATTCCTAAGCTTACGTAAATCTACATCTTCTTTTATATCTTTTATGAAAACCTTTCCTTTTGAATGAGTATCTAATGTAGATAGTATATTTACAAGTGTACTTTTTCCTGACCCTGATGTTCCCATTATTCCTAAGAACTCACCTTTTTTTATATTTATATTTATATTTTTTAAAGCCTCAAACTTTTTATCATATTCACCATAAATTTTATATAAATCCTTTACTTCTATAAGACTTTCTCTCATATACTTCGTCCCCCTTTACGCAGCTTCAAGGCTAATATTTTCTTTACTTTTTAATGTTTTTCTTATACCTTTTTCATAATATACCGTGATTACTACAGCTACTATTACTACTGGTGCACAAACTCCTATCATTGTACCTAGTGCAAACATATAACTAAAACTTTCTTGGAAAGCATATGCTAATAAATTTGTTCCAAGTATCATTAAAGGAATTCCTATAACAAACATAAATATACTTATTACCTCATCCTTAACACAATCTAGTACCTGTTTATCAGAAAAACCAATAAGCCTTAATTGCATTGCTCTATCTTTAATTCCTTCAAACTCCGTATTCAATTTATATCCAAGACTTACTGCTATACATAAACCTATTCCTACTAAACTAAGTGCTAGTCCCTCTTTTACTCCTGCTTCATGTATTAATCCCGAAACTCCGTTAACTGTATATATTAAAACAAAAAGAAAAATAGTTATATAAGAAAAGGATTCTTTTACTGTCTTTAATGCATTTCCAAGATAAATTATTCTCCCCTTTTTATACATAAATTTTCTCTTTTTTAAACTCTCCATTAAATCTCCAAGTGAATAAGTTACTAGCCAATATAACATCGATAAGCTTAAATAACTCAATAAACCAATGTGATCTTGAATTCCATAAACTTTTCCTACAATAAAAACATAAATTAATGGAAATAAATATAGTAAAATTACTATACTCCAATGTAATTTTGTTGATCTTTTATCCCCAAGATTCTTTGCTCCATCAAGAGTCATTAACCCTAATGTATCTTTCCTATATATAAATCCCCAGTCAACAGTAAGAGATGCTGCCATAATTATCATTACAAATAAAACTGCTACAGTAACCCCTTCAACTCCTAATGGCGTAAATATCGGTCCACTAATTCCCATCATTTTATAAATAATTATATTGTATAACGGCGATACTATTACACCTACAATAGTTCCTATTACATATCCTATTGAAAAACTTTTCATCGTATTATATAGTAAAAACTTAAACGCATCACCATAACTTCCACCACTATAAAACATACAAGCTATATTCTTTCCTTTTTCTCTTGTATAAATCACTGTTGAAAATATAGCAAGTAATGCTCCTGCACTTAAAACTAAGAATAAATTCATTTGTAGTTCATTCCCAGCAGGTCCATTATAAATTGTCATCCATCCATCTCCAAGTTCTCTCATAAATTCTTGTTCTATGGTTGGTTCAGTTATCTTATAAATAGACTCATTATAGTAAGTACTTATTGTGTTATACATAAACACAGCTATTATTGCAATTGTAATGATAAACGGCTTATTATTTTCTCTTTTGTAAATGCTTTTTGAAAATTTACTTATCCCCATAAAATTCTCCTCTCATTTAATTTCATAATCCACTTTTACTTTATAATTTCAATATGAAATTAAAATGAAATATGAAATCCACATGAAATAAAAAATGCTATAATTATAAATTATAGCATTTTTTCCTTTATTTTACTTAAATTCTTTTTTATTTCTATATTTTATTTTGTATATTTATGGTGCAATAATTCATGTGCTTTTCCGTGTCCTGGCTCACCCATATATGTTTTATACATTTTTAATAGAGCTTGGTTTTTGTGTGATTTTCTTCTTTTTAAGTGTTTATCTTGGTTATATAATACTGATGCTCTTACAGCTCTTATATCCATTCTTTCTCTATCTAAGTTGTTTATTTGAGGTTGCCCTCCTCCATTTACACATCCTCCTGGACATGCCATGAATTCAACAAAATGATATTGTTTTTCATCTAATTTTCCACTATTAAAGAAGTCCATTATATTTTTTCCACCATGAACTACTGCTACATTATAGTCTTTTCCTGCAATTGATACTGTAGCTTCTCTTAATCCTTCTAATCCTCTAACTTGCTTATATTCTATATTTTCTAAGTCAGCTCCTTCAGCTAAATCTTTAGCTGTTCTAAGTGCAGCTTCCATAACTCCACCTGTTGCTCCAAATATAGTTCCTGCTCCTGTATATTCTCCCATAGCTGGATCTACTTCTTCATCTTCTAACTCCGCAAAGTTTATTTTAGCTTGTTTTATTAATTTAGCCAATTCTCTTGTTGTTAAAACAGCATCGATATCTCTTATTCCATTATTCTCCATACATTCTCTGTCTGCTTCAAACTTTTTAGCTGTACAAGGCATTATTGTTACTGTGAATATTTTACTTGGATCTATATCTTCTATATGTGCATAGTAACTTTTACTTGCTGCACCAAATTCTTGTTGTGGTGATTTTGCTGTTGATACATTATCAATATACTCTGGGAAGTATAATTCCACTTCTCTTATCCATCCTGGACAACATGATGTAAACATTGGGAATGGTCCATTATTTTTAATTCTTTCTACAAGTTCAGTTCCTTCTTCCATTATAGTCATATCAGCACCAAAGTTTATATCAAATATTTTAGCAAATCCTAATTTTCTTAATGCTGCATATAATTTTCCTGTTACATCTTTTCCATATCCCATTTTGAATAATTCACCCATAGCTGTTCTCACCGCTGGAGCCATAGCAACTATTACGTGCTTATCTTCATTATTTAATGCATCTTGAACTTTTTCAACATGTGATTTTTCTTGTAATGCTCCAACAGGGCATGCTACTACGCATTGTCCACAAAGTAAACATTTAACATCATCAAAACTATTATTATCTGGAGGACATACCATTCTTACTCCATCAATATTTCTAATTTGAATTATTTCTGTTCCAGCTTTTGTTTTACAAGCTGCTTGACATCTTCCACATAATATACATTTATTTCTATCAATTACTATTGATTTACTTCTTCTATCAATATTAGCTTCTCTATCCTCAGGTACAAAAGGTACTGCTGCCTTTCCTCTAGTTTTTATAACTAAAGTTAAAAGTTCGCAATTTTCTTTTCTTGGACATGTTCCACATTTAAATTCATGCTTATTCAAAAGTGTAGACACTCTCATTTTTACTCTTTCTTGAACTTTTTCAGTATCAGTTCTTACAATCATTCCATCTTCAACTTTAGTTAAACATGATAATACTAAGTTTGGCTTACCCTCAACTTCAACAGCACAAACTCCACACTTTCCTACATTACCGCATTCTTTTAAATAACATAACGTTGCAATGTCATCAATTCCATTTTGTCTTGCTGCATCTAAGATGGTAGTCCCCTCTGCAACTTGGATTTCCTTATTGTTGATAATTAAATTTTTCATCCTAAAAATCTACCTCCATTAACATTTAAATCGCCTCTTAAATCTAAAAAGTTTGTTATTTTTTTAACTAATCTTAACAAACTATTACCATTTGATTACATTAAATACACAAATAAATAATTTAAACCTATTTATAATTTTACAATATTATTTCTAGAATATCAATTCCTATTAAACATTCTTCATATAATTTCCATATACCTTGCATATTACCTACATTTAATATATCATTTAAATATATTTAAATGGCTATAATAAAAGGAGAAATTATGTTATTAGTTTACAATAGAAAAACAGGACAATATGAAAAAGAGAATATTGCTGGTAAAAAATATCTTGTATGGTGCTATGAATCTCCTAAAGGTAAGAAGCTAACAGAACTTATCTTTAAGAAGAAGCTTTGTTCTAAAGTTTATGGTGCTTTTTGTGATACTAAATTTAGCCGTAAAAAAATTAAGCATTTTATACGTGATTTTGATATAGATATGAATGTTTGTAGAAAAAAGCCGAAGGAATTTAGAAATTTCAACGATTTTTTCACTAGGAAATTAAAAGCTGATGCAAGACCTTTTGATAAATCTTTAGATGCTTTAATTTCACCTGCTGATGGTAGAATTTTAGCATATGAAAATATTAATTTAAATAAATTAGTTCAAGTAAAAGGCTTCACTTATAGCTTACGTGATTTTATAAATAATGATTCTGTTGCTAATGAGTTTGAGAATGGTACATGTATCATTTGTAGACTTTCCCCAATTGATTACCATAGATTTCACTTTATAGATTCTGGAATATGTACTAAATCAACATTTATTCCCGGGAAATACTATTCTGTAAATCCAATTGCACTTAAAAATATTCCTAGATTATTCTGTGAAAATAAACGTGAGTGGTCTTTATTCAAAACTGATAATTTTGGTGATGTACTTTATGTAGAAGTTGGTGCCACATGTGTTGGAACAATTCTTCAAACATATATGCCAAACATGGAAGTTTATAAAGGTGATGAAAAAGGTTACTTTAAATTCGGTGGTTCAACAGTAGTCCTTTTCTTTAAGAAAGATACCGTTAAAATTGATACAGATATAATAAAACAAACAAACTTAGGATATGAGTCTAAAGTTTTCATGGGTGAAACTATCGGACATAAAAAATAAGCTAGCAATTTTTGCTAGCTTATTTATTTTTATCTATCAATAATCTCTTTTATTTTATCTCTAAATTTATTTATGTCCTTTTCTAGTACAATAATATCAATATCCATTTCTTTTGCTCTTTCTACTATATTCTTTTTATGCGGTAATTTTGTTGCTACTAGAATTTTTTTCACTTTATACCCACCAATTCTTTCACTATAAACATTCAGTTCATTTAATGCTGATTCCTCATATTTTTCACTATCTTTGCAGGATATTACTATTATACTTGAATCTCTTATTGCAACTACATCTAATTCATTTTTCAATTCTATATTATCTTTAATCCATGTAAAGACAAGACCACTCTTCACTTCATCAATGGATTTTATAGACATTACCACAGCCTCCGTTAAAACTTCAAGCCATGTTCCAACTTTAAAAATAAAGCCTTTTATGTCTTTATTTTTAAATTCTATTATAAGTTCATTTCCTTCTTTAAACTTTTTAATTATTTCTTTTTTCACTCCATAGTCTAATATTTTATAAAGAAGTTTCTTTTCTTCTTTGCTTAAAGCCTCCTCTTGTACAACAACTCTTTTTGTATCGCCATAATAATGCGAAAAAATGCTTGGGTCATATATTTTTCTTTTATATTTATCCCACAAATCTATATTTTCATGGATTTTTTTCGCTATTTCTAGCACATACTTTTTCTTTATAAGATTTGTTTCATCACTTATTATTCTATGCCCTGTTGCATGAATCATCTCTTCAATATTTAAGTCAATTAAGTGCTCATCTACTTTTCCATCATTTTTCCCAAATATATATTTTTTCCTTCCCACTATATCTATATAAATGCTATCTACTTTTTTTTCTAATGCAAACTTTAATAAATATAATGCCTGTATTCTTTCTCCACCTGTTAAATTTAATAGCACTTCATTATTTTCTATTATTCTATCTATAACAGAAAAATCATCTTCACCACACTTGAAAAATTCAAGCTTTGATCCATTTTCCTTTGCAACATTTATAATACATTCTCTAATACAATCATTACATTTTTCTGTTACTAAAATTATTACCTTTTTAAATTTATATTTTTTAATTAAAATAATTGTACTATCATTATGTTTATCTATTGGTGTAACTAAAATATCGTACATAGTATCACACTCCTATATACCTATTATTCCAAAAAAATAAAAGGTTATTTAATTTAAAATAACCTTTTTACTCTTAGCCTATAGTTTCCTCTATGAAATTCAATAATCTACTATTATCAAATTTATATGGCTTTAACTCTATTTCATTATAATTTAAAACAGCTTCTTTAAGTTCTTCAAAATTTGTGCAGTTTATTATATGGCCATCTTTTGCAAGCTTTTCACTAATCTCTAATTGATGATCATCATTATGTTCATTATGCTTTTGAAGCCTTGCCATAACTATAACTTTCTTTCCTTTTTTAAGTGCTGATAATATAGACCCAACTCCACCATGTGTTACTATTAATGTACATTTTGCCATAGTTTCATTAAACTCTTTTGGTGAAAGAAATGGAATTACCTTATACTTCTCTGATTTAAAATCAGTATTTCCTGATTGTATAAGAACTTCCTCTTCTATATCTATTTTTTCTATATAGTCAAGCATTCTATCAAATCCTAATTCATGTGTTCCTACTGTAACAAATATCATTAATACAACGCTCCTTTATATATAGCATTTTCATAGACCTTTTCCATTTCAGGATGTTGAACTATAAATACATCAGCTACTTTATGAATAAGTCTTCCTGACATACTTGAGCTTTCAACTCTTGCAAATGTTTCTATGAATATTATTTTCTTCTTAAATAATTTTCCTATATAACAAATTGGTACTGCTGTATGCGCACCTGTTGTTACAATTACATCTGGTCTAAGCTTTATATAAAAAACTAATGATTTTAATATATTGTATGGAAATTTAAACATATAGCTAAACATATAATTTCTAGCACCATATACTAAATAGCTTATTTTATCCTTATATTTATCTTTAAGCTTTATTGTAGTATCTGTTTTTTCTGTTATTATATGATAATCATATTTCTTAAAAAGAGGTTTAAGCTCCATAAGCTCTGACAAATGTCCTCCTGTTGAAGCTATAAAAAGTACTTTTTTCAAAGTTATCACCTTATTTCTTTAATATTATTTTCTCTACTAATCTTTCACTTGATTTACCATCTGTATATTTAAAGAATTTATTTTTAAACTCCCTAACTTTTTCCAAATCATAGTTTTCATCTTTCATAGCACTAATAAGCTCATCTGTGGTTTTTACTATTGGTCCTGGAACAAACTCTTTAAAGTCATAATAAAAATCTCTATCATTTATATATTCCTCTAAATCATCTGCATAGAAAAACATTTTTCTTTCTAATAATGCAAACTCAAAAATTGTTGAAGAATAATCTGTTATTAAGCAATCTGTTATTAATAAAATATTATTTATAGATTTATAATCTGACATATCTAAAACACGGTTATCATTCCCTTTATATCTCCATTTTACAAAAGGATGCATTTTTAATACTAAAATAGTATCTTCATCAAAACTATTTATAAATTTTTCTATATCTAACGTAATCTCACTTTCAGCATTACTTTGTCCTGTGCCTCTAAAAGTTGGTGCATATAAGACTACTTTCTTATTTTCTAACTTTGGATATAACTTATATAACTCTGCCTTTATTCCTTCTTTTTTCTCTTCATCAAAGAATAAATCAGTTCTTGCTACTCCAAGTGGTTCTATAGCCTCATCATCTACTATAAATGCATCTTTATATGCATCTTTAACTGCATCTGATGTAACTATAACATGAGTATAATTTGTATGAATTTTTACATATTTTATATACTCATTCCCATTTGAATAATTTTCATCTACTGTACTTAGTGCAAACTTTTTAAAAGCACCACAAGCATGCCATACTTGTATTACTTCAGTTCCTTTTCTTAGTCTATTCATTGCATATACAGGAAAATAGAAATCATCTACCACAAAAAATTCTGATGTAGCAAGGTAATATTCAGCTTTGCACATATGAAGTAAATATTTTATATTCCCTAAAACTCCACCTTCCGGTTTCTTATATAAAATTTTAATCTCAAAACTCTTATCCTGTCTTTTAAGTTCCTCTATAATATATTTATAGTTTCCCTCCATATAGTCTGGTCTATAACTTGCAAAAACTATACGCCTTTTTACTCTAAATATGTAGGATATTCCATAAATAATCTTTAGTATATATTTTATTATTAACCTTTCAACTATTTTCAAATCATTTACCTCGCTAATAATCTAAAGGTGCTGCAAAATTACAGCACCTTATTTTCTAAATATTCCACTCTAATATAGTCTTAAATGGAGTTGTTAAATCATATTCAAATCCTTTTATGATATCACTAATTTCTCTTACATCTATTACTGCTGATATAAGTTTTTGTAATTGATTTTGAGCATCAACATGTTCCTCTAAGAAATCAACTGCTGCTTTAAAATCAACTCTTCCACTTCTACTACTTCCCACTAATGTTATTCCTTTTTCTAAAACCATTCTAGTATCTATTGGAACTGGCATTTCAGAAACTCCAAGTAATGCAATAACACCTTCTGGATTTATATAATCTATTATTTGCTTTACTGCACTTTCAGAACCTCTTCCACCAACTGCTTCAAAAGCATGGTCTACTTTGAAGTCCTTTGGAATATCATCAATTTGATACGTTTCATCTACAAATGAGAAGAAGTTAAGCTTCTCTTCATTCTTTCCTAAAACAACTATTTTTGAATTTGGAAACTTTTTCTTTAATATTAATGCTGTTATAAACCCAACATTTCCATCTCCCCATACTCCTATAATATCTCTATTTTTATGAGCTTTCTTATCAAATCTATCAATTGCATGAGCTGATACACTAATAAGTTCTAAAAAAGATGCTACATCATGATTTATATTATCATATTTTATAATTCTATCTCTTCCCATAAAAACATATTGTTGCATAAATCCATCATACCCACTCGCTCTAAACTTACTCGTTCTTAAATAGTTTTCTGCAATAACATCATTTTCTTCTGTTGGAGTATTTGGAATCATTACTACAGTATCACCTGCATTAAACTCTCCTTTTGGATCATATATAACTTCTCCTACACCTTCATGAATAAGCGCCATTGGAAGCTTCTTTTTCATAGCTTCCTTACCTCTTGTACCTGTATAGTATCTTTGGTCAGCTGCACATATAGAAAGTCTTGTAGGTCTAACAATAATTCCTTCACCATCTAAGCTTTTATCCTTAAACTCAACAACTATTTGCTTAGGTGCTATTAATCTATAAATCTTATTTATCATTTAAATCATCCCTCACTAAAGCATTTGCTAGTTTTAAATCATATGGAGTAGTTATTTTCATGTTATAAACTTCCCCTTGAACTAATTTAACTTTCTTTCCTTTAACAACAAATATCTTAGCTGCATCTGTTAAAACTTCTTTTTCAGATTTACTTAATGAATTATAAAGGTCTACAAGTGTTCTTATATTAAAACTTTGAGGTGTTTGACCTTGATACATAAAGTCTCTTCTTGGAATATCACTTATAGCTTCTCCGTCTTTAGACTCTACTATAGTATCAAAAGCTGGAACTACTGTATCACAAGCACCACACTCTAAAGCTGTATCTATATTTTCATTTATTATTCTATGTGTTAAAAATGGTCTTACTGCATCATGAGTTATTATTACATCCTCATCATTAATTCCAAATTCTTTTTCTATAAATCTTATTCCATTCATTATTGATTCATTTCTATCAGCACCACCAGCACATACATGAACTCTCTCTTGCATAGCTTTTGGTATAAACTTATTTATTAAATCATTTGTATGTTGTATCCATTGACTTGGTGTAGTTATTATCACCTTATTAAATCTAATATTTAATAAAAATGTTTCAAGCGTATGAATTATTATTGGCTTTTCTCCAATTTTTAAGAACTGTTTAGGCATTTCAGTATTCCCCATTCTAGTTCCTTTTCCACCTGCTAAAATCTCTGCGTATATCATAAATCTACTCCTCCCATTTAGGACATTTACTTATTTTTTATTATAATTTTATCACATTTATTCCCTATTTAAAACAAAGGAGTTGTTTTAAATAAAACAACTCCTTTAATATTTAACCTTTTCTAACTTTCATTCTGTTAGATTTTATTATTATCTCTACTTTACTATCTTGATTTACAAATTGCCCAAACTTACTAGCACACCATGCTTGCCTTACATACTTTTCTCCATCAATCTCTAAATTAATTTCAAAGTTATAATATCCTGCGGGAATATCTTTAAATGGTAGTACGAATTCATATAAGTATCTATTGTTATCCGGGAATTCTTCATCTTTTTCAAATTTAATATCTTCATAAGCATGCTCTGTTTCATCTTCTCTTAAAGTTATATTTTCTATTCTATACTCTTTATTAGCCGGTTCTACATCAATATATCCTTTAAATATAGCCTTATCTGTATCGAAGTCTATTTCTTCTAAGCTTTGCTTAATTTCAATTAAATCCATATATTTTTCTCTATCTGCTAATATTTTTTCTATTGGAATACCATTTAAGTAATGTTTATAAAGATTGGCAACTTCGTCCATATCTCCATAAGCTACTACTTCTCCATGATAAAGCCAAAATCCTATTGTACAGAAATCTCTCATTTGTGGTAATGAGTGAGAAACGAAAAGTATTGTTTTACCTTCATCTCTGAATTTATCCATTCTCTCTAAACATTTATTTCTAAACATTTCATCTCCAACAGATAATGCTTCATCTACAACAAGTATGTCTGGATCAATGTTAACTGCTATAGCAAATCCAAGTCTTGCTTTCATACCACTTGAATACATTCTAACAGGCTGTTCTATATAGTCTCCAAGCTCTGAGAACTCTATAACTTGTTCTTCCATAGCTTCAACTTCATCTTTTAACATTCCCATTGAATATCCTTTAAGGAAGATATTTTCTCTTCCTGTAAGCTCTCCATCAAATCCTGCTGTTAATTCTAGTAAAGCTGATACTCTACCATTAACAATAACATCTCCCTCTGTTGGATATACAACTCCTGTTACAACTTTTAGAATTGTACTTTTACCAGATCCATTTTTACCTAGTATTCCTATAACTTCACCTTTTGGTAAATCTAATGTTATATCATTTAATGCTCTAAAAGGAGTAAATCTTTTTCCCCAGAACAAATCTTTAAATCTATCTTTATCATCTTTATATAATTTATATTCTTTTGATAAATGTTTAAACTGCACTGCAAATTCTTCTTCCATAACTCTTCTCCTTATAAAACATCTGTAAATTCTTTATACGTTCTCTTATAAACCTTGCTTCCTATTACAGCAAATATTATTGTTACAACTATTATATAAATCGTGTACTTACTATCAAAGAACCATTGCTTATACAAAAATATATTTCTATACCCTGCTATAAAATATGCTACTGGGTTTAATTTCATAAGCGTTCTAAGCCAAGCTGTATGAATATCATTTACATTCCAAAGGATTGGAGATATCCATAATATAGCTTGTAATGATGATTTAACTAAGTTCTCAAAATCTCTACTAATTACTGATAATGACGAAAGAGTCCATGTCAGTGCCAAGAAGAACAAATACATCATTGGTATATAGAATAAGAATTGTAAATAATATAAATCTGGGAAATATCCGTATATCATAAATATTATAATTACACATCCTATTAACATTACCTGTACATACATCTTAGATAATAGTACAAATGTTGGAATTGTTGATATTGGGAACTTCATTTTAGTAACGAACTGTCTATAACCTCTTATAGACATTGCTCCTCCAACAACTGCATCACTTACAAAGAACCAAGGACAAAGCCCTGAAACTAACCAAAGTAAATACGGGAAACAATCCATCGTACTACTTTTACGTATACCTATTTGGAATGCAAATAAGTATACCGCAATAGTTACAAGTGGTCTAACTACTGCCCATGCATATCCTAAAGCAGAACCCTTATAAGTTTTAACTAAGTCAACTCTTGATATAAGTAGTGTCTGCTTTCGGTATTTCATATTTTCTTTAATAATTTCTTTTAACATTTTATCACCTATCTTCAGTTACTTTTCATTAAAAATAATATTAACAAATCTTTCACTAGCTTTTCCATCACAGCTATCACAGAATTTTTCTTTAAATTCTTCAACTTTTTTCATATCAAAATCATCATTATTGATTATTGATATGATATCTTCATTCTTAGTGGCTATAGGTCCTGGAACAAAATCATCATAATCAAAGTAGAAATCTCTTTCTCCTAAATACTCTTCCTTATCATATGCATACATTATCATTTTTTTATTTAATAGAGCAGCCTCAAATACTACTGATGAATAGTCTGATATAACAATATCAGATATCATTATTACATCATTTATATCTTCTGAACTGTTCATATTTATTACTCTGTCTTTTAAATCTTTTGGTATTGTATTTATGTTAAATCCATTTTTAACACTTGGATGAAGCTTAAATATAATTACATAATCTTCTCCAATACCTCTTAATATTTGAGTTGCATTAAGTTCAACTTTGAAGTTTTGTCTTTCTCTAGCATTACCTCTAAAAGTTGGTGCATAAGTTATTATCTTCTTACCCTTTAATTTAGGATATTGACTTTCAAAGTTTCTTTTTCTAAATACTCTGTAGTCTTCATCTAGTAATATATCTGTTCTAGGAACTCCTAATGGCAGTACATGTTCCTTTGGAACATTAAATGCTTCTGCAAACTCTGGTATAACATCCTTAGAACTTGTAATAACTTTTGTATATGAAGCATGTGCTCTCTTTTCAAACCAAAGTGGATTTCCATCACCTTTTCCAACAGAACTAAATCCAAACTTCTTAAATGCTCCACAAGCATGCCATACTTGAACTACTTCCACTTTCTTTTTAAACTTTAAACCATACTGTTGTCTATAATAATCATCTAGAATAACATACTTAGCTCTTGCCATATTAGAATATAAACTAATTGATTCTAATATTCCTCTATCAGGTCTATTCATAAAAATTCTTATGTCATACTTTCCTCTTTTTTCAAGTTCATCACATATAAATTTTAAATTTCCCGAAAGCTCTTTACCTTTATTACTTGCAAGTACAACCTTATTATTCTTTATAGGAAGTATTTTAGCTATACTAAATACAATCTGCCCCATCTTATTTTTGATTTTGTTATAAACACGGCTCCATATTCTTTCTATTCTTCCAGGTATTCTTGATATCTTTCTTCTAATTAGATAAAGAATAACATACCTATAACTTTCATGCTTTATTACCTTTTTCACATAAAAATTTAAAAACTCATTTTCAACTTTTAAAATATTTTTACTGTTACTATCAAACTTCTTATATGACTTTACGATTAACTCTATAGATTTTTTTCTTGCCTTTGGTGTTAGGAATAAAAATTTATTTATAACACCTTGAACAACTATCCATCTTAATTTTCTCAAATTGTTAAATACATAGTCATCTATATTATCTATAAGCTCTAACATACTATCTAAAACTTTTAATTGAATCTTTTCATCTCTAGTTACCATGGCTGATCTAAATGGTGGCCATATGTCAACACTTACAAGTCTTCCTAAGTATTCTTGCTTTAACTTTTCAGCAGTATAGAAATTTGTACAGTTTCTATCAATACATTTATTTAAAGTTACCCAAACCTTTGTAACTTGCTCAATTACATAACTTGAGTTATTTTCAACTAAACTTGTAAGAGATGTCTTATCTTCTTCTGGTCTTATTCTATAGAAGTAAGCTAAGTATTTTGATGTATATACTCTATTAGCTCTTAAATATGCATCGATTACAAAAACTTGGTCTTCTGCATATTTTATATCTTCTGGAAATTGACTGTCTATTATTAAAGATGTTTTAAATAGTTTATTACATGGCCCAAGTGTCCATAATAGCTCATAACTATTTCTTAAATTTTTCTCACCTTCTAAGAAGTGACTTTGTATAGGCCATTTCTTTTTCCCATCATACATGTACGTTCCACACACAACAACTTCGGCATCATGCTCTACTGCTAAATTATATCTAACTTCTAGTGAATCATTTGGAATTATATCATCTGAGTCCATAAAAGCTATATATTCACCTTTAGCAAGCTTGATTCCCCTATTTCTCGCTCTGCTTGGCCCACTATTTTCTTGACACACAAGTCTGAAATTTTTATATTTTTTTGAATATTCTTCTAAAATTTCCTTACTTGAATCTGTAGAACCATCATCTATAAATATTACTTCAAAATCCTTCATAGTCTGATTCTCAAGTGATTCTATAGTTTCTCTAAGGTATCCTTCTACGTTGTAGACTGGCATTATTACACTTATCTTACACATATTTTATCTCCCGCTTTTTATATTCTTGTTATTTGTCTAAACTTAATGATGCACTTATATAAAAACATAATGTGTCTCAATTTTTTTATTTTTTGAATATCACTAAGATTAGCATTATTTATTATTTTTTTAAATGGAATTTGCTTAAGCTTTCCTATCTTGTCAAGTTCTTTATCTGATACATACTTCATAAGATCATTTAAACATGCAAGACTTTCAACTTCAGCATTTTTATCTCCACTTTTAAATACTTTATTAAGCGGTGGCCATATATCTATAATCATTAATCTATAAAAGTAATTACCCTTTATATTATAAGCTATATCTTTATCTTTTATTTTTTCATCTATTAATTTAACAGAAATTTTCCATACTTCACAAACTTGCTTTAATACGTTCGCTGAATTTGTATCAACTTGTTGTGTTAAAGACTCACCTGGTGTACTTCTCATTCTATAATAATAGACTACTTTTTTAGTTGCATAAATTTTCTTTGCATTTAAAAATGAATTAATCATAAATACTTGGTCTTCTGCATAATTTATATTTTCAGGAAAATATAGACCTTCTAAAATTTCTCTTTTAAAAATCTTATTGCAAGGTCCAAGTGCCCATAAAATATCTGAGTCTTTCCCTAAAACTCTGTATCCGTCTTCAAACATATGTCTTTGCAGAGGAATCATATTTTCTCCATCTTCAGTTTTTGCTGTTCCACAAATTACTACATCTGCTTCTTTTTCTCTTGCTATATTATATCTGTATTCTAAAGAATCTTCAGGAAGTAAATCATCTGAATCTACGAACACTATGTATTCACCTGTTGCTACTTTTAAACCTTTATTTCTTGCTATACTTGGTCCGGAGTTTTCTTGTTTAAGCAATTTTATATTTTCATATCTTCCCTCATACTCTTTAAGAATTTCATAAGTTCCATCTGTTGAACCGTCATCTATTAATATTAATTCAAACTCTTTTAAAGTTTGATTATAAATTGATTCTAATGTCTCTACAATATAAGACTTAACATTGTACACAGGAATTATGACACTTAACTTATATATGCCCACTAAACTTTTCCTCCTTATTTTTTTATGTACTTTTTAAAGTTTCACTTAACATTTTACTACAAACTACTACATTTTATCAAAATTACTAGTTTTATTCCATAAAAAAAATTTCAAAAACCTTAATGTTTTTGAAATTCAATAAATTTATGGTAGAGCGTATAGGAATCGAACCCATAATATACCGTCCGTAGCGGTATGTTATATCCATTTAACTAACGCTCCATATTATATCTTTAACACACTTATATTATCATACTAAACTCAATTGTGCAAACATTTTAAAAATATATTCTAACCTAAAATTATTGAAAATTCATCACATATCTTAAGTTTTAACATATAAGTTAAATCTCATACCTATCTACCAAAATATTTCTTTATAAAAAAAGCTTTAATGCATATTTACCCACATCAAAGCTTTTTATTTTATAAAAACTTACTTGTTTTATTATTATTTTCTAAACCATCTTTTCTTTTAACTAAATCATTTTTAATTGATTTTAATATAATTACAACAAAAATAGCTGTTGCTATAAGAAGTGGTATTTGCATATTTATTCCTGGAAATATAATGCTTACTGGTAATGATATTAAAAATGGTACTGTTGCTGCATATATGGCCAAGCTATATAACGCTGCTGGTTTAACTAACATTCCAAATAACATTGATGCTATAAGCCCAATTACAGCTATAAATAAACTATCTACAATTAAATTAATAAACTTCTCTAAAACATTATATATAAATTGGAATCCAAAATAATATTTTTTAAGACTTTGTATTTTTGCTCCAACTGTTTGATTAGTTATCTCTTGTGAATTAAATAATTGTTGACTTATCTGATTATAGTCAGCTTTATTTTCAACACCAGGTCCATCTACTATTACCCCATCTTTGAGAATAAGTATATTTGCTACATTCCCTGGATTACTATCTAATATTGAATTTGCTTCATTTAATGTTTTAGTATCATTAACATAAATCATACTTCCATTTTCATTTATTTTTATCGGTCCTGATTTCATATCTAAAGTATTATTCTTTATTGAAAATGCATATTCAGGATTATTCATCTCTTGAACACCCTTATTTATGTATCCATTAGATAAAATACAGTTATATATTCCTATTATCCCACCAAATATAAGACTTAATATAAAGCCATATTTTATAGCTTTTCCAACACCTTGGTCTATATACCTTGGAAATTTGTCTAATCTATGTAAGCAATTCTTAAATTTTACAAAAAAATTATCCCTCATCTTGTTACCTCCCTTAACTTTAAAATCTATAATTTTATTTTTACTATCAAGAAATATCTTATCACACTTAATAAAAATATTAAATCTGAATGTTTAATTTTTACAATTTATGTTAAGACTTAAGCTAAGAGGTGATTTTTTTGAAAGAAATTAATGAAAACATTGTATATCCTGAGGATAATCTTCCTCAAAAAAAAGAAAAGTTAAACTTAAAATTCCTGATAATATCATTATCAACAGTTTTAATTCTTGGAATTTTTATTAGCTTTACGGCATTATCATATAAATCTTTAGTTACAGATTTTAAGTCATATTTTGAAAATGCTCATTATAGCACCGCAAATAATCTAGTTTTAACTAAAGGTAATATGAATCTTTTAAAATCTATAAAACTTGATGATGATTTATCTATTTACTTTAAAGAAAAACTTGAAGGCATCACTAAAAAGATAAACTCTGGCGAAATCTCAAGCGATGATGCATTAGTCATTATAAATGAAATAAATAGATACATGCTACTCGACTCAGAAATTGATAATACCATTAGCGTTTTATCTAACAACGTCTCAAAGACAAATAATGAGCTAACTCGTGGAATATCTGAATTTCAAAAAGGAAACTTTAAAGAAGCATTAACTATTTTTAATAGTATTCCAACAAATCATGAAAGTTATGCTACAGCCATTACTTATACTTCTAAGTGTAAGACTGAATATACAAAAACTTTAATGACTGAAGTTGATAACCTAGTCGCTGATAAATTCTATACAAAAGCTATTGATTTATTAGAAGCAAATCTTAATCTTTTAGATAATGATAAAGCAATTTTATCTAAAATAAATCATTTAAAAGTTGAGCGTACTGAATATATTAAACTTCGTGATGGAAAACAATAGCTTATATACTACTATCCTTGTATCATAATTAGTATAATTATGATACAAGGATTTTTTTAGGAGGATTTTTAAATGAAAATTTATATACCAGATAAAGTTCAATTTATAATAGATACTTTTTATAAAAATGGCTTTGAAGCCTTTATTGTTGGAGGCTGTATTCGTGATACTCTTTTAGGTGTAGAACCTAGAGACTATGATATTGCAACTTCTTGTCTTCCTGAGGATACTATAAAGCTTTTTAATAAGACAATTCCTACAGGACTTAAACATGGTACTATCACTGTAGTTATAGATAAAGAAAATTTTGAAATTACTACATATAGAACTGAATCAACATATTTAAATAATCGCCGCCCTGAATCAGTTAATTTCGTAAAGAATATTAAAGAAGATTTATCAAGACGTGATTTTACAATTAATGCTTTTGCATATAATTCTAAAGAAGGTCTATTGGACTTTTTTAATGGTCAGCAAGACCTAAATAATAAAATAATCCGTTCTGTTGGTGATTCTAACATAAGGTTTAATGAAGATGCTCTTAGAATGCTTCGTGCTATTAGATTCTCTTCTCAGCTTAACTTTAATATAGAGAATAATACCTTTAATAATATTATAAAAAATAAAGATCTAATTTCTAATATAAGCTTTGAAAGAATTAGAGATGAACTAAGTAAAATTTTAACTTCAAATAATCCTGAAAAAGGCTTATTAAATTTACTTAATTCAGGACTTCTATTAAAAATACTCCCTGAATTTAAAAACGTTACAAATGATAACTTAAAAAAAGCTTTCTCTTTAGTTCAAAATACTCCAAATTTACTTGTAGTTAAATTAAGTGCCTTGCTTTATAATTTTGATAATAATTTAGTAAAAGCACTTTTAACTAGGCTTAGATTTGAAAATAAGATAATTAAAGAAGTTTTAATTCTAACTAAAGAAGCTTTAAATATTATAAAAAATCCCACTTCTCCTACTGTAAAAAGATTTATAAATCATATTTCACTAGAATACATGAAAGATTTATTTTCACTTCAAAATACTATTATTTTGACGTTTCAAAACTCTAATGAATTATTAAATAATTTAGATAAAACTAAAGAAATATATGAATATATTTTACTTTCAAAAGAGCCTTTATCTATAAAAGATTTAAATATTACAGGAAAAGATCTGATAAAAGACTTAAATATCACACCTGGAAAAAAAGTAGGTGAAATTTTAAATAGTCTTCTAGAACTTGTTTTAGATAATCCATCTTTAAATACATCTAATATCCTCCTTAAAATAGCAAGAAGTAAGTATCTCTGAATGAAGTTTACTAACTTTATTCAGAGTTATCTTATTTTTCTCCATCTCTATTTAGAACATTACATTTTTATGTCACTATATTATTTGAAAAATACATACTAGATTTCATATCAATAAATTTCTCAAATTTATGATATGCTTTTACAATTGGTCTAAATATTATTGAAAGAACAAAGAGTACACAACGTCTAATTAATTCTATTACAAATGCTATACAATAAA
>NZ_JBOGCC010000411.1:0-2128 GCF_051656525.1 Clostridium sp. | reverse complement strand
ACTGGACTGAAAAAGAATTAACTACGCTTGAAGCTTTACAGTTATACCAAGATCAATTCCTAACAACGAAAGAATTAAAACAAAAACAACGTGATTATAAAATCAAAGAGCGACAAACCGAAAAGAAATTTAAAGAACTGGCCGACCAAAAAACACAAGATTTAAGTTCAACTCCTATAGATCCAAGTTATTACTATGATTATATGAGTGAAGAAGAATAAAAAAATAGGGGGATTTTTAAATGAAGACAGAATTTAACGCAATTAAAGGAATGCACCTTAACAGAAACGAAGAGGGGAAAGAAGTTGTTTATCCGAAACGCTACAATTGGTATATCAACAAAACACTTCGTTTAAAATTAGGAGATAATCCAATTAAACCAGGCGATGTAGTTGCAGTTAGGAGTCCTAAAGGGAAAATAGGCACTGTTTTAGTGATGGAAGTTTTTAAATATGAATCAGATGAACGTCTCAAATCTATCATTGACGTGATTTCAAGATACGAAAAAAAAGAGTAGCGAAATTATAAGCCACTCGTTTAGAGAGGTGGTTTTCAACATGGAATTTATGACACATGACGAGAAAATTGCGCTAACGATAACGCAAATTTTAGAATTGAAACAAGGTTCAAGTGAGCCAACGTTAGCGTTGGACAAACTGTATCGAGCTTATTTCGAGCTAACTCATGAGTTAGTCGAAGATTATATTCTTAGCGATTATTAGGCTAAGAATATAAAATCTTTTGTGACCCCTTGGGTCTAATCGGCAAAGCCGAAACCCTCGGAGAGCCCTCGCACTTTGATACGGTAGTGTCAAAATGCTTATAGGGTTAAATGTTTTGTCATTCAATCCTTTGGATTTTCTTGCCAAAACCACCTCCCTAGTCTAGAATGGAATTAGGGAGGTGGTTGAATGAGTGCCATGACAATTAGTTTCAACGTGGGAACGAGTACGAGTTTAGCTCACAATAATCGTGATAATGTGTATGGTAATCCTGATATTGACGTGAGTAAAACGAAAGACAATATCTATTACCGTCAAGAAAACATCGAAGAGGTTTACGAGTTGATTTTCAATGAGGCCGTTTCAGATTACAATGCCAAACAAAAACGAAATGACCGAAAGATAGATAATTACTATTCAAAGATTTTACATGATAAAAAAACCGAACACCAACGAGAGATTATCGTGGCGATCGGTACCTCTAAAGACCTCATTGATAAAAAGTTAAAAAAGAAATTGTTAGATGATTACATGAACGGATTTCAAGATAGAAATCCTAATTTAAAGGTTTATAATGCGGTGCTTCATCTTGATGAAGCCAACCCCCATTTACATATTAACTACGTTCCTCACTTTACATCTAGTCGAGGACTTTCTAAGCGTGTCGGTCAAAATAAGGCTCTAGAGCAACAAGGATTTGCGGATTTCAAAGCTTGGAGGGATTCAGAAACAGGAGTTTTAGAATCTCAAATGAAAGAATATAAGCTAAAACGTGAATTTAAAGGCTCACACACTTATT
The DNA here is from genome assembly GCF_051656525.1 of Clostridium sp. Taxonomy (GTDB): domain Bacteria; phylum Bacillota; class Clostridia; order Clostridiales; family Clostridiaceae; genus Clostridium. Next base: position 607 of record NZ_JBOGCC010000411.1, on the reverse strand, counting down.
TACATCACACAGAATATAAACAAATGAAAGATGTTGTAAATACGCTAGAATCGACCAAAAACACCCTTAAAAATGAAATTAGAGAAGAAGAACAGCTTAAATATACCGTTCAAAGCGAAATTAAGGTTCTAGAAAGCCATTTAGAGACAATTAAGGACTTTGATAACCAACACACCCCAAAAGTTGTTCTAGGGCGTGTTACAGAGCAAGAATATAAACATTTAAAAGATTCTGCAATTAAACAGTTAGTTCAATCGGGACATTTGAACGAGGAAAATAAGAAACTCACTCAAACCATTGAGAAATACGCTCGTGATAACACGGATTTGGAGCGTGAAGTCTTAGATTTAAAAAAAGAAAAAAAGAAAATAAATATCTATAAAGACGAATTAAGTCATGAGTTAGAGGTTTATAAATTCTTTATTCGAGTAATGGGATTAGAAAAAGCACTAGAATCTAGCAAAAAATTAATAAAATCAGTGCTAAACTTAGTGAAAGCACCCTATAAATTCACCTTAGAGCAATATAAATCAATTCAAAAACAAATAGAGAAGACCTTTGAATTACAATTAGACATTGATGAGGATGTATTAACTCAATTAAAAAA
>NZ_JBOGCC010000410.1:0-10707 GCF_051656525.1 Clostridium sp. | reverse complement strand
ACACTGCTGTTTTAAGATCAGCTAACACTATTGACTTTATGACTGCTACATGGTCTAGATTACCATATGAGTTCTTAGATAAAGTTTCTAATAGAATCATAAATGAGGTTAAGGGAATCAATAGATTAACTTACGATATCTCATCTAAGCCACCTGCTACAATAGAGTGGGAATAATTTTTAAAAATTGAATAATCTTATTTCATAGCTGCTAAGTCAAGTAGACAATGATTTTTAATAAAAAGGTACTTTTTGAGGAAAGTATCTTTTTTTATATTCAAAAATAAGAGTAAAAATTACCCCTAAACATTCCATACTGATTAAATTAAAAGCCAATGTGTAGTGCCGTGATTCACTGTTTAATCACAATTTACATTCCATACTGATTAAATTAAAAGATAGTAAGTTATATCTATTTCAAAATTAATTTTCCCATTTACATTCCATACTGATTAAATTAAAAGATGGATGAATATATAAGAGCGTTAGATAATACAGATTTACATTCCATACTGATTAAATTAAAAGCTGTTGCTGTTATCATTTGTGCATCGTTAAAGAAATTTACATTCCATACTGATTAAATTAAAAGGATTTAGCAGTTGTTGCTGCTGCAGGTTTTCTAACATTTACATTCCATACTGATTAAATTAAAAGAAGATGTATATTCCTGAATGGGTTTTCTGTTTCACATTTACATTCCATACTGATTAAATTAAAAGTTAAAAGAAAAAGCTGAAAAGTACAATAATATGCTATTTACATTCCATACTGATTAAATTAAAAGCTGATTCATATTCAAAGTTAGCTACTATAAATTTAAGATTTACATTCCATACTGATTAAATTAAAAGACCTTATGATAAATATGCTGATCCTGCAATAGCAGATATTTACATTCCATACTGATTAAATTAAAAGATAAAAAGATTTAACTAAGTCTACAAGCGTATTTACATTTACATTCCATACTGATTAAATTAAAAGCCGCACTGGAAAAAGCTTTCTATTGAAGAGATTTATAATTTACATTCCATACTGATTAAATTAAAAGCATGGTTCCTCCAGGTTTATAGCATAAACATCCACATTTACATTCCATACTGATTAAATTAAAAGTGAATTTACGTGGTCATCTGTAAATCCATCTCCCTTATTTACATTCCATACTGATTAAATTAAAAGTGCTTTCTACAACTCTTAGATGTATCTTTTGTTACCAATTTACATTCCATACTGATTAAATTAAAAGTACACTACTAGAAACTTACAAGGTTGGATTAGAAACATTTACATTCCATACTGATTAAATTAAAAGAAAGCGTAAAAAAAGCAAAAGGTGAAAATGTGATAAATTTACATTCCATACTGATTAAATTAAAAGTGTGCCCACTCTTCAAATTTAACTGATTCAAATATATTTACATTCCATACTGATTAAATTAAAAGTTATTCATAGCTCTTAAATTAACAAATATTATTGCGATTTACATTCCATACTGATTAAATTAAAAGCTGGCTTTTACAGATGTATTTTGTCACTTGAATCATTTACATTCCATACTGATTAAATTAAAAGCTGATGCACTTATAATTGACTATGGTGCAGGAATGGGAATTTACATTCCATACTGATTAAATTAAAAGCTAGGAATTATAATGTCATTGGTTTTGTTAATTAATTTACATTCCATACTGATTAAATTAAAAGCTTAACTAGACTAGATATAGTGGATACTCTTATAAATTTACATTCCATACTGATTAAATTAAAAGTATTTTTCCGCTAAACAAAATCCCAACCTCTCCAATATTTACATTCCATACTGATTAAATTAAAAGGATAGAATAAGGGGAGTAAATGAAAGAATATTATAATTTACATTCCATACTGATTAAATTAAAAGAAATATGAAAGCCATTTTAGACAATTAGAACGAATTAATTTACATTCCATACTGATTAAATTAAAAGAAGAACGAATATAGATACTGCTTTTATCTCTAAAAAATTTACATTCCATACTGATTAAATTAAAAGGCGTTATATTTAAACATCTTTCTCTAGTATATATTATAATGTCTATTTTGTCGAACATCATTTATTTTTTTCTGATTTTAATTATTTTCTAAGTTATTTTTTAATTTTTCCCATTTACACAGGTTTTTAAGCATCTGTCGTTCTCTCCACTTTTTAAACATATATCAGGTCGACAGATAAATCTCATTCAATATTTTTTAAAAAAAATTAGATGTTTTTTCATCCACCATACCCCAAAAATGTTTTTTTAATCTCTTACTTTGAGGATTTTCAAAAACAATTAATGAATCAATCTCACTTCTAATATAATTTTTCAATTCTAGTTTTAATTTTTCAAGAAGAACTGGTGTTAACTCTCCTTCAAAAACAGAATTTTGTATATGAGTAAGATATTTTTTACAAATTTTAAAAACATTTCTTAAAACTTTATTCCCATTTGATGTTTCTAAAGATATATCATAAACTAAAATTATATACATATGCTACCACCACATTTTAAATGAATTATACGGAGTATTTTCCATTAAATTTTTAATCAATTTATAACATTCTAATCTAAGAAGATGTCTATAACTTGTATTCCTATTTAACTCTCTATGCTTTATAGTACTTTTCATCCTTTCATCAAATTCTTTTAAAATTTTCATTTTTGCTTTAGGTTTTAAATAACAAAAATTTGACTCCTTATCAAAATCATCTTCAGTAATAATATTTTTATTTATAAGTGAGAATATCATCCTATCACTTATCAATGGTTTAAAAACTTCAGATATATCTAAGCATAAAGAAAACCTTTTTTCTCCGGGAACATGCAAATAACTTATAGTCGGATTTAGTTGAGTTTTATAGATTTCTGTAAGTGTTGAGGTATAAACTAATGTATTAATAAATGAAATTAAACAGTTAATCATATTATCTGGGGGTCTTTTGACTCTTTTTTCAAACTCCACTTCTTTATTAAAAATTTTACTCCATGATTCATAATATATTTTTCTAATATTTCCCTCAACTCCCATTAACTCTTGAACACATTTCACTTTTTTTATACCTTTAACTAATTCCTCAATATTTGATATTACATCTGCTAAATCTTTATCTCTATTATTATAATATTTTAAATTTCTTAAAATATTATGAGCAGCACCAGAAATAAACTCTTGAGCTAACTCTAATTTTTTACATTCATTTAAAAAACTTTCTACCTGCTTAACCAATAATGCTCCTGAAACTTTTGTTTCTTTCGGATAAAAACTCCCTGTATAAAAACCATAATAATTAAAAAAATGAGTTGGAATATTTAATTGTCCCATATAATTTAAACATTTAGTATTTAAAGTCAATTCTCCAAACACATATATATCTCTAGCAACCTCAATCTTTAAATCTTTAAACTCACCCGAGGGAGTTTTTAATCTAAAAACATTGTCTTTTCTACTTAATGTACCATTAGAAAATAAATAATAACTTTCGCTCATAACTCCTCCTAACACATACAATATTCAAAATATGCACATTTTTTGCATATAACCATTTTTTTCAAAGGTAACGATTCTGTTGAATTTATAATTTTTTTTATGTCTTTTAAAATATTTTCAATTTTTATAATATCCTCAGATTCTAAAACAACTTCTTGAATTTCTTTAATTTTAGGATAATCTATTACTCCCTTTTTTACATTAATATTTTTATTCTTTAAAAAATAAAGATAATATTTTACCTGCCATATATTTGCTTCTTCTATGTCTTTACTTTTTTTTACCTCATGTAAAATTTCCCAACGTTTTAAAAAATCAATATTAATAGTTTCATCAATCATAATGTGTTTCTCTTCTTTAGTATAAGTACTTTCATCAAGAAGTTTTCCCAAAAGAACACTTTCATTTTCGTCTTCAAGAGAGATTCCTTTTGAAAAAAGCCATAATTTTCTTTTGCATACAAAATAATAATAAAACATTACTCCAGTTATTTTTTGCATACCTATCTCCTTCCATATTTAGTAACTTTTTTTACTTTCTATGTACTTCTAAATATAAATAAATTTCCTGTTTTTTCTTTAAAAGTTGACATAAAAAAAATCATATGTTACTTTCTAAGTAATATAGAATATAAAGGGGGAAAGAAAATGAGGTTAGAACTCAACTTTGTAATTAAAAACAACGAATTACCTATAGATTTTAGAAAAACTTTAGTATCTTTTTTTAAAAATACTATAGAAATCTACGATAAAGACCTTTTTAAAAAACTTTATGATATTGGCCAAGAGAAGCGAACTACATTTGCGCCATTTTTTACACCACTTCATTTCAATCAAGATAGGATAATTTTAAAAAATAATAATATAAAAGTTATCTTTTCTACGGAAGATGATTTATTAGGACTACACTATTTTAATGCATTTCTACAAAATCTAAATAATCCATATAATCTAAAACATAATACTTTAATATTGATAAGAGCAATAAAAATCAAAGAAAAAAAAATTGAAAATAGTGAGGTTATCTTCAAACTATTATCACCACTTATTATAAGAGAACAACTGAATGAAAAGAAAAGTTGGTACCATCTTTTAGATGAAAAGGGATTAACTATCTTGAAAAGAAATCTATTAACAACCTTAAAAGATGATTTTCCACAAAAATATTTAGAAGAATTAAAAATTATTCCTCTGGAAACAAAAAAAACTATTACAACTTTTTATGGAATTAAGATGCAAGGAAATCTAGGTTTGATCAAAATTATTGGAAAAAAAGAAATTTTAAATAATTTATATAAAAGTGGAGCTTTAAGTAGCCGAAAATCTATGGGATTTGGATTATTAGAAATAATCGAATAAAAAGAGGGGGGAGAATTTAATGGCATTAATTAGATTGGAGCCTTTAGATTGGAGATATAGTTCTGCAATAGTAGGTCTTTCTAGATATCTTAAATATCACTCTTGTAATTTTTCATTAACAGAGGATTATATTGAATTTGACGATGAAGATATTGTAGAAGAAAAATATTTAAAATTTGCTGAAAATTATTTTAAAGAAGTTATGCATCATATTACTATTTTAGAAAATATAGATATCATTTACGAAGACGAAGACAAAGAAATTGAAAAAATAAAACTTATAAATGATAAATTAAAGGCCAATAAAATACTAAAAAATATATCTTCTAAAATAAAATATGATGGGAACAACTCTAATAAAATCAAAGAATTAATTAATGATAATCGAATGGATATTATAAAAAACACATACCTAAATGGAAAAAGTTTGTATTCTAACTTCTGTAATTCAAGCTTATTATTTAAACCTCCTGGAAAAGTTTGTAGAATAAACGGTTTTTATATAGATATGTCAAGAAAATCTAGAGGAAATGCATATAAATTTGATTCTAAGACTTTTGTCTATAATGATAGTAAATATTTCGATTTTATTCCATTTGGATTTAGTAAAGATAGAGAATCTTTTTTTATTAATTGTAGTGTCAGTGTTAAGAAACTAATCTCTGTCAATGATGTCGACTTTAACTCTACAGAACGAAATGCTTTACGGTCTGAATTACTTTTAAATTTGGGAACTGCAAATTCTAGGATAGAGTTTGATGTTGAAGTGATTATAAAAAATAGGGAACAAAATTATTTTGAAACTCTTTTTATTAGAAAAGAAGCAATTAGCATATTTAAAAAAGTGAATGAAGAAACAAAAAAAACTTTAAAATATCCGTGCAATATCAGAAAAATAACTAGTTTTTCTTCAAATGAATATCTACCGATAGAAAAAATTGTTACAGAAAGTATTTTAAATTTAACTTATTTAGATAATATAATTGAATTTTTATTAAAAAATAAAGAAAAAAAATATTTGACAAGTCATTTAATAACAATAAACACATTAATTTATAAGGGGGAAAAAGATATGTACTATCAGTATAAACAAGCTCAAGAAGATGCTACAAAAATAAGAAATAAATTACAAGATAATAAGCTTAGAACTTATGAACAAAAATTAATAACTGCTATTTCATTGAAAGATTATAACAAAGTTAAAGAGATTTTACTACATCTATCATCAGTAGCACAATTACCTATAAGAGCATTAATTCCTTTATGTTTAGATTTTGAAAAAAATAAAAATTTAGCATATATATTTATAAATTCTCTTGGAAACAAAGAAGAACATTCTGAAAAAATAATTTCAAATGATGAGGAGGTAAAATAATGCAAAAAAAATCTTTGACATTAACAATAATAGCTAATATGACATCAAATTATGGTGAGGGATTGGGTAATGTTTCAACTATCCAAAAAGTTTATAGAGAAGGAAAAATCTATGCTACTAGAAGTAGAGAAAGTTTAAAAAATGCTATTATGGTTGAAAGTGGTATGTATGAAGATTTGGTTGTTACAGTTGATGGTGCAACACAAAAAGTAGTTTCTGAAGATAGAAATGTTAGTAACTGCCGAGCCTTAGAAGGAGGCTATATGAATACAGCTGTTGGGAAAAATAAACAAACTTATGTTAGAAATAGCTCTTTCTATTTTACTGATGCTATTGCTTGTGATCCATTTAGAGTAGATTCTAGATTTCATAACAACTTATATTTAGCATCTACTTTTGCTGATGCTAACGGAATCAATTTGCAAGAAAAAGGTGGCGCTAAAAAAGCTGGTCTTATGCCATATAATTATGAGTATGATAAGTCCTTAAAAATATATTCTTTTACTATTGATTTGACTATGATTGGAAAAGATGAAAATTTCAATGCTGAATCTTCTGTAAAAGAAAAAATAGAAAGAGTTACGAAAATATTAGATGCAATAGAAAATTTAAGTTTAATTGTTAAAGGAAATCTAGATAATGCTGAGCCTATATTTGTTGTGGGTGGGCTATCTCCTAGAATGACTCATATTTTTGAAAATACTGTAAGAGTTAAAGAAAATAAACTTCATATAAGTAAAGATTTAAAAAATAAAATAAAAGAAGGATACTATGTTGGTCTATTAGAGGGTGATAATTTAGATAATGAATTAGAAATCATAAATTCTCTAAATCCACTTTCAATTGGGGAAGTATTTTCTAAAATAAAAAATGACGTTAAAAATTATTATGAGGTTTAATTATGGAGCTTCTAAGAATAATATTAACTCAAAATAAGGCTCACTATAGAAAAGAAGAAGCTATAGATAACAGAATGACTTATCCTTTACCTCCATACTCTACAATAATTGGAGCTATTCATAAGGCTTGCAGCTATACAAATTATCATCCTATGGATATATCTATCCAGGGGAATTACAAAAGTTTATCTACTGAATCTTTTACAGATTACCTTTTTTTAAACTCAGTTACAGACGATAGGGGAATTTTAGTTAAACTCCCAGACGAAAATCTTTACTCTAAAGGATTTATAAAAATTGCGGAAGCTACTAAACCACAAAATAATAGTTTTAAAAATGAAGTAACAATATTTGTACATAATCGATTACTTTTAGATGAATACAAAACTTTAAAAGAACATGACACTAAAAATAAAGAGCTAAAAAAATATAAAAATTTAATTACATCTCTAAAGTATTATGAAATACTAAATGACGTTAATCTAGTTATTCATATATCTAGTGATAAAGCTACTTTGGAAACAATAAAAAATAATATATATAATTTAAAATCTATCGGAAGAAGCGAAGATTTTGTAGATATAAAAGAGTGTGACTTTGTTCAAACAACAGAGATTAACGATGTTGTAACAAGTGAAAACTCAGGATATTTAAAATTAGAAAACGTTAGAAATTACAATGTTTTTGAAAGAACAAATACTAATGGAATCGGAGGTACTCTTTATTTTCTTAATAAAGATTACTCTATTATAAAAAATCAAAGAATTTTTAATAAAAAAAAGGTAATTTATTCATCTAAATATAGTATAGAAGAAACTTGTGAAAATATCTTATATGATGGTCAATATATTATTAATTTAGTTTAAAACTAATTTGGTACAATTAGTTTGGAATGAAGAAGGAGAGTTCATGGATATTGAAAGTTTATTACAAAAGTTGCTAGCTAAGCCATCTGAAAGTATAAGAGAGCATACAGACAAAGTTAAAACTCAAGCTAATGAACTAAAAAAATTAAATTATATTTCAGAAGAGACGTATAAATTATTAAATTTGGCTTGTGAATATCACGATTATGGAAAATTAAATAAAGAATTTCAAAATAGAATAAATACTCATAATAAATTCAATCCAGAAAAAGAAATTGGACATAATATATTATCAACATACTTTTTAGATAAAAACATATTTGAAAAAAGAGAAGATTATTTGAGAGTTCTTTATGCTATTTTAAATCATCATTTTTATACTGATAATTTAGAAGTTTTAGAAAATGAACGAAAACTAAGTTTAGACCTCTTAAGTAATTTTAATATCCAGAAACTTAGTTTAAAAGATTTAAAAAATTTGAAATCAGATTTGGAAGAATCCTTTGATGTTTTAACAGGACTTTTAAATAAATGTGATTATTCAGCAAGTGGAAATTATCCAATAGAATATAAAAATAATTTTTTATTAGATTCTTTAAAGAATTTAAATTATTCTTGGAATAATTTGCAACATTATTTAATAGAAAATAGAAATGAAAATGTAATTGTTGTTGCTAATACTGGCATGGGAAAAACAGAGGCTGGTTTACTTTGGATTGGTGATAATAAAGGATTTTTTGTATTGCCACTAAAAACTGCCATAAACTCAATCTATAAAAGAATAGCTCAAGATTTAATAAAAACTGAAGTCGAAAAAAAAATTATTTTATTACACTCTGAAGCTACGGACTATCTCTTTACAAATACTAATCACAGCTATGAATATATAAAAGAATACATGAAAATGGGGAAAGCTCTTTCTATTCCTCTTACTGTATCAACCTTAGATCAAATTTTTAATTTTGTTTTTATGTATCCAGGACATGAACTTAAGCTAGCTACTTTAAGCTATTCTAAAGTTGTTCTAGATGAAATCCAAGCTTACTCTCCCGACTTACTTGCTTATATTGTTATTGGATTAAAAAAAATTAAAGATGTTGGAGGTAAATTTGCAATATTAACAGCAACTTTACCGCCGTTTATTAAGAAATGTATTGAAGAAGAAATTGGTCCAATAAAATATAAAAGCTTTGTAAAAGGAATTAACCGTCATAACTTGGAAATTAAAAATTTTCAAATTTCTGCTGAATTTATTTATAACCATTATCTTAAAAAAAAGAAAAAAACATTAATTATTTGTAATACTATAAAAAAAGCTCAAGAACTCTATAAAGAATTATTAAAACTAGGAATAAAAAAAATAGAGTTAGAATTATTACATTCAAAATATTTGAAAAAAGATCGATTAGAAAAAGAAATAGATATTTTGCATTTTGGAAAAACAGAAGTTGATGGAGATAAAATTTGGATATCCACTTCTTTAGTTGAAGCTAGTCTCGATATAGATTTTGATTATCTTTTTACAGAATTAAATGATTTAAGTGGATTATTTCAAAGACTAGGAAGAGTTAATCGAAAAGGGAATAAATCTATTAAAGAAACTAATGCCTTTGTTTTTACCGAAATTAATACAAATTTATTTATAAATGGAAAAAAAGGATTTATAGATAAAGATATTTTTGAGCTTTCTAAAAAAGCTTTAAGTGAAGTTAATGAAATTTTATCTGAAGAACAAAAATATAATCTTATCGAAAAATATTTGACAATAGAAAACTTGAAAGAGTCAACTTTTATAGAAAATTTTAAAAAAAATAAAAATTACATGAAAGAAATTTGGCGTGGTAAATTTACTAAAGATGATGTGGCTAAAGAGTTTAGAGATATAATTTCTTACAAATGTATTCCAAAAAAAATTTATGAAAATAATAAAACTTTGATTAATAAATTAATTGAAATTTACTTAACAGAAGAGGGAATCGATAAAGAGAAAGCAAGATTAGACTTAAATATGTATACTATAAATTTAGGCATTTATGATAAGGGAAAATTTGCAACCTTAAAACATATTGGAATAGAAGAAATATATTTTGTAGATGGAGATTACTCTTATGAATTAGGTTTTGAAAGGGATCAACAAGAAAGTGAAAATAAATTTGATTCTTTTTTATAATTCGATTGGAAAAAATGATTAAAAATACTTTTTTTCAATTTAAATTGTGTACATTTTTAAGATACGTTTTTAAAATTGTATCAAAAAACAACTATTTTTCTTCCTAAATTATAGAAAAACCCTTTTTTTTATGCTAAAATATTTATAACACTTACTGGGGGAGGGAATAATAAATTATGTTAAAAAAAATTAAAACTATTTCTGAAAATCTTTCTAATAGCGAAATTCCTAAAGTTTTTGATCATTTTGGAAAAAAGATACTTCCTTTTTATAAAAGAGAAGTAAGTACTCGAACAACTCATGGGGGAACTTGGGATATAGAGGAAGAGTTTATCATTGGAATCACAAATCACGGTTGGGCAAAATATGACTATATTTTCAATTGTTCATCTGAAGCAGGAGTTAAGAATCATCTTTCTGAAGAGATTATGACACCTTTAACTTATGAAAATATACTATTTTATTGTAATACAATACCTGAGCTTAAAGAGAAGATCCAAGAGTGTGGTATTTAAACAAAAAAGA
>NZ_JBOGCC010000409.1:0-6511 GCF_051656525.1 Clostridium sp. | reverse complement strand
TTAAGTTATAACTAAAATAGAATGGTAAGAACAAAAGAGAAGAGGAGAAATTTTAATGAATTTAACAAATGAAAAAAGAAAATCAGGAGGGTTGGCCTTTATAATTTTTATAGGCTTTTTAAGTGCGTTTATACCAATGTCAACAGATCTTTACCTTCCAGCACTTCCTGATATGACAAAGATATTTAATACAACACCTATAATTTTGAATTTAACAATTACGCTATTTTTTATATTTTATGCAATAGGAATGCTTATATGGGGACCACTTAGTGATAAACATGGAAGAAAGCCTATTCTTGCAATTGGAATGATTTTATATGCTATAGCTAGTATATTCTGTGCATTTTCATTTAATATATATATGCTTATATTCTTTAGAATAATACAGGCAATAGGAAGTGCAGCAGCAGTAGCAGTAGCAACTGCTATGTTAAAGGATGTATATGAGGGAAAAGAACTTGGTTCTAAGCTTGCAATTGTTCAGTCAATATCAATGATGTCACCAATTATTTCACCTATTATAGGAGCATTTATATTAAGATATACATCATGGCATGGAATCTTTGTAATATTAACAATAGTAAGTGTAATAGCAATTATAGGGACTTTATTTTTAAAAGAAACACTTAAAGAACGTCATGAAGGAAATATTGTAGAAGTATTTTCAACTCTTGTAACAGTAAGTAAAAACAAGATATTCTTATTAGTAGTTATAACATTTGCATTAACATTATTACCTCTTTTAGCATATGTAACAATATCATCTTACATATATATAAATGGATTTGGAATATCTGAACAAGCTTATGGATATTTCTTTGCAATAGGAGGGATATTCTTAGTATTAGGACCACTTCTTTATATAAGACTTTCAAAAATATTTAGATGGCAAACTTTAGTTAAGGTATGCTTTATAGTTCTTATTATATGTGGAGTTTTTCTAATAGGAATTGGCTGGAAATCAAAATACTTATTCTTAGCTTGTATGATATTTGCACTTTTCTTTGGAAATATGCTTTATCCAATAGGGGTAAATGCAGCACTTTCACAGCAAGATGAGCATATAGGAGCAGCATCTTCAATGGTTAACTTTATAAATACAATGTTTGAAAGTATTGGAATGATTGTTATTACTTTAAATTGTGGAAATAAAGTTGTGATGCTTGGAGCTATGTATGTTATTTTGGCTGTAGCAGCATTACTATTATGGTTTAGATGTAAGAAAGTAATGAAACATTAAATGGATAAACATATTGATAACTTCAAAGAGAAGTTTTAAATATGATATAATTTATATATCAAAATAAAGAGGGTGATACTTTCTAAGCATAAAAGAATTAATAAAAATATATTTAAATTAGAAGGTGCAAAAGATGAAGCTAAAAAAGAATTTAAAAGAAGAAGATTTCAAGGTAATGAAAAAGCTTGAGGCAAAGTACTATGATGGTGAATTTATAACGCCATATGAAGAGGCTTATAGATGGTATATGACATATGAATATAGCATTAGATGTGTTGAATGTGATGGCAAAGTAGTAGGATTTATTAATATGTTTCCTATAAGTGATAAAGTATATGATTTATTAAAAGTAGGAAAATTTAATGATAAGTATCTAAAGTTAGAAGATTTGATTAATTTAGATACTTATAAAGGTAATGATTTAAATTTATTTTTAAGTTGTGTATTAATCGATTCGGAATATAGAAAAACTGATGCATTAACATCAATATTAAATGAGTATGTTAAAGTGTATAAAGAAGTAAATAAAAATTTTAAAATAAAAAATGTAATTACAGATAATGTGACTCAAGGCGGAGCAAACTTTTCAGAACGACTTGGTTTTCATAAGGTAATCGATTCTAATCATGATTCTGTTGTATATGAAATAACATTTGAAGATTTTATAAAGAATGTTAGAGAGTTAGATATAAAAAGAAATAAATAGAAAAAGAATTAAAAAGGGGCTGTATTAAAATAAATTTTGATGTTAGCCGAAAAAAGACGATTCGTATTAGAATTGTCTTTTTTTATGCGTGTATTAATATCATTATGAAAAATTTTAGCGAGGATGTGATACCTATGGATAAATAGGTTTTTCTAATTAGGTTTCTTTTTTACATCATAATTGTTGACAGGTAAACAATATTAATGTATTATATTGTTGATATGTAAACAAAGGAGAGGATAAAATGATTGACATTAGTCTTAAAATAGAAAAAGAAAATAAAGTTTGGGAATGGTTTAAAACACAAGAGAATAAGCTAATATCAGCAGGTCATATAGGGACGCATATAGATGTATATAAGAAAAGTGAGATTCCTGAAAGTTATATGAAATCAAGAGGGATTATAGTAGATTGTACAAAGTATAGTAAAGATGAGGAAATTGGGTTAGAGGCAATAGTATCATCTAATAATATTAAAGAGGGAGATTTTATTATATTTAAAACTAATATAGGAGAAAAATATCCTTATGGAAGTGATGTATATGTTCATAATCATAATCAATTAAGTGATGAGCTTATAGATTATTTAATAAACAAGAGTGTTAATTTTATAGGGATTGATTGTGCAGGAATAAGAAGAGGAAAAGAACATTTTAAAGCTGATGTGAAATGTGAGGAAAATGGAGTTTATGTAGTAGAGAATTTAGATTTATCAAAGGTGAGTATCTATAATAAAGGATTAACTACATATACGGTATGGATAGATAATCCATTTGCCACAGGTTTATCTACAAAGGTTTTAATTGAAGATGAAGAGGTGCAAAGTGGAAAGTAAAAAAATATTAAAAAAAACTATAGAAGTTATAGAATTATTTGATAGTTTCAATAAAGAACATTTTCAGGATGAATATAATGGATTAAACATAAATGATGTACATACAATTGCTTTTATAGGAGAGAGTGAAAAAGTTAGATTAAATGATATAGCAGTATATCTAAATGTCACGAGGGGTGGTGCTAGTAGAATAGCAAAAAGATTAATTTTAGAAGATTATATTATAGATTATAAAATAGAGAATAATAAGAAAGAAAAATATTTTAGATTAACTAATAGAGGTGAAATTGTATTTAAAAAGCATAAGGAAGTTCATAAGAAAAGCATAGAAAGAGACTCTAAATTATTTAATGATTTTAATGATGATGAGAAAAATATAATTTTTAGATTTTTAGATGTATTAGAGGAAGATCTAAAAGATAAGTTGAAAAAAAGATGATAACTAAATATGTTATCATCTTTTTAATTCAGGATGAACTGATTTTTCAATGTTGTAGTATTCAATCTTTTTATTTATCTTATCTAAGTTAAATTGCAGTTCTTCCATTTGTTTTAGAACATTTTTTCTATGTTCTAATAAAAGATTTTTTCTATTATCAAAAGTATCTATTCCGAGAATGTACCAATCTATATATTGTTTTATATCTTTTATATGCATTCCAGTATTTTTTAGGCATGTTATTAAATTAAGCCATTCTAAGTCTGTATCAGAGAATTTTCTTATTCCACTTTCACTTCTGCTTATGAATGGTAGTAGTCCTTCTTTATCATAATATCTTATTGTGTATGGACTTATATTAGTTATTTCAGAAACTTGCTTTATTGTGTACATAAAATTTACTCCTAAACTATTTTTAATATAAATAGATTATACTACATAGACTATAGGGTGATAAATTTATTTTAAAAAAGTTATTGACCTAGAGTGTACTCTAAGGTTTAGGATTAGATTAAAGAAATGTCTAGGAGGACGAGATAGAATGAATTTTAATTATTATATGCCAACAAAGCTTTTATTTGGAAAAGGACAATTAGGGAATCTTCATAAGGAGAATTTACCTGGAAAGAAAGCTTTAATAGTAATATCAGCAGGAAAATCTACTAGAAAATTTGGATACTTAGAGAAGTTAGAAAATGAATTAAAATTAGCAAATGTTAGTTATGTTGTTTTTGATGAAATTCAACCAAACCCAACTCTTGAGAATGTAAGAAGTGGTGCTAAAGTTATTCGTGAAAATAACTGTGATTTTGTTATTGGATTAGGTGGAGGTAGTAGTATTGATGCAGCTAAGAGCATCGCTGTTATGGCTACTAACGAAGGCGATTATTGGGATTATATAAGTGGTGGAACTGGAAAAGGAATGATGCCGTCAAATAATCCATTACCTATAATTGCAATAACTACAACAGCAGGAACTGGAACTGAGGTTGACCCTTGGACAGTAATAACTAATGAAGAAATGAATGAAAAAATTGGTTTTGGATATGAAAAAACTTTTCCTGTTATAGCAGTAGTTGATCCAGAATTAATGATGACAGTTCCTAAAATGCTTACTGCATATCAAGGATTTGATGCATTATTCCATAGTACAGAAGGATATTTAAACAATACAGCTTATATAATGAGTGATATGTATGCACTTAAAGCAATTGAACTTATAGGAAAATCTTTAAAAACTGCAGTTAATGATGGAGAAAATGAAGAAGCTAGAGCAAATGTTGCCCTTGCAAATACTCTATCAGGATTAGTTGAATCAACTTCAGGATGTACATCAGAGCATTCAATAGAGCATGCTTTAAGTGCATTCCATCCAAATATAACACATGGAGCAGGACTTATAATGATAAGTGAAGCTTACTATACTCATATAGCAAATACTGGAGCTTGTGATGAGAGAATGATAGATATGGCAAAAGCACTTGGAAAGAAAGATGCTACAAAAGCTATGGACTTTGTTGAAGCACTAGTAGAATTACAAAAGGCTTGTGATGTAGATAATATAAAAATGTCTGAGTTTGGTATAAAATATGATGATTTAGAAAAGTATGCTATAAATGCAAGAGAAACAATGGGTGGATTATTTACAGTTGATCCAATAGAAATAGACAATGATGATGTAGTATTTATACTACAAAAATCGTTTAAATAAGAGTTTTAAGTAGAAAAAGGACTTTATGAATTTATTAAATTTATAAAGTCCTTTAAAATATTTTTAAAGTCATACTAGGGACATAGTTATATTAGATAATTAAAACATTAAAGTATTAAAGGAGGAGTTTATCATGGAATGCTTTGGTTATAGAGATGGATTTTTTCTAGGTGGTGGATTTATGGGGATTATAGGAATGCTAATAGTTGTAGTGCTTATAGGAATTATAATATATGCTATTTGTAGCATATTTAGAAGGATAAATTAAGTGATGGCTTTAAGCCATCTATCATAAACAGAAATACCTTGCAAGTCTTTACTTTCCATTATAGAAATTTTTTCAATATAAATTTCTTTCTTTTCAAAATCTGAAAAACTATTAATATCAAAAGAGTCTATAAAATCTATTTGTCTAGCAAACGTTATATGCGGCATAAAATCTTTATTATAGAAGCGTATCTTATTTTTTTGAAGTAAAGTAGATAGTTCTTTAGATAAAGAGATAATTATTTCATTTTCCTCAATTCCAAGCCATAAAATAGAGGTTTTCTTTTTAGTAAAGAAGCCTAAATTAGAGATTTTCAAGGAAAAAGGTTTTATATTGTTTAAAGAAATATCCAAGATTTCTTTTAATTTAGGAAGCTCTATTTCACTTATTTCACCTATAAAGCGAAGTGTCAAATGAAAATTGTTTAATTCAGTAAATTTTCCTTTAGTGACAAAAGGTTTAATTTTCTTACTAATAGATTGAAAATATTCTTTTATATTACTATCAAAATCTATGGCTATGTAAATTCTCAAAACATCAAATCCTTTCATATATAAAATTTAGTTTAATTATAGAGGAAATATTGCAAATAAAGAAGAAATTATAAAAAAATTTGACTTAAAGTATACTTTATAGTGCATAATAAATAGAGAAATATATATCAAGTTTAGAGGAGTGAAAAAAATGATAGTAAATAGAGATAAGTGTATAGGCTGTACTTTATGTACACAAGATTGTATTGTAAGTGATATTGAAATGGTTGATGGAAAATCATTTATAAAAAATGAAACATGTATAAAATGTGGACATTGTATTGCTATTTGTCCAGTAAAAGCAATATCATGTGATGATGAAAAAGAGTATTCAATGGAAGAAGTTAAAGAATATAATAAAGAAACTTTTGATATTGAAGCAGAGAATTTAATGAATTTTATGAAGTTTAGAAGAAGTGTTAGATTATTTAAAGATATGCCTGTTGAGGATGAAAAAATTGAAAAAATAATTGAAGCAGGAAGATATACTCAAACAGGAAGTAACATGCAAGATGTATCGTATACAATAATAAAAGATAAACTTCAAGATGTTAGAAAAATGGCATTAGAAACATTAAATTCAGTAGCAGATCAAATGATAAGTGATGAAAATACACCAGAAGCATTTTTGAAATATGCAAATATGTGGAAAGGGATGTACAAGTCATTTGAAGAAGATCCAAATGGAGAAGATAAGTTATTCTTTAAAGCACCAATGATAATATTAGTTAAAGCAGATAGAGCAATAGATGGTGGTCTTGCAGCAGCTAAAATGG
>NZ_JBOGCC010000408.1:0-12480 GCF_051656525.1 Clostridium sp. | reverse complement strand
ACTTCTTAGCCACATTTGTTATCTTCTCTAAATCCTCAATCTTAACAAATCCTCCTGGAATATGTGGAGTTATTCCAAAAGTTCTCTTTCCATCACGAATCTTCTGTAAATTTCCATGATGTGTTCCACTCACCATATTCGGTACACCTAAACCATTCTCCATCTATATCTTTCCTTTCCATTTATCATCTATTTTAATTATAACTTCCTCATTTTATTCTTTTATTATACCATCACTACTTAGAATACATTGTAACTAACGTTACAATATACAACTCTTCTCTCTTAATTTTTCCCTCTTAACTAAAAAAAGAATTACCTTTTACAAAGTAATTCTTTTTCATTCCTAAGATATTTTCTTTATCTCATATCCCTTATCTTCTAACATTTTAATTATGCTATCATCTCCAAAGAAGTGTAGTGTACCAACTGCTACAACATAACTTTCTTTTTCTTTCATATAGCCTTCTATTTTTTCTACCATTCCTTTATTTCTATCTACTATAAGTGCTTTATATGTCTCTTTGTCTTCCTTTTGCATATCAATAGCTTCATTCATAGTTTTTTCTTCACCATTTTTATAAGCTTCCATAAGGCCTTTAGCATATTCAACATCTTCTTTAACAATCTCATCAAAAGAACCTTCAGTATAAGTATCTAAAGTTTGAATTAATGCTTCATCTCCTAAAATACCATCTAATAAATCCCCTTGAAACTCTAATGTTTCTACTTGTGTTACTTTTTTACCATCTTTATTGTATTTTTCAATTAATTGATCATCAAAAGTTGCCATTGTTAACTCTGCTTTTTTATAAATAGCCTCACTTATAAGCTGACTTACTCCGAATGATTTAAATACTTTTACTTGATTGTAGTCTATTTTTGCATCTTCACATAATGCTTTTAATGCCTTTATTTGCTTCTCATTTAAATTTGATTCTATACTTTTTCCTTCTGGCTGTACCATTCTAGTTGCAAAAGCTAATAACTCTGCCTCTGTTGGATTTACTTCAACTGATAATACATCTGTCTTTTCAATTATTTTATTTACTCCCTCTGAAAAATAATCATATTTAGTATCTATCGGATGCATTGTTCCTATTAAATAAATACTTTTTCCATCCTTAGTTGCCTCCCATTGATATCCTTTTGCTATAGCTTTTTGCTCTTTAACTTCTTCCTTCTTATCTGCACCACACCCAATAAATGCTCCAAGTACAAACATTGTACTCATTGCAAGACTCAAAACTCTTTTAACCTTCTTCATATTTTCTCCCCCTATGAAATTTTCTCTATCATATTCTCTATTTCTACATCAGGTAAAAATTCCCTTCTTTCTTCAATAGTCTCTTTCTTTATTTTCTTTATAGTGTTTTGACCTATCTTTAATTTAGATTTTATCTTTCCTGTATCTCCACCATTTTCATTTATTATTTTTTCTCCTATCTTTATAGTTCCACTACATTTAGGATTTCCATTTAAATATTCTATTAGATTTTCCCCTATTTTATTCTCTACTTCTATTTCTCCATTAGCATTTTCTACTATAACTCTAGTACTCCCCATTTCTTGGTTTGTTTTAATATCTTTCCCTTCAGCTATAAATAAATCTATTGCTCCAGCTTTAACACTAGCATTTAATTTATTCACTTTAAAAAGTTCCTTATTTAAAATTCCACCAATTCCAATACTAATATTTCCTTCATTAATGCTTACTTCATCTAAACTAACAAAGCCAACTCCAATTTTAATATCAATATTTTTATTAAAATCTTTAGGCAACTCTATATTTATAATAGTACCTAAATCATCATTAGATAAATGTGCAATATCATCAAAACTTTCTCCCACTATACTATAGGTATCATTTATTTCTAATATTTTTTTTTCAAATTTTGTATCTAGAAATTCCTTATCTCCTATTATATTTACTACAACCTTATCCCCTTTACTTTCACTAAAAGTAACTATTCCACTTTTCATCTTTATATTTATTTTATCTATACTATCTTTTTCTTCATTCATTGAAAAAGCTATTTCTTTGTTACTTTCTTCTACTTTTATTAATGTAGTTTTTATATCATAATTTCTTTCACTATAATCCATTTTTCCAAACTTAACACTACACCCTGTTAAGCCTAGCATCATAGTAAGTCCTAATATTACCCCTAATTTCTTTACCATATATTTCACCTCTAATTAAAATCAATTCCTTTTTCTAATGATTTTTCACCTACAATATAAGCTCCAATTATAATTATTAAACTAAGTATTATATATACTATCCCTATCCTGATTCCAATAATCTCTACATAATAATAATGTGGAATAATTTTATGAATAACTCCATTTATCACTTCACTTACTATCTCTATCCCAATAAGGACTCCTATAGTTCCTAAAATACTTACTCCATATCCTCTTATATATCTTTTTACTCCTATAAATATACATATCATTTTTAGATAAAAGACAACTCCTAAAATATAAGCTACACCTACTCCTAATAACGTAAATTCAACAAAATAAACTAAATCTAAAAAACCTTCATATGCAATATTCACTAATAAAACTTGTGAAAAGAATACTATAACTATTGGGACTGCAACTAATGTATATTCAATCACTTTTGCTATTATATATTCATGACTTTTTATTGGTGTTGAAAATAATAATGCATTTTCCTTTGATAGTCTTCTTGTAAATTTAAAGAATGAAACTATTGGTATAATCATCAATACCATCATTACAAAAAAGAAATTTAAAAATAAAACTATTCCATTTCCAACTAAACTTGTAGCTAAGGCTAAAAGTAATATATAAATAAAAAATATTACTCCTCCCACAATTCTATTTTTCTTAAAACCATGTTTTAATATATTTATTATATTTTTCATACCCTTTTACCCCTTAAATATTTCTTTATAAGAACCTTCTATAGATGTTCCATATTTTTCTCTTATATTATCTGCATAATCACTTTCTACAACTTTTCCATTCTTTATAAATAAAACCTTATCTAAAAGTCTTTCAAGCTCTCCAACATAATGAGTAGTAATTATCATAGATGCACCCTCTATCATATTTTCAATTATTGCATTTACAATCTGATCACGTGATAATATATCTACTCCTGAAATTGGCTCATCTAAAATATATAATTTAGCCTTTCTTCCAAAAACAAGACTTAAAGAAACCTTCTCAAGCATTCCTTTTGATAAATTTCTAAGTTTCTCATTTCCTTCTATATTCATAAACTTTAAAAGCTTTCTTGTTCTTTCTTCATCAAAATCCTCAAAAAAGTCTTTATAAAATCTAATTGTATCTTCAATCTTCATCCAATCATAAAATTGATTGCTGTCTCTTAAATAAGACACCATCTTTTTTGTCTCTTCAGATACATTTATTCCATTCACTAAAATTTCTCCTGAATCTGCCTTTAAAAGACCTCCTATTATATTTAAAAGAGTTGTCTTTCCATTTCCATTTGGTCCTAAAATTCCTAGGATATTTCCTTTTTCTAAATTAAATGAAATACCATCTAAAACTTTTTTTCTTCCAAAGCTTTTCTCAATATCTATAACCTCTAATATATTCTCCATTTTTATATCTCCTCATAAAAATTATTATATGCTTTAATAATCTCTTCCCTTGTAAACCCTAATTCCTTCGTATCTTTAATAAATTTCTTTATAATCTCTTTAGACATATTCATTCTAACTTTACTTATAACCTCTTTATCACTTGTAACAAATTTTCCTATACCTCTTTTTGTGTAAATAAGATTCTCTCCCTCAAGCTCTGCATAAACTCTTTGTATTGTATTTGGATTAACCTTAAGTTCTGTTGCAAGCTCCCTTACTGATAATAATTTATAATCCTTCTTATATTCTTCTGAAACAATTTTCTTTTCTAAAAAATTTTTTATTTGAATATAGATTGGCTCATTAGTATTAAACTCTAACACTATTTCACCTCCTTGTATTACTGTATTACTTGTATAATACAGTAATTCATACTTTATTCACAATTTCATTTTTCCTTATTTTGTCATTTTATATTTATAACCCTTCTATTTTCTAACTTTTCCTTATTTTTACTTAATATATCTTTTTTTCTAAATAAAAAAATCAGTAAGATTCTAATTCCTACTGATTTTTTACTATTTACATTCTAAAACATACGCTGGTGGTATATTTCTTATTGTTTTTCTTGTTTGTATATCATTAAAATACTTTTTAAATAAGTCGATTTTCACTAATGAATATTGGAATGTTATAAATCTTCCACTATCGCTTAATAAGTCTTCTGTTTCTTCTAAAATTTTAGTTGAAATTTCTTTTGGTAAAACCGTAAATGGTAATCCTGATACTATATAAGAAACTTCTTTTACATTATATTTTTCTAAATATTTTCTTATATTTTCAGCACCATCATTGATTATTTTTACATTTTCTTTATGCCCATAAAGATTTACTATTTTATCATAGAACTCTTTATTTACTTCAAATATTAAAAGAAGCGTGCCCTCTTTTTTTCTAGCTATAAGCTTTTCTGTAAATACTCCTGTCCCTGGTCCATACTCTACTAGACATTTACAGTTTTCAAAATCAATTGTTTCTACCATTTTTTCTGCTAAGTATTTACTACTAGGTGCCACAGCCCCCACTGTTCCTGGCATCTTAAAAAATTCTTTAACAAATTTCATATTTTCATTAACCCCTTTACCATATTATGTCTTTATTATCTCATATAATCTACATATCACAACTTATTATTTTCTTAATTTTTCTTAATTTTTACTAATACATCATTTCTTTTATAAAAATACATTGAAAAAATTACTGTTAAAACTTCTGATACTGTTATAGTTACAAAGATACCTGAAGAACCCATAATACCTGGTAAAATGCTAATTCCTATAACTACAAATATTAATGATCTTAAAATTGAGATTATAGCTGATACTTTTCCATTTCCAATTGACGTAAAGTATCCTGACATAAAAATATTAAATCCAATTATTAAAAATCCAAATGAAAATATTTTTAATCCTTCTGTTGCTATATTAAAGACATGTATATCCTCAGTAAAAATACCCACAATAAATTCTCTTCCTAAAAAAGAAATCATAAATATAATTACTGCACTTATTATAATTGTTAGAAAACTAAATTTTAAAGTTTTTCTTATCTTCTCAAACCTTCTAGCTCCTAAATTATAACTTATAACAGGTGCTACACCTACTGCTACACCGAAATATGCTGCTATAAAAAAGTAATAAATATAGATTATTATAGACATGGCTGCTACACCATTTTCACCATGAAATGTTAGAATAGCTTGATTAAATAAAAATGTAGTGATTCCTGTTGATAATTCAGTTAACATTTCCGAACTTCCATTGTAACAAGAATACCCTAATGCTTTAAAATCCATTCTAAACTTAACAAATTTTAAATTAGAATTTCTGCTTAAAAAATATTTCAGTCCTACAAATGTTGAGACTATAATTGCAAAGAATGTTCCAAGAGCTGCTCCTAATATCCCCATTTTAAAAACCACTATAAATAGAAAATCTAATATCACATTAAATATTAGTCCAATAGTAGACATCTTTAAAGCTACCTGTGGGTTTCCATCTATCCTAGCATAATACTCAATATATAACTTAAGCATCATTGGAATAGTCATCAAAATAGTTACTCTTCCATAAGTTTTTGCATAAGGATATAAAATTTCTGTTGTTCCTAAAAACTTTAATATTTCCTCTAAAAATATTGTTCCTAAAAAAGTTAGACTAACTGCAATAACTATTAAAACTGCAGATGTAAAAGAAAATAATTCACTTGCTTCTTTCTTCTCTTTTTTACCAAGCTTCATTCCAACTAAAGCCCCCGAACCCGTTGCTAGCATAACTGCTACTCCAAAAACTACCCCTGTTATTGGCAATACAATATTTATTCCTGCAAGTGCATTTGAACTAACAAACCTTGATACAAAGAATCCATCAATTGTTGCATAAAAGGAGAGAAATATCATAGTTACTATTGACGGTAATATAAACCTTATAAAACCTGAATATCCTTCCTCTTTTTTTAAAATTCCTTCCATAATTACTACCCCCTAAATTCTTGACTAATTTTACTATAAAGGATATAGTTACTATACTGTCAAGGCGTATTTAGGGGGTAAAAATGGTCGTAAAATTTACAGTAGGGGAATTTGCAAAACTTAATAACTTAAAAAAACAAACTCTTATTTATTATGACAATATTGGACTTTTTAAGCCTAATATTATAGATAAGAACAATGGGTATAGATATTATACATCTGATCAACTTGAACTTTTAGATAATATCTTAATTTTAAGAGAAATTGGAATTTCAATTCAAGATATTAAATCTTTTTTAGATAATAGAGATTCTGATAAAACTCTTCATTTGCTTAAAGAACAGAGGCTTAAACTAAAGACTCAAGCACAAACTATAAATAAATTTATTAAAAAGATTGATGCTAAAATTTCAACTCTAGAAATAATTGATTCAATCGATGACAATGTTTCTTTTATTAAAATGGACAAAGAGTATTTAGCTACAGAAACTGTAAAGTCTCCAAATGATTTTCTTCAAGCAGATATAGCTATAAAAAAACTTTTTAAAAATATAGATGAGCTAGGTCATTATTACACATATCAAATTGGTGTAATAATTTCTAAAGATTCTCTTTTAAAAGGTGATTTCACAAACTCACAATATGTATTTCTTCCACTTTCTAAAAAAGAAAATGAAGTAAATACTCATACTAAAGAAAAAGGGCTTTATGCAGTTATTTATCACAAAGGAACTTATGATGAAGTTGGAACTTCTTATAAAAAACTATTAAATAAAATAGATGAATATGGTTTTATACCTATTAGTGGCTCATATGAATATTCTATCTTAGATAGCTTAACATCAAGAACTAAAAATGATTATATAACTAAAATAGCAATTAAAGTAGAGAAAAAGCTATAAGCAAATTTTGCTTATAGCTTTAATTTTTATAATCCACAATCTATTTCATCTTCTGGAATATAAACGTTACAATCAAATAATTCATTTAAAAAGTCTGGAATTAAAAATTTAGTATACTTCTCTTTAAGTTCTTCTTTTGTTTTAATATTATTATCTCTTAATATTATTTTTCCTTCTCTCACACATCCATCTATTGATGCCTTAAACTCCTTTGCCTTATCTGAATGAACTGTTTCTCCATTTGAAAATAAAAACTCTCTTAAATCTACTAAAGAATCTCTAAAATTATTATGTAATTCTTCTAATCTAATCATTTCTTCTGCTGTCATTTTCCTTCTCCTCCTTAAAGTATCCTATATATTGATGATACAAGATTAATCTTCAAAAATAAACATTTAATTTATTATACTTTTCTGTTAATAATCTAATTTATATGTTTTTTTGTTATAATATTTAAAGTAACTATATATAACAAAGGAGAAATTAAATGAGTAAACCATTTTTTAAAGATTATAAAATCAATATTTATGATGTTGATTCAAGACACTACTGCAAATTTTCAACATTAGCTAGCTATCTATGGGATGTTGTTATAACACAGTCTGATGCCTTAGGCGAAACAACTGAAGGTTTTGTTATGGACAATTCTTCAGTATGGGTGTTGCTTAAATACGATATAAATATCTATAAATATCCTAAATTTAATGATATTGTTTCAGTTTCAACAGAAGTTATTGGAACTAGAAAATTCTATGGATATAGACATTACACTATAAAATCTTCTTCAGGTGAACTTTTAGGAGAAGCAAACTCTATTGCAATCTTAATTGACTTTAAAAGAAGAAGACCTATGAAAATAACAGATGAGCAGCTAGCTGTTTATGGATTAAAAGAAGATTTAGAAAATCCACCTGTTTTAGATGATTTAAAAGAAATTGAAAATATTGATTATTCAAATGAATTCCTTATGACTTATAGTGATACAGACTCTAATAATCATGTTAATAATGTAAGATATATGGAAATGGCAGTAAATACATTACCAACAGATATAATAAATAATTATGATATTTCTAATATTAAAGTTTTATTTAAAAAAGAAACTAGCCATGGTCATACAGTTCATGTTTCTAGTGAAGTTATAAACACATCTGAAAATACTATAACTACACTTCATTCAATATCAGAAGAAAAACTTCTTACTAAGTTAGAATTATCTTGGATTTTATCAAAAGAGAAGAACATATTCTAAAAAGATAGAGTTAAACTTAACTCTATCTTTGATTTTTTTCTATTTTACACCAAAAAAATTGAAATGCTATATGTAACATTTCAATTTTGTAAGATTATTGAAACCTTAATCAATATGTTCTTTTCCATCTTTAGCTTAAAATTAAATCATAGATTAACAAAGCTTAGGAGGAAACAAACATGAAAAATATATTATTAACTTCAAAAGAAATTTTAAAGGTATTTTTTGCTTATTATACAAATAGTGAAAAATGTTTTTAAAGACTAACCCCTACAATTTTTACTTCTTTATTTTTAGTGACCTTTAATTCTTTCATTGACTTATAGAATAATATTGCTGTTATAATTGCTGATAAACCATCACTTATAGCACCAGCAACCCAAATTCCATTTAGCCCCATATATCTTGGTAATATAAGCATTAATGGAATTAACAATATAACTTGTCTTAAAAGACTTAAGAACATCGATATTTTAGCTTTTCCCACTGATTGAAAATAATTTGAGCTAATGATTTGGAATCCTATAACTGGTATTACTGCTAAATAGATTCTTAATCCATTTTTAGATATTTCTAAAAGTTCCTTATCATCATTAAATATCTTTATTAAAAATTCTGGTGCAAATTGAACTACAAGCCAACCTATTGTAACAAGTATGGTTGCTACTACTACACCATAAAAAACCGTCTCTTTAACTCTCTTATATTTTTTAGCACCATAATTATATCCTATTATTGGCTGCGAACCTTGATTCAGTCCAAATATAGGTGTTAAAAATATCATTCCAATACTTTGAACTATTGTCATTGCACCAATTGCTAAATCACCACCATAATGCTTTAGTGAATTATTTGCTATAACTTGTACAATACAAGCTGCAAGCTGCATACTACAAGGACTTATTCCTATTGAAAATATACTTAATACAATCTTTCTTTCAAGTCTAAAGTTTTCTTTCTTTAATTTTATATTGCTTTTTCCTTTAGTAAAATAATATAAAATCCAAACTGTTGCAACAATTTGTGATATTACAGTTGCAATTGCAGCACCTCTAACACCTAAGTTTAATCCAAATATTAATATAGGATCTAACACTATATTAATAACTGCACCTATAAGCATTGAAAGCATTGCTATTTTAGGACTTCCATCACTTCTTATTGAATGATTTAATCCAAAACTCATCATACTAACAATAGTTCCAACAAATATAATTTGCATATATTGTTTAGCATAAATTTCTGTTTCTACCCCTGCACCAAAAGCCTTTAATATAGGTTCCATAAACACTATTCCTAAAACTGTAAGCAATATACTAAATATTATTATTAATATAAAAGCATTTCCTAAATGCTTTTCTGCTACCTTTTCATTATGTTTTCCTAAATATAATGAAATTCTAGCTGCCGTTCCAACTCCTACAAGCATTCCAAATGCCAGTATAATAGTCATAATAGGCATAGTTATTCCAACACCTGTTATTGCAAGCTTTCCAACATCAGGAATATTCCCAATATACATCCTATCAATAATATTATATAAAGTATTTACAAGCATCCCTACAATAGCAGGCACTGAAAAGCTAATTAAAAGCTTTCTTATGCTTTCTTTCCCTAATTTATTTTCTTCCACTCCCCTTATCCCCCTTTTTTAATCTACCAATTCATTTTAACAAATTATTAATATTTTTTCTAATTTTTGAACATAAAAAAAGAACTACTAAAATTTTAGTAGTTCTAATACTTTTTACTTAACACTATTTCTTTCTATTATATTATGAGGTAATATAAAGTTTGCTTCTTCAAGTTCTTGCTTATTTAAAAGTTTTATAAGCATTCTCATTGCAACTGAACCCATATCATAACTCGGTTGTCCTACAGTCGTTAATTTTGGATAGAACATTTCTCCAACGTAGTTATTATTAAATCCTAATACACTTACATCTTCCGGAACACATATTCCACTATCTCTAAGCCCATTTATAACTCCCATTGCCAGTTCGTCAGTAGCACATACTACAGCATCTATCTTTTTACCTGATTCAATAAACTGCTTCGCTGCTTTTATTCCCGATTTAGATTTTAAGTTTGATAAATATACTAAATCTTCTTCAAAACTTAGATTAGCCTCTTTTAATGCTTTTTTATACCCTATGTATCTATCATTCCATGCATTTCTTTCATCTTTTTCTGCTCCAACAAAAGCTATGTTTTTGAACCCTTTATCTAACAAGTACTTAGTTCCATCATATCCTGCCATAACATTATCTATTGTTACACTTGGTAGTTTCTTTTCTTTATCTTCTGTTTCAACTAAAATAGTTGTAATATCTAGTTCATTTATTAAATCAAGTATTTCATCTTGAAGTGAACTACTCATATAAATAACACCATCAACCATTTTTTCTTTTAAAACTCTTAAATACTCCTTTTCTTTTTCAATGTCAAAATCTGAGTTTCCTAAAATTATATTGTAATCATATATATTAGAAACATCTTCTGCTCCTCTTACAATCTCAGGATAAAATTGACTTGATATATCTGGTATAAGAATCCCTATTGTTTTAGTTCTTTGAGTTTTTAAACTTCTTGCTACTATATTAGGCCTATATCCTAATTTTTTTATTGCATCTAATACTTTTTTCTTAGTATCTTCGTTTACAACATCAATGTCATTTAATACTCTTGATACTGTTGCTATCGAAACTCCTGCTTCTTTAGCAACATCTTTTATAGATGTAGCCATAAACATTACCTCCTATACGTCCATTAATCCATTTATTATACTTACCATTAACTCTTAATGCAAGTTTCAATATTTATTTTTAACAAAAGAATATTTTCACCTATGAAAACATTCTCTTTATTCTATTATATATTGAAATTTCTGTGAATGATAGTTTTTTATAAAAATTTAGAGGTCTTAAAATTAAGGCCTCTAAAACATATCTATTTTACAACTTTAACATTAATTTTTAATATTTCACCATTTATAGTTACTTCTGTGTACTCAGATCTTTCTCCATAAATAACTTTTTTAGTTAAAGTTTCCTTCATAATTGTGTCTTGGAATTTCTTAATTACATTTAATAACATATCATTATCTGCAACAAATAATTCTATATTATCTGCAACTTCAAATCCTTTTTCTTTTCTCATGTTTTGGATTTTTGAAATTATTTCTCTTACATACCCTTCTTCTTTTAACTCTTCAGTTATATGAGTATCAAGAACAACTCCTGTATCTCCTTCACCTGCAAAAGCAAACCCTTCAAGCCCTTGCATTGTTACAAGTAAGCTTTGAGCATTTAATTCAATTTCAGTTCCATCAACATTTATAACTTCAACTCCACCATTTTGAATTTTTTGTGCTAATTCCATTTGGTTTCTAGAAGCTATCTCTTTTTTGATTCCAGGTATTAACTTACCATATGCTCTTCCAAGTACAGGTAAATTAGGCTTAATTTCAAAGTTAACATATTTAGAAAGATCTGCTCCAAACTCAATTTCTTTAATGTTTAACTCATTTGCAATTATATCTCCATAGTACTCTGGTAAAGAAGTTGTTGATACAAGTATCTTAGAAAGTGGCTGTCTATTCTTAACATTAGCTCCATTTCTAGCACTTCTTCCAAGTTTAACTATTGTATAAGCTAAATCCATTTCCTTTTCTAATTCTTTATCAATTGCTTTTTCATCAACTTGTGGCCATGAACATAAGTGAATACTTTCAGTTGCATTCTTATCCATATTAACTACTAAGTTTTGATAAATTTCTTCTGTTATGAATGGAACAAATGGTGCTGCAACTTTTGATAATGTTACAAGAACTTTATTTAATGTTACATAAGCTCCAATCTTATCATCAGTTAATTCTGATGACCAGAATCTTGATCTATTTCTTCTTACATACCAGTTTGATAATTCATCAGTAAACTCTTCTATAGCTAATGCTGAGTTTGTGATTGAGTAATTATCTAATCCATTTTCAACAGTTTCAATTAATGTATTTAATTTTGATAAAATCCATTTATCCATTACATTTTCTGATACGAAATCAGCATAATCATTAGGATTAAACTTATCTAAATCTGCATATAAAACATAGAATGAATATACATTCCATAAAGTTCCTAAGAACTTTCTTCCTGCTTCTGCAACATCATCAATTGAGAATCTTGTTGGAAGCCATGGAGCACTTGCAGTATAGAA
>NZ_JBOGCC010000407.1:0-4518 GCF_051656525.1 Clostridium sp. | reverse complement strand
CCTAATGTTCCGTCATCTAGTTTAAATGCATTAGATATAGCTCTCTTAAGTGATAATGCCTCCTCTTTAACATTTTCTATGTCAAGTTTTATCGGAACTTTATCATCTTTTACTTTATTCTTAAATTCGTCTAATTGACTTTTGGCTTTCTGGGTATCCAAATCCAAGTCAATATTTACTTTAACTTCTGACATTTACAATAATCACTCTCCTTTAATAAAAATAAGCACAAGAAAACTACCCTCTCTTGTGCAAGGGTAGTAATTATCCAATATCAAATCCTTTTTGCTTTAAAATCTTCATGCTAATTTCTTTAGAGTCTTTTTCAATAATTTCTGTGCTAGTTTCCTCTAATGTAGTAGCTGGTTTGTATTTAGCACTACTTGACCAATCCCAAACCTTTCCATTTTCTAAAGCCCAAGGAGCATACATGTGGTCACCTTTAGTTTTCTCAGCTAAAGAATACCAGTCACCAGTATCTTGCCATGATAATTCTAGTGATTCATTTGTCTTACTGTTAG
Source organism: Clostridium sp. (assembly GCF_051656525.1). Lineage (GTDB taxonomy): Bacteria > Bacillota > Clostridia > Clostridiales > Clostridiaceae > Clostridium. Next base: position 3,997 of record NZ_JBOGCC010000407.1, on the reverse strand, counting down.
TACCAATGCACTCAAATATATCCCCTGACCAACCGCCTACTTGTTCTTTTGTAACCTGTTCCATAGTTTTAATTCCGCTTTCTTCTATTTTGTCTATAATATCAGGGTTACATGTAGTCTTTATATATCTAGCAACATCTTCAATGCTATTGAACTTTCTCGCCATTTTCAATCGTCTTCCTATGATTTATTTCTTCTACTAAATATCCTAAGTCATTAAGCATATTTAAAGTATCTTTTTCTAATAAAGTATTCTTACTCATTCTTATTTCTAAGTTCTTTTTAGTCAATACTTCAAATATTAATTCTTGCATAATGCTTGATAAATATAGAATAACCAAAGACATTTCATAAGAAGGATTGCTCAATATATATACTAAGTCATCTGTATCAATCTGTATATTGGTTAACTTCTTTATAAGTGTCTTAAATATGTCTATATCACTAGCTGTTTTTTTCTTCTTACCTTTTTTATTTACATTTTCAACATTAATATCAACCTGTTTCTTAAAAAATAATAATAATTCTTCCTTGACCTTACCACGTGGATTTTTTATAATTATTTTATTGTCATTAAAATCAATCTCTGCTCTAATTTCCTTAATAGCTAATTCACTTATTTTCATATTACCATCTCCCTTATATATAATAAAAAAAGAGATAGCTTAAGCTACCTCTACATATTAGTCTCTTTTAAATTCTTAACATCGTCTTCTATCATGAGTTTAATTCTATTGGCATCGTCTACCGGAGACATTCTGTTTGTAAATAATCTATTAAAACCATCCATGCCATTAATCATACAGTAAACATTACAAACTTTTTGTCTAGTAGTTATCTTTAATACAACATCGCCAATAACTACATTTTTATTGAAAGTTGATGTTAATGCAACAAGTTTTTTAACATTTCTTTCATATTTGTACACTTCAACTTCCATGTTTAATATATCTCTCTTATTAATTTTATTAAACTCTCTATTTCGTTGATTTACAAAATACACATGCTCGCTGTTAGTATATACTAAGTAGTCATTAATTGGTGATTGACCTAGTGTTAAGCAACTATTTTTCTCTTCTTCATTGTCAATCTTATTTAACATACCAACATACCATCCACTATCTTGATTTATACGGTTAACATCTTTTATATTACTAAAACCTTTCGAAAAACACATAATTGCTATTATAGTTAAAACTACCATTGTTAAAATAAAACCACTATCCATAATTCCCACTCTCCTATAATTTAATATACTTATATTATAGTCCAAGTTTTACAAAAAAGATACCAAAATTATGAAATTTCTTATAATTAATAAAAATAAAACCACCTGATTAGATATTCTTATTATTATTAATTATAAATAAAGGGGATTTATTCCCCTTTATTTTATTACTTTTCAGCTTTTAAAGTAGCTCCACCTGATGGTGGCTCTATAGTAACTAACTTGTTATTAGTATCAAGTAATAAACTTAGCGTGAAACTGAAACTAGCAATGTCCGTTGCAGAGAAAGCTATTTCTGAATTAGGTTCAAACGCTGCCTTGTGGAACGTTATTTGTCTAGTAGTATCAACACCTTGCTCATCCCTAGTTACGAACGTACCTATGATTTTATAGTAATCACTAGGCACAACGTCTGTTATTTCTATCTTTTCACCTGTTAATTTTCCACCTAAGTTAGCTGCTAACATTTCCATCGAGCATAACTCTGCTTCAAGAGTAAGTGTACCGGTTCTTGCACCAGCAAATACTATACTGTCAACCCCTTTTTTCTTAGCTACAGTTTTTTCTGACTCAAGTGCAAAACTTCCTGAGTTTAAATAGTCTACTACAAATGTAGGAGTAGACTGACCTAATTTGTAAAACGTTAGGTTAAAACAATCTTTTATGGCAAATAAGCTCATATTTTATTACCTTCCTTTGTTGAAATATTTTGTACATAAAAAATGCCTAGTCATTATCTTGACTAAGCACACTTTTATCTAATTTAATTTTTTCTGTCCAATGTTCAAACTTTTCTTTGCTCATATCGAATTTTGGACTAACTCGATATAATGTACTAATATCAAAAGACTCTTTTGCATTTATAGTTTCAAATGAATTTTTAATCTGATATATAGTCATGTTCATAACTTTATCGTAATCAGCAATATTAGAATGAATAATAATATTAGATATATCAGCAATGGTAAGAGGACTATCATTTTTCTTTCCTTTTTTATTTCTTTCAAGGAATTTTTTCTTAGCCTCTAGCATCTTATCTGAGATATCTTGATATAAATTATCTTCCTTCTTATCGAATCTTATCTTACTCTTATCAATCCTCATCATCTCAAGTACAACACTACATAACGTATCAAAATTATCATTAGTAACATTAACATCACCAACAATAATATTTAAAGCATCACCTAGTTTTGCCTCAGTTCCATAAAGAAAACTCAAACATTCTAAAATAGAATTGATAACATCAGCACGATTACTTTGATAACAAGTCATAAATAAGAAAGATAAACTTCCTATCTGCTTCTTAATATCCTCAAAAGAACCCTTGTCATTTGATTGACCAAGAATATAATCATTCATTATAAATGGAGTATAAAATCCTTCAATATTAATATCTTTATTTAAAAAATCAATTAGCTTAGGTTGTTTAATAGTACCTAAACCAAAATCTTCTAAATTTAAATCCAATCCAAGAAGATAGTAATATTCATAACCATTTTTCATACTATACCCTCTTTTCTCTGATACCATCAATCTTAAAGATAACATCAAATCCAGAGTATTCAATGCCTAAACCAAATAAATGATTTACTCTATTTACTCTGCATTCACCTAGACCACTAAAATAAGCATCATTCTCAATCAAATATTGAACCCTCTCTAATATAGCAATATCTCTACTACCATTAGCGGTTGTTAAACAATTTTCATGTACCAATATACCTATCTTAAAAGCCATAGTCTTAATATCTTTATTCTTAGCGGTTTCATTCCTCATATCTTCAAGAGTTAAAAATACATTAACATCTTGTTCATGAAGAATCTTCTTAGGTCTTCTATGTAACCAAACTTGCTTATTATATAATTCACTAACAGGATCATCTAAGTCTGGCATAGATAATATATCCTCATCGTGAGTATCTTTGTAATAAACAAACTTATAAAAGACTTCATCAGTCATTAATCTCATAATCATTTCTGATATAATCTGATTGCTCATTCCATATAATTTAGCCATATTATCACCTACAATCCTTTTAATGTAATATCTAAAGTATCTTTTAGTGTATTACTAACAAATAACTTTAATTTAATAACTTCACCAACAAATCTAACATCGCTAGGGAATTTAAATTCACAGTGTTTATTACCACCACCTGGAGTTTCAAATACTAACCTCTTCTTTAGCTCACTAGAACATTCAATTTCCCAATGTCTATATTGAGGATTGTCGGCGGCATCATAAATCTTTTTACTACCAAGCATAGGATTATTATCTCCAACTATAGTAATTGGAGGATGTGTAACATCACCTTCACTATTTTCATTCCAAGCGATGTTGTTAGTTAAATCATCATCATTAATAAGAGTAGTTTGAAGAACAAGTATCTTAATAATACCTTCAGCACCAGTATAAATACCATTGTACTCAAAGTCATTTAAGTGAGTTACCCTAAATACTGTCTTACCAGTAAGCATAACTCTAGTACCTGCTTGAATAGTCCTAGATATAGGATTAGAACCAAAAGTAATCATACGTTTAGAATCCTGTTGAGAAGTGTATTTCTGGTCGGCAAGACCATCTGAATACCACATTGTTACCGTATTTGCTCTTTATCAAATACTTCTTATAGTTTCCTATAAGGTCGGAGTACATTTTCATCTACGTCTTTACGTTTAGATGTTGGACACTCTTGGAGATTTTCTATTCTACATAAGTAGTTTCAATCTCTACTCTCTACAATGTTAATTAAGTTTTAACTCAAT
>NZ_JBOGCC010000406.1:0-1021 GCF_051656525.1 Clostridium sp. | reverse complement strand
ACGAAGAAGAATTTATGCCTTCTGCTGATAGTACTATAGAACAGAATGACTTAATAATTTTAGCAGGGGTAAAAGAGGCTGTTTATGATACTATGCATATGCTTACTCTTTGTAACTTAACTAATCCTCCTGAGGGAACCGAAGAAGCTTAAGAATATTTAGGACCATATTATAGTTTTGAATTTTAATTCTAATACTATATATGGTCCTATTTTTATTAAAATTATTCCTAAGTCAATTAAAATTCAGCAAATTTATCTAATTACCAATTCTTCTAATAATCCATCTTCTATTTTAATCATTTTTTTACATTGCTTTGCTATATTAATATCATGGGTTATTATTATTACTGTTTTCCCATCCTCATTTATATTTTTAAGCATCTCTAAAACTTCTACCCCAGTTTTTTGATCTAATGCTCCTGTAGGTTCATCAGCTAATATTATTTGTGGTTCATTTATAAGTGCCCTCCCTATTGCCACCCTTTGTTTTTGCCCTCCTGAAAGTTCTTTAGGGGTTTTTAATTTATGGGCTAAAAGACCTAAACTTTTAAGCATATCTGTAGCAGCAGTTATTTTACTAACTTTCTTTTTAGAATACTCTAAAGGTAAAGCTACGTTATCAATTAAATTATAATCATATAGTAAATTGAAGTTTTGAAAAATAAAGCCAAATTCTTCATTTCTTATTTTAGCAAGTTCTTTTCCTTTTAAGGAACTAACATCCTTCCCCTTTAAAAAATAACTTCCACTGGACGGATTATCAATACAGCCTAAAAGATTAAGTAACGTAGACTTCCCTGAACCTGATGGTCCTATTATCGCTATAAAATCCCCTTCTTCAATAGTTAAATTAACCTCCTTTAAAGCTACTGTTTCAGCATCTGTTCCCTTTCCATATATTTTATTTATATTTACTAATTTTATTATTTCCATCCCCTATTTCCCCTTTACTAATTCTACTACTGACATTTTCTTTATTTCTCTCACTGGGAAAATTGATATAATTATAGTAATAAGAA
>NZ_JBOGCC010000405.1:0-1172 GCF_051656525.1 Clostridium sp. | reverse complement strand
TAAAATTATTATTAGCTATTCCAAACACCCAAGATGTTCTTACTACAAAACTTTTATCATAAATCTCTAATACTAACTTTTCACCTTCTGCTTTAGCTTCTGAATACACAGAAAGTGGCTTTGGAATATCCTCTTCTGTATACGGAGTATTTTTACTTCCATCAAAAACAAAGTCTGTTGAGTATGTTATATAATCTGCTCCTATCTCTTTAGCAACTAATGCTAAATCTCTTGGTGCTGCAGCATTTAACTTATAGCACATCTCTTTTTCTTCCTCTGCTTTATCTACATTATTGTAGGCAGCACAGTTTATAATAAGATTTATATTTTTATCTTTTACAAACTCTCTCACTGCATCTATATTTGTAATATCCAGTTCTTTATAGTCAGTTGCTATAAAATCTAAATTTCTTTCTTTAAATATTCTTTGAAAATCATACCCTAATTGTCCATTGGCTCCAGTAATTAATATCATCCTATTACCACACCACTTTCTATAAACCCTTTCAGTGTTTGCTGCTTCTTATCTTTATCAGAAAGTAAAATCTCATCTCCTGATAATCCATACTTTTCAAAGTTCCACTCTATTCCTATATCAGAATCATTCCATAACACTCCTGAATCAAACTCTGGAGCATAATAATCTGTACATTTATATTGAAACTCAGTGTTATCCTCTAATGTTAAGAATCCATGAGCAAACCCTGGTGGAATATAAAACATCTTTTTATTATCTGCTGTTAACTCTACTAAATAGTGCTTTCCAAAAGTAGGACTATCTTTTCTAAGATCTACCGCTACATCCAAAACAGACCCAGCTGTAACTCTAACTAGTTTTCCTTGAACATGTTGTGTTTGAAAATGTAATCCTCTTAATACACCTTTTTTAGATTTTGAGTGATTATCTTGAACAAATTCAATGTCCATTCCTATTTCAGAGAAGTCCTTTTTAGAATAACTCTCCATAAAAAACCCTCTATTATCTCCAAATACTGTTGGCTCTATTACCATTAAATCTTTTATTCCTGTTTCGACTCTTTTAAATTTACTCATGACTACTCCTTTATTAGATTCATTAGATATTCACCATAGTGTGATTTTAACAATGGTTTTGCTAATTCCTCTACCTTTTCTTTAGATATCCATCCATTTTTATAAGCAATCTCTTCTAA
>NZ_JBOGCC010000404.1:0-2051 GCF_051656525.1 Clostridium sp. | reverse complement strand
CCAATTCCACTTGAAACAACTTCTGAAACTCCAACGCCTTGTGCTGTTGCCATATATCCTAAAATTCCAAATACAGCTAATGCAGATAAAAACTCAAAACCACAGTTTGCAAAGGCTGTTACAAATGCACTATTATTTATATCTGTTTTTCTTGGTAAATAACTTGAATATGTCATCATAATTCCTATTGCTATACTTAAAGAATAAAAAACTTGTCCATAAGCTGCAACCCATACTTTAGGATCTAAAACTCTATCCCAATCAGGTGTTAAAAGATTATTTAAACCTTCTGCTGCTCCCTCTAATGTAACTGCTCTCACTGCAATTATTATCATTATTACTACTAATGTTGGTAGTAATATTTTATTTATCTTTTCAATTCCTTTTTTAACTCCCTTAAAGCAAACAATCCAATTTATAAACCAAATTGCTGCAACACCTAATAAAATGTAAGGAACTACTCCACCAATCTCAAAAGGTGAATTACTTAACTGTAAAAACTCATTATGAAAAAATCCATTAGCATCATTTCCCCATCCATCTTGAAAACTAAGTACAAAATAATTCATAGCCCAACTTATAATAACTGAATAATAAGCAACTATAAATGCAGATGTAATAGTTGGCCACCAACCCATCCACTCCCACTTCTTCTTTGCTCTAGCTACTGCAAGTGGTGTTGTTCCTCTATATTTATGCCCCATAGAATACTCTAAAATAAGAAGCGGTATTCCAGCTGTAAAAATTGCAAAGAAATATGGTATTAAAAATGCTCCCCCTCCATTTTCATATGCAACATACGGAAACCTCCAAATGTTTCCAAGACCTACTGCTGAACCAACTGCTGCTAAAATAAAACCAACCTTTGATCCCCACTGCTCTCTATTTTCCATACACAATCCCCCCTTTTTGTATGCTTTAATAAAAAATCTTCTATTTTTTTATTACTTTTCTTTATTATTCCTTTTTTCTTTGATAATATATTTAATATTTTATTATATTTTTACTTATTTGTCATTAATTTCCTCTAAAATATACATATGTGTATTTTTGTTTTTATGTAAACATTTCCCCCTATTATTTTTTAAATTTCCATAAAAAAAGAAGACTTATTTTAAGCCTTCTCTGTACTCATTTATTTAATTTTCAAAATTTCACAAAGATATGTTGCATTCTTCTTATTTGGAATAAGATATTTAAATCTAACAAAAGCCTCTACGCTTCTTTCCATACCTGATATTTCTCCTATTATGCTCTCTATCTCTTCTTCTGTTCCACACCACTCTGTAGTTAAATATCCATTTTTTCTAGTCTCTATAACATATTCTAAAACACTCTTCTCTAAAAACTTCTCTAATTCCTTTTTATACTTTATATACAATACCCCTTCTTCATATATAGGCTTTCCATCTATATTACTATAATGAATATAATAGGCATCAATTAATCCTGAATCATCAAAAACATATCTAAAATCTCTTTCCTTTTCTTCTCCTGATATATTGTTTATATCTACTCCAATAAATGTTATCTTCTCATTAAACTCTTCTACAACAAGCTTCTCCTCAAAATTTGATATAGAATTTAACATCTTTTCATTCTCTTTTAATCTTTTCTTTATGCCTTTAAGTTCCTTCATCTTCTCATCAATTATCTTCTTCTGCTTTTTCATAAGCTTTCTATATTCTTCTACATCTTCACTATCTACAACCCTCTTTATCTCCTTTACAGGAATATCAAGCCTTCTAGCCTCTATCACTAAAGACAATCTATCTAAATCATCAATTGTATAATATCTATATCCATTCTCCTCATCCACCTCAGGCACTACAATTCCTTGCTTGTGATAATACCTTAAAGTGTCCATACTCACATTATATAGCTTACTTGCTTGTCCAATAGTTAATCTCACTTCTCTTCACTTCCTTTATTATTTAATTCTTTAACCTTTTATTTTTTCCTTTTTTCTAATAAAAAAAGACCTTATATGAAGGTCTTTTCAATTATATAAGTTTTATAGTTATTAAAATAACAGCAAAGCAAATCAAGAA
>NZ_JBOGCC010000403.1:0-2061 GCF_051656525.1 Clostridium sp. | reverse complement strand
TGCTAGCCTCTTCAACTTCTTGTTCATACTTAGCCTTGTCATAATCAGCCTTAAACTCTTTTAATGATTCATAATCAGTCATGTCATTTAATTTTCCTTCTAATTCAGCATAAGTAACTTTTAATTCATCTAATTCTTTGACTTCATTTTCATGAGTATCTATTGAATTAAACTTTTCAACTATATGATTTTTAATTTCTTCATCTTCTAATTGGAATAGTTGTGGTGATTCTTCACCTTTCATTTCTCTCCACTCACAAATATAAGACTTTTTATTATCGAAATCTAAAGTTATTACATCTTCTGAAACAGAATATGGAACACCATAATACTGTCTGCAAGAATAATCAGCATTTTCAACTATTGCTATTTTATCTTCAGGCAATATGTCCATAAACCAAAATTCTCTTGCTTGATATGTATCTCCCCAATAATCAGTTCTTTGTACTGTTCTTGAGTTTAACTGAGTTACAACCTGATCTGTTATATTTTCAACTGATAAGCTGAATTCTTGAACTTCAGGATTTACATTTTTATTTTCATTTTCCAAACCATCTTCCTCCTTTTCTTCTACTGAATAAATTTTATCGGTAATCTTATTCACAAAATCTTCATAGTCAGATTTAGAATAAACACTAATGTTGCAACCACCGTTCATGCCTTGTATTACCTCAGAGCCTAATAAAGTTACGGCATTGAATTGGAATTTATTAATGTTGAGAATTCCATCTTCATCTTTTTCAGAATCAAGTACCGTAATCTCCATACTCACGTCTTTGCAACCTTCATTATCTTCAAGTAATTCTAACGTTTCATTGCTGTAACCTTCCCATATATAGGCATCGGCTACCATATGATTTTCTCCATCAATTTCCTCGTATCTAACGTTACAAGACTCAGGGAATATACCTACTGGCGTTTCTAAATAGAAATATTTTAAATCATAACCTTCATCAGTTTTTATAATTTTTGTTATAATATCATGGCTACCAAAATCAATCGCTTCACCATCCTCATTCCTTTTTATATAAGCTAATAACGGTCTGTTTTTTAAACTCTCTTGAGCATCTTCCATAGATTCTTTTGAAAATGAACTTCTATTGCGGTTCTCACCTTCATTCATAATTATTACTTTGCATTTTACTAAACCATCTTGCGAATCTTCTGCGAATAATTTGCAAGGAATATTTTTAACCTTCAATTAAAAACCCTCCTTTCTTAAAAATTTGTATTAAAAAAGCACTATATAAATAGCACTTAGAAAAACATCTTATTATCAACTAAATATTTACTTTTATCTAAAGCAAAGTTTAGTTTCTTACAATCGTCATGAAAAACATAAGCCTTTTGGATTCCCATATTAGTTTCGCATATATATTTGAAACCATTAAGTATTAACTCTTTCTTATCTTCCTCACTGAAACAGTAAATGAATTGATTTTTCATTTTGTTTCCTCCAATTATTAATTTTGCAATCCTTTTAAAGCGATTTTAATATCACATATCATTAAAAGGATTAATTACCTTACAACATACATTCAACCTCTATACATCGACCACATTCAATCTAGCAGTTAGTTCTGCGCCAATGGTGCTTTAGTTGAATCATCTTCGTTTGCGTTAGGTCTTCCATTATCCTTACCACTAGAAGTATGAGCTGACTCCATAGGTTTCATTAAGTCACTTAATCCCATAAGTTCTTCCTGTTTCAATATATTATATACTTGATGTGGTTCATGTCCTTGATAAGCCATTAACACTAACTTAGAATTATACATACCAGCATTTCCAATAGCTAACTTAATCTTTTCATCCTTATTGAATCTAGTTGAATCCACATACACCAATTCAAAATTCTTTAATGCTGAATTAGTTTTAAATACCTCATTGAAAAACAATCTAAACTGTTCAATTAAATCCAATGGTAATAATGAGTCCAATATCTGAGAAAAAATAACACTTTGATTATTATTCTTTGTACCATTAAATAACTCATCATTTATACCTGCAGCATCATATGTAGATTTCTTTAATTTATCAATATAATCTATCTCTTTTGAA
>NZ_JBOGCC010000402.1:0-2413 GCF_051656525.1 Clostridium sp. | reverse complement strand
TCAGATGAAAGCTCATCTAAAATATCCTTCACCTTAATTGATAAATTCTTCCCTGCTGCATTTTCAAATGTCATTACTAATACTTTTTCTAACATACTCTACTCCCCCCTTCTACTATGCTTGCTCTATTAAATCATAATCTTCTTCAGTACTAAAACCTGAAACAGTGTAGTTAAGTAAGCCTTCAATAAGACCTCCAAAACCATATAAATCCTCTGGAGAAACCTCCACATTAATACCTCTAAAACTTTGAGACTTAATAACGTCATTCCCTTTATCATCAGTTCCTTTGGCATAAGATACTTTAAGCGCCACCTTTTCAATTACTTTCTTTATCATATTCAATCACTCCCTTCATAACTTAGATATGCACAAAATAAAAACGTTGCTAAAAAAACTAAAAATTTTTCAAAAAAATAAATAAAAAGTTTTAGACTCATTTACTTTTTATTTAATTTACAGAAAAACCCCATGGCACGGACTAGCTGTTAGCTGTTCCATGCCACGGGGTTTGGATTTTAGTTTATATTTTAATTTTTATATTATTCCACAATCGCTTTAACTTCATCTACAGTCATTTTGCATTCTTTAGCTATTTCTTCTAGACTTTTTCCACTACTTGAAAGCTTAAATATTTTCTTTGTTAATTTAATCCCTTCTTCTCTTCCCTCTTCTTTTAATTCTTTTAACATAAATGCATTATTTGCTACCATAGTTAAAACCTCCTCTCTCTTTGATTCTAATACTTTTGTTGCTGTTTTAGCCAACTTATCTTCAGTAGTATTTTTTATCCAATGTTTTATTGCTTTTAACTCTTCTTCACTCAAACCATCAAAGAATAATGCTATTTCTTTTATTCTATTCAAAAATTCTATCGCTGTTATTTTTTGATCTAATAAAAATATCGCTGATGTTACATTTTTTTGCTCTAATAATTCTTCCTTTGTAAATCCATTATTTATATCAAATATATCATATGTAAAGTTTAAAATTCCACTATGAAATTTTTCCTCACCATAAAACATTTTTCTAAATTCTGTTGGTACATCCCAAACTTGTTTTCCATTATATAAAACTATTGGTATTACTGCTGGTATTTTTATATTTTTATCTGTCTTTTTATGATTTTCATTTTTTGAAAATTCTCTTAAAATTTCTACAGTATAAAATAATAATCTTAATGGCATTCTATAATCTACTCTTGATTGAAACTCCAAAAGTATATAAAATATAGCTTCTGTATCTCCAATTTTTATTTTATAAACTATATCACTTTCTGTTTCTTCATAATCTGATGAAATAAACGACTTATTTACTAGGGTTAAATCTTCTGCTTTCAAGTCTTTCGTAAACTCTTTTTTTACATAATTTTTAAGTAAATCGATTGCTACTTCTTTCTTAGAATATAAATCTTTGTAACTCTTATCATGAATATGATACATATCTTTTTTGATTTTATTCATTATACTATCCTCAACTTTATCTTTTGCTTTAATTATTTACTTATCTTAAAATTCTTATACAGTTTCTTTAATATCATCATTTAAAATATACTTGCATACAAAGTTTTATAAACTCTTTTTTCATAAATCTAAACAAAAAACAGTAGCTTCAATTCATGTATTGAAAGCTACTGTTTTATCTTTTTATTTTTTAAGCTAAATCTAAAATTGTTTTTTCTATTGCTATCACTTCAGCCTTTAAAACCTTTGTTATTGGAGAACCGTCTATTGTGAAGATTCCCTTGGCTTTAATAAAGTTCACAACAGCCTTTACTGATTCAGATGAAAGCTCATCTAAAATATCACTCACCCTAATTGATAAATTCTTCCCTGCTGCATTTTCAAATGTCATTACTAATACTTTTTCTAACATACTCTACTCCCCCTTCTACTATGCTTGCTCTATTAAATCATAATCTTCTTCAGTACTAAAACCTGAAACAGTATAGTTAAGTAAGCCTTCAATAAGACCTCCAAAACCATATAAATCCTCTGGAGAAACCTCCACATTAATACCTCTAAAACTTTGAGACTTAATAACGTCATTCCCCTTATCATCAGTTCCTTTGGCATAAGATACTTTAAGCGCCACCTTTTCAATTACTTTCTTTATCATATTCAATCACTCCCTTCATAACTTAGATATGCACAAAACAAAAACGTTGCTAAAAAAACTAAAAATTTTTCAAAAAAATAAATAAAAAGTTTTAGACTCATTTACTTTTTATTTATTTTACAGAAAAACCCCATGGCACGGACTAGCTTTTAGCTCTTCCGTGCCACGGGGTTTGGATTTTAGTTTATATTTTAATTTTTTATTATTCTCACATTTTCTATAATTCAAACCTTCAAAACTTGCTTACAAGTTCCTCTAATTCTAGATTCTTAATTTTAAATTATCTCTTTAATTA
>NZ_JBOGCC010000401.1:0-3368 GCF_051656525.1 Clostridium sp. | reverse complement strand
AAAATAGCACCTATGCCAGCAGGTGCTATTTTTTTTAATAAATTAAAAGGAGAAAAAATGAGTAATAAATATGGTAAGCAAAAATGGTGTAGAGTGCTAAATAACAACAATAGAACTAACTGCAGTAAAGTTTTAAAATATACAGATATGGATTATGCATTAGAATTAAAAACAAAAATAAATAAATTCATTAATAAAAATAAATTTAATAATAAAAAATAAAGTTATAAAAATTAGACAAAAAAGATAAAATAACAGAAAATAAAATTAAGAAATAACTAGAGGTGAAAAAAATGAAATGCTGTAATAAGTGTAATAAAGACTTAAATGATAATTGTTTTATCGCAGAAAACGGAGAATATTTATGTTCCGAATGTTCAAAAGGTGTTAAACCAGTAGATAGAGGGGGGACGCCGACATACGTGTAAAAACCGGTAACTTGATGGAAATTAAATCCATTAGATACCGGTTTTGTTTTTAATTAATAGATTCATATTCTTTTACTCTTCTATAAAATGTATTACTTTTTAGGTTAAGAAGCTCCATTGCTTTAACAGCTGTAATTTTTCCATTTTTCCAATCATTATAGGTAAGTTCAAAATTATTACCTACTTCTATTTTCTTTCTTCCAAATTTTACGCCTTTGTTAAGTGCAATTTTTATACCTTCTCTTTGTCTTTCTTTTATTCTAGTTCTTTCATCTTCAGCCATATAACTTAAAAGCTGAAGTACTATATCTGAAATTAGATTTTCTAATCCATTCATATTCTTATATTTAGTAGTATCTAGTAATGGCATGTCTAAAACAATTATGTCCACCTTTTTCACTTTCACAAGTTCCTTCCATTCATCTAAAATCATTTGCTTGTTTCTTCCAAGCCTGTCTAAAGATTTTAAATACAGGATATCGCCTTCTCTAAGCATTCTTTTCAATAACTGATATTCTGGTCTTTTAAAGTCTTTTCCACTTGCTGTTTCTAAAAAAATATATTCATTGTCAATTCCAAGGTGTTTAGCGTTGACAAGTTGTCTATCTAAAGATTGAGCTGTACTACTTACTCTTGCATAAAAAAATTTTCTCATCAAATAATTCTCCTTAAAATACAATAAGTCTTTCAATAATTATACTATAATTTTGAAATCTTTCATAATACTAGATGTTGAATTTTTGAAAGACTATAATTATAATTTAATCACCATTTCAAAAAGTATACTTTTTGAAATGGTGATTAAAACAGTAAAGGAATGATTTTTGTGGCATTAATAGATCGTACTATTTATCCAGTTTTAAATGACAAAATAGCTGAAGATGAAATTTTAAAATACTATACACCTTCAAATCAAGAAATACAACTTGCTTATAGACATGTAAAAGGATTAAATCAAGTAATTACCTTTTTAACATTTCTAAAGTTGTTTAAAAAACTTAGATATTTCCCTAAATACAGTAATATCCCAACTAAAATAATTAAATATATAAATACTATATTTGATTTAGATATTAAAGAAAATTTATTAATATCAGAAAAAACATTATATAAGTATAAAAGCATTATCAAACAAGAATTAAATATAAAAGATGACTTAAGATATATAAAAGAATTAGCAATTAAAACAGTTGAAGATTTTGAGCCAATAATGGAAAATCCAGCTGATGTATTTAATGCAGTTATTGAAAGTTTAATCAAAAATAATTGTGAACTACCTTCATTTAGTACTCTAGATAGAATAATTAGTACTAAGCGAAATGAAATAAATAATACAATCTTTGATAATGTAGCACTTAAATTAAGTGAATTTGATAAAGAATCTTTAAAATTTATTCTTGAAATTGATGAGCAAGGTAAATCACTTTTTAATTATATAAAAGAACTACCTAAAAGCCCTACATTGAACAATATGAAATCAATTAAAAATAACTATTTATACTTAAAAGGATTAAAATGTGGTGAAAATATTATAAAGGATATTCATCCAGCTAAAATTAAATACTTCGCATCACAAGCTAAAGCTTTAGATGCAGCTGAAATGAAAAAAATTTCAGATTCTAAAAGAAATACTATACTAATTTGCTTTATATATAATAATACAGTTAAAACATTAGATGATATGATTACTATGTTTATTAAAAGAATTGGAAAAATACATAACAAAGCTAAAGAGAATCTTGAGTTGATGTTAGATAATCAAAGAGGGAAAACAGAAAGTATGATTGAGATTTTACAAGAGATGTTATTAACTTCTTATCAATGTGCTAATAAAAATGACTTTGCAGATAATTTTAAAAATATAGTAACTAGAAATGGTGGTTATGAAGTATTAATTAAAGATTGCACAGAAATAACTGCTTATAATAATAAAAATTATTATCCGTTATTATGGAAGTCATTTAAAAGTCATAGAAAAACTTTTTTTCAGATTCTAAATATATTATCTATAGGTTCTACAACCGATAATAAGTCATTAGTTAAGGCTATAGAGTATTTACTTTCTAATGAATCTCGGAAATCTGAATTTATAGATGCAACCATTGATTTATCTTTTGCTAATCAAAAATGGCAAAAGATTATTAAAAGTAAATTGGATGGAAAAGATGTTTTTTTTAGAAGGTATTTTGAAATTTGTGTATTTTCATATATAGCCTCTGAATTTAAAACAGGTGATATTTATGCTAATGATTCTGATGAATATGCTGATTATAGAGAACAATTACTTACTTGGGATCAGTGCATTCCATTATTGGATGATTATTGTAAAGAAATTAATATTCCTATAGGAAAAGATTGTTTTATAGAGAATTTGCAGTCTATGCTTACAGATAAATGTAGGCACGTTAATAATAATTATGATGATAATGTTGAACTTTCTATACAAGCAGATGGAGAAGTCATCTTAAGGCGTAAAAATAGTACTCGTGATACCGTTAAAATCAAAGAATTTAAGAGAAAAATAGAACAGTATATGCCTGAGAGAAATATGATGGAAATTCTTTGTAATGTGGAACATTGGGTAGGATATACTAAACATTTTGGTCCAATCTCTGGCTCGGAACCCAAACTTAAAAATCCTAAAGAACGGTATATAGTTTTAACTTTTGGATATGGTTCAAATATGGGACCAACACAAACTTCAAAACATATTAGAGGCAATATAACACCTCATATGATACATTTTACAAATAAAAGGCATATTAGTGAAGATAAATTAGATAGAGCAATTGCTGATATTGTTAATGAATATAATAAATGTTCATTACCTAAAATATGGGGAGATATTAATGTAGTTGCAGCAGATGGAACACAAATAGATATGTATTCTCAAAATTTATTATCAGAAAATCATATAAGATATGGTGGAATGGGTGCTAT
>NZ_JBOGCC010000400.1:0-3751 GCF_051656525.1 Clostridium sp. | reverse complement strand
CAGTAGTAAAAACAGGTGGGAAGCAATACAGAGTTCAAGAGGGCGACGTATTATTCGTAGAAAAATTAGAAGCTGAAGTTGATTCAACAGTTGAATTAACAGAAGTATTAGCTGTTGGTGGAGAAACTTTAAAAGTTGGAACTCCAGTAGTTGAAGGAGCTAAAGTTGTTGCTAAAGTTGTAGCACAAGGAAAAGCTAAGAAGGTTACAGTTTTCAAGTATAAGCCTAAAAAGGATTACAGAAGAAAAGCTGGACACAGACAACCTTACACTAAAATCATGATAGAAAAAATCGAAGCATAATCTATGATTAACGCAAAGATTTACTCTAAGAATGATAAGATAATAGGTTTTACTATTGACAGTCACGCTATGCCAGAAGGAAGGGACTTTCAAAGTGACGAACTTCTAATAGGTGAAGCTTTTGATATGATTTGTAACTCAGTTTCAGTCTTATCACAAAGTGTTATCATAGGTTTAGATAATGTTTTAGAACTTAACTGTACTTATGATATTGGAGATGGATACCTAAAACTAGATCTTTCTGATTTTTCAGTAGAAGAATTAGAGTCAGCACAAGTTTTACTTAAAACATTTAAGCTTAGCTTAGACAGTGTTGTTATAGGTTTAGATCAGACATTAGGAACTAATAGACGTAGAGAATATATAAATATTAAAACAGAGGAGGTGTAGATATGTTAATAATGAACCTTCAATTATTTGCCCACAAAAAAGGGGTAGGTAGCTCAAAGAACGGTAGAGATTCTGAGTCAAAAAGACTTGGTGTTAAATCAGCTGACGGAGAATTCGTACTTGCTGGAAACATCATAGTAAGACAAAGAGGAACTAAAATCCACCCAGGAAACAACGTTGGAAAGGGTAAGGATGATACTTTATTCGCTAAAATTGACGGAGTAGTTAGATTCGAAAGAGTAGGAAAAGACAAGAAGAAAGCTTCTGTTTATCCTGTTGCAATAGAAATAGCTGAATAATTTTAGTTGTATACAAAAAGCACCCGTAATTCGGGTGCTTTTTTAAATATGCAAAAATAAATTACCATTTCTTTATATCTAAAACCTAATATTATTGATATAATTAAACTAAATTTTATTTTTTATAAAATTAAGAAGAAAAATCTGTGTAATGTTTGAATATTAGATAGATAGGGAATAATAAAAATAGATTTTACATAAGGATAGGTGAGTATATGTTTATAGATAAGGCCAAGATATTCGTAAAATCTGGTAAAGGTGGAGACGGAGCTGTTTCTTTTAGAAGAGAAAAGTACGTACCACTTGGAGGACCAGATGGAGGAGATGGTGGAAAAGGTGGAAGCGTTATATTAAAAGTTGACACTGGAATTACAACTCTTATGGATTTCAAATATAAAAGAAAGTTCGTAGCAGAAGAAGGTCAAAGAGGCGGAGAGTCTAAATGTTACGGAAGAGATGGAAAAAGCTTAATTATTACAGTACCAATGGGAACTATAGTAAGAGAAGCAGAAAGTAACAAAATAATTTGTGACCTTTCAGAAAAAGATGATGAGTACATCTTATTAAAAGGTGGAAAAGGTGGAAAAGGAAATGTTAAGTTCTGTACACCTACAAGACAGGCACCACACTTTGCAGAGCCAGGTATGCCAGGAGAAGAAATGAATGTACTTCTTGAGTTAAAGCTTTTAGCAGATGTAGGATTATTAGGTTTCCCTAATGTAGGAAAATCAACATTCTTATCAATGACAACTAAAGCTAAACCTAAGATAGCTAACTATCACTTCACAACACTTAAACCAAACTTAGGAGTTGTTGCAGCAGATGGTGTTGAACCTTTTGTTATGGCAGATATTCCAGGGATTATTGAAGGTGCTAGTGAAGGTGTAGGATTAGGTCTTGAGTTCTTAAGACATATTGAAAGAACAAGACTTTTAATACACGTAGTTGATATGTCAGGACTTGAGGGAAGAGATCCATTTGAAGACTTCTTAAAAATTAATGAGGAACTTAAAAGATATGCTGTAAAATTAGTGGATAGACCACAAATAGTTGTAGCAAATAAAATGGACCTTGTGTATGATGAAGAAGTATTTGAAGAGTTTAAAAGAAAAGTTAATGAATTAGGATATGACAATGTATTTAAAATGTCAGCAGCAACTAGAGATAATGTAGATGCAGTAATAAAAGAAGCAGCTAGAATGCTTAAGCACATTCCAATTACAACTCTTGAAATTGCAGATGAAGAAAGATACATTCCAGAAGAGAAAAGATTTACTTATGAAATCAGAATTGAAAAAGGTGAAGAAAACGACACTTACTATGTTGAAGGAAGCTTTGTAGATAGACTTTTAAGTGCTGTTAACGTAAATGATGCTGATTCATTAAGATACTTCCATAAAGTTCTTAAGAATAAAGGTATATTTAATGACCTTAGAGAGCTTGGAATTCAAGATGGAGATGTAGTAAATCTTAATGACTTTGAATTTGAATATTTATTATAGTATATAGGAGGCAGTTACATGCTAAAAGGAAAAGAAAGAGCATATTTAAGAAAGCTTGCTCACGGAATTGACCCAATATTTCAAATAGGGAAAAATGGAATAGAGGATAACTTTTTAACACAAATAAGAGAAGCTTTAGAAGCTAGAGAACTTATTAAAATAAAAGTATTAGAAAATAGTGGTTTAGATACAAGAGAAGCTTCAGATACTATCTGCAGGGCAGTTAATGCTGAAGGGGTACAATCAATTGGTAATAAAATAGTAATCTATAAAGAGTCAAAAAAGAATCCTAAAATAGAGATACCAAAAAAATAAAATGAAAAGATTTGGGATAATCGGTGGAACCTTTGATCCTATTCATATAGCACATTTATATATAGCAGACGCTGCTATGGAAGAGCTACATTTAGATGAAGTTATATTCATGCCTAATGGAAATCCTCCTCATAAATCTTTAAAAAAGGTTACTGAGGGGGCTTTAAGGTATGAAATGGTGTGTGAAGGAATAAAAGGAATAGAAGGATTTACATCATCAGATTATGAAGTAAAGAAAGCTACCCCAAGTTATACTTATGAGACTCTGCAAGTTTTTAAAGAAAAAGATGTAGAGTTATTTTTTATAAGTGGGGCAGATTGCCTTATGGAATTAGAAAGTTGGGCAAAAATAGATGAAATATTTAAAGTGGCCAATTTAGTTGTATTTAAAAGACCAGGATTTAATGATAGAGAATTAGAAAAACAAAAGAAATACATAGAAAATAAATACAAAACAAAAATTATATTTTTAAATCTAAGAGATTTAGATATCTCATCAACAGATATTAGAAAAAGAATAAAAGAAAATAGAAATGTTAAGTTTTTCTTACCAAATAGAGTTTTAGACATAATAGAAAGGGAAGAGCTTTATAAATAATAAGGGGTGTTATATTTTGGATAAAGAAATTATATATGACTACTTAAAAAATAATTTAAAAGAAAATAGATTTATGCATACATTAGGCGTAGTTTCAACCTCTAAGAAACTTGCAGAAATTTATGGAGCTGATATAGAAAAGGCAGAAATGGCAGGTCTTTTACATGATGTATGCAAGAATATGTCAAAAGAAGAAATGAAGAAGCTAATAGAGGAAAATAATATACAATTAACATTAAGTGAGAAAAAAACACCAGAGCTTTGGCATAGTATAGTTGGACCTATAGTAGCTAAGGAGAAGTTTAATATAAATGATGAAGAGATATTAAGTGCAATAAGATTTCA
>NZ_JBOGCC010000399.1:0-2389 GCF_051656525.1 Clostridium sp. | reverse complement strand
AAATAAGTGTTTAAGAATACAAATGGATCTATAATCCATTGTAAATAAAAATAAGGACATAAGGGAGTTGGTTATAAGATGAAAGGAAGAGTTTTGAGTTATTTATGTAGTCTAGTGTCTGTGCCGTGTTTACTTTATTATGTGGGTAAATATTGGCACAAAGGAGAATTGAATTTTACTCGTAATGATTTTGGAATATACACTTTAATAACTGGAGTTTTACTAGTTGCTATTTTTAGGCTTTTTGTGGTTGAAAGTAGACTGAAAAAGATGGAAACACTTTTGGAAGAAATCAAAATAGGAGTCAATCAAGTTAAAGATACTATCAACGAAGTACAAGACACAACTGACTTTTATCATGACCAAAATGTAAAGTTACACAAAAACACAAGGAGTTTTATTAGTGCAGTAAAAGATTTTGAGGATTAAAAGGAGGGTACAATGAGGGATAAAGTAAAAGAAATGTGGTACTTGAGAAACACCCTTGAGAACCTAGATGTATTAGAAGAAGTAAAAAACTATATGATTGTGGCAGGATTTAAGAATTATCATACAATGATATTTAATGGGGAGTTAAGTTTAGTTTTAGATAAAGGAATAAGCTCATATTGTTTTGTGCCAGATGTAGATAGTATGAGCTTATTGATATACAAAAGAGATAACCTTAATCTCAAGAAGAAAGACAAATGGTGGCTGAAGAAAGAGATTATAGGTGATGACTGCTGGTGGGTATCCATCAAGTGGGTAAGTAACGGAAAAGATGTATAAAAAATTAAAGTGAATGAAAGGGTTGAACATAGATGGAAATATTAATGAACATATTGATTGATTTTATACTATTTGGAATTATTGAGGCTTATATCTTTTGTAAGTTTTTTGAAGTAGTTAGTGGATGCAGAAAGTTTAAATGGTGGGAGATATTGTTGTTTGGATTAATAGAACAAATAATTGTAAATAGTTTTCCTCCAATAATATTTCAACTAATTTGTATTGGTTTTATGACAATATTTATATCTTATATAAACAAATTTAGTTTAAAGGAAGCAATTAAAATTTCAATTATTTCAACATTCTTTACACTTATTTTAGAAACAACATATTGTATGTCTCTTGAATTAATAGGTAAAGATATTTTCTACATGAATGAATTAACAATGTTTATATATGGAATACCAGCAAAGATTATAGAATTTATTTTAATAATAAAGTGTGGTGATAAAATGAGAAAATGGTTCTGGATTGGAAAAGCAGAAAAACCTGCAAAACCAGTAAAGTAGGAAACAAATGAAAGGGTGATAACTTCATCCTTTCCTAAATATACTATGAATAAGAATAAAAGGAGATATGATATGAAAAAAGAAATGGTAACAATAACAAAACAAGAGTATGAAGGTTTAAAATATGATAGTGAGTTTTTAAATTGTTTAGAAGCTTGTGGGGTTGACAATTGGCAAGGTTACTATGATGCAAAAGAAATGTTAGAAGAAGAGTAGGAAATAGGGGATTAATTTCCCCTTTACATATTATAGAGGAGGGATTAGGATGAAAGAGATTAACATTTATGATATGTACCAAGCTGACTTCTATATTAGCAAAGGCGTTAAACCCATAGGTGCTGGAGTTAATAGTAGAAAAAAAGCTTATGTGACATTTGTAATGAGTGAAACAAACGAAGTTTATGGGGAATGGTTATCTATACCATTAAATTTCATTCCATATAAGAAAGGTGAATAATATGATTAATATATATGATAGAAACCAAGCAAACTTTTATATTAAAAAAGGATGTGCAGTAAAAGAATTTGGATTTAATGAAAAAAGGAATCAGATGTATGTATCATTTGATTTAGAAGATACTAGAAAATATTATGGAGAATGGTTGACAAAATGTAAAGAATTTCATTTAAAAAAAAATGTACACGATTAGGTACAATTTTTATCGTTTTTTTATTATTAAATACAAGGGTTTTTTAATTTAAAGACTCTATGCGAAAAATAATGTAAAAATTTTGTACATGATTGTGTACATTTTATATCAACAAACAAAAATATGAATTACAGAAAAGTGTACAAAAAACTACCCATAGATTATATAACTAGAGAGCTATAAAACTAGAAACTATAGTTATTGGCTAAAGCCAATTTGATTAATTTTTAAATATAGAAAGGATTGATTTTTATGAACAAAGTATTTTTATTTAAGAGTTTGGCAAAAGATTTGGGAGGAGATAATTTGACAGAGTATGGATATGGGGTATATGTAGCATTAAGAGCATTGTATAACATAAACTATACAAAGACACTTGTAAGCTTAGATCAAATATGGTATACACTAACTGGAAAAGTTGAGAAAATACCACGAAGACAAAAAGATAACTTAATAAAAGGA
>NZ_JBOGCC010000398.1:0-16115 GCF_051656525.1 Clostridium sp. | reverse complement strand
AAGAAATAAGAAAAAGATTTGAGTATGGAGAAGATTTAAAAGAATTGGCTTATGAATATAAATTATCTTATGGCACATTAAGAAATTTATCTAGTAAAGAGAAATGGGAAAAGGGTATCAATGCCTCAATACTTTATATCAAAGAAGTAGAAAAAGATATAGAGAGTCATATAGCTGAGAGAGAAGAGATAGTTAATCATTATAGAAACTTACATAAAGCAACCTTAGCTTATCAAATTGAATTGGAAAGAAAAAAGCAAAGACCAACAAACAAAGATGCAGAAACTGCTTTGAAGACTAGAATATCTTCTCATAGAGAAAATTATCAATTTGCTAAAGAGTTATATTCAATAATGAGTCCTCAAGAGGAAATAGATTATAAATTAAGATTAGCTAGATATGAGGCATATAAAAGTGAAGTATTAGCTGGAGAAAAAGAGAGGGAAGTAAAGTTAGATGCTGATTCAGTAGATTTAAAACTCAAGAAGATAAAATTAAAAACAAAAGAAAGGAAAGCAAAAGCTTATGGAGTTGTTGTAGATGAATAGAATATGTCCTAGATGTAGAAAAGTATATTCATACAATCTAAAGAAATGTCCTAATGGATGTAATGAAAAAATTAGATCTGAATCTAATAAAGTTTATGATAAATGTCAAAGAGAAAATAGTGAATTTTATAATAGCAAAACCTGGAAAGTATTAAGGGAAAGCTGTAAAAATAAATATTCTGGTTTATGTTTATGGAGTTTATATAAGCATAAGAAAGTTAAGAAAGGTACAACAGCTCATCATATTGTTCCAGTATCCCAAGATAAAACAAAAGCTTTGTTATTATCAAACTTAGTATATGTGAGTGATGAAGCTCATAGAGAGATTCATAAACTTTATGAACTGAATAAGCTGGAGACAATAAAGCAAATAAAAGAATTTATTCAAGTATATGATCTTGAGTATGGGGGGAGGGGTATATGAGAAAGTTTTCAGGAAATGCCTTATCACCGCATCCCTCCCTTTCTTTTCACAAATTTCCCTTTGAGAAAAAATTTAGACTTTGTAAAAGGAGGTGTGGAAAATAAGAAAACCACTTGAAGCACAAACAAAACATTTAACTCAAGAAGAGAAAAAAATAAAACAGTTAGAAGAAGAATTGGTATTTGTAGGAAACGATCAATTAGAAAATCCACCAGAATGGTTAGTGAATGAAATTGCAGTTATTGAATGGATTAGGTTGGTAGAACAATTTAATAAAAAATCTATGATAAGTAATTTAGATTATAACAACTTAGGAGCTTATTGTAATGCCTTTGCTAGATATACCTCAATTGTAAAAAATTTAAAAACAGATGTGATGATTGTTGAAGATGTAAATCCACTAGTAAATTTAGAATTAAAATATTCTGACGAGATGAAAAGGTATGGAGCATTATTAGGATTAACAATGGAATCTAGGTTAAAAGTTGGAAGTGGAATAAAAACAACATCAGATGAAAAATTAAATAAAGAATTTGGAGATATTTAATGAGCATTAAAGAAGAACTTATAAAATATTCAAGAGAGTGTATAGAAGGCATAATACCAAGTGGACAAAAGCATATTTGGGCTTGTAAGCGTTTTTTAAAAGATATTGAAGAGAATCAATTTATTTGGGATGAAATAGAAGCTCAAAGAATTGTTAAATGGTTTACATATCTTAGGCACTCAAAAGGTATTTTAGCAGGAACTCCAATAGAATTAACTGTTTGGCAAAAATTTATAGTTTGTCAAATATATGCTTGGAAAAGAGAAAATGGGTATAGAAGATTCAAAAAGGCTTTTATAGAGGTTGGAAGAAAAAATGCAAAAACTCAGATGCAAGCAGGATGTATGCTTTATGAAATTTCTACAGTAGCAACTAGAAATAATGAAATAGCAGAAACCTTTTGTGCAGGAACAAAGAGAGAACAATCAAAATTATTATTTTCAGAGTGTCAAAACATGCTTATAGGGAGTCCATTATCACCAAAGTTTAAATTAACAAGAGATAAAATTGTTCATATAAAAACAACTTCATTTTTAAAACCATTATCTAAACAAGATGGAAAAACAGGAGATGGAACAAATCCAGCTGCTTTAGTTTTAGATGAATACCATCAACATACAACAACAGAGTTTTATGATTTAGCATTAGGAAGTAACTCTAAAGAATCATTATTGCTAATAATAACAACAGCAGGAGTTGATTTAAATGTCCCATGCTATACAGAAGAATATAAGTATTGCTCAGAATTATTAAATCCAGATATGGATATAGATAATGTTGAGTATTTTGTAGATATTTGTGAAGCAGATAAAGATGATGATATCGGTGATATAAGAACTTGGAAGAAAGCTAATCCATTAAGAGCAACTTATAAAGAAGGTATAGATAAAATAGCTTCTGATTATGAAGTAGCAAAAAGCATACCTGAAAAGATGATTTCGTTTAAAACAAAAATATTAAATATTTGGGTTCAAGCTAAAGACTTAGGTTATATGGATATGGAGAAATGGAAAAGATGTGAAGTTAAAAAGTTGCCATTTGATATTTTGAATAGACCTGTTTATGTAGGATTTGATATGTCAGCCAAAATAGATTTAACTAGTGTGGCTTTTATAATTCCTATAATGATTGATGAAGTTACAAAATATGTAGTATTTAGTCATTCATTTATTCCCAATAGAGATAAATTAATGGAAAGAAAATTAATAGATAAAGTTCCTTATGATAGCTGGGAGGAGAGAGGATTTCTAACAGTGACTAATACTCCAATAGTAGATCAAGAACAAGTTATGAATTATGTACTAAGAGTTTGTGAAGAAAATAAATGGAATATAAGGCATCTTTGTTTTGACCCAGCTAATGCTTCTAAATTGATGATGGACTTAGAAAATCAAGGTTATGAAGTAACGGAAGTTTATCAATCTCATAAGTCTTTAAATGAAAGTACTGCAGGATTTAGAGAACAAGTTTATTCTGAGAACGTTTATTATCTACCAAATCCATTATTAAATTATGCAATGGGTAATACAGTAATAAGGCAGAATAACGGTTTAATAAAAATAGATAAAGATGCATCGATTAGAAGAATTGACCCAATAGATGCTTTATTATGTGGGTTTAAATTAGCAATGTACCATGAATTTGAATTAGATATGAATAAATATGCTTCTGATGAATATTTAGATAGATTGTATGGAGGAGGTGAATAATTGAAAATAGTAGATAAAATTAAAAATATTATAAAAATAGATAGGAAAAAAGATGGATATTCTCTTAAAGAGATTGGAGAATTTTTAGGACTTACAGGAATTGATGTAGAAAATATAGAGCAATCAAGTGATCTATCAGAAACAATCTATTTTATATGTTTAAAACATTTATCAGAAACAATGGCTAAAATGCCTTGGGAAAAAAGAGTTCTAACTGAGAAAAAAGGTAAAGAAAGAGTTTTAGATTCCAAAATAGATAACCTCTTAAATATTAGACCAAATCCTTATATGACAGCTACAACATTTTGGGGAACAGTAGAGCTTAATAAATTGCATTATGGAAATTCATATATTTATATAGAAGCAGATAAGAATGGATTTCCTAGATATTTATGGTTGTTACCTAGTGATCAAATGGAAATTTGGATTGATAATAGAGGTATTTTAGGGAGTTTAAATGCAGTATGGTATGTTTGGACAGACCAAAGAAACGGTAAGAAATATACCTTTGAAATGGATGAAATTATTCATCTAAAAACACATATAAGTTTTGATGGATTATCAGGAGCTCCAATAAAAGATATATTAAAAACTCAAATAAGTAGTGGTAAAAATTCAATTGGATTCTTAAACAAGCTATATAAAAATAATATGTTCGGATCTAAAGTTTTAGTTCAATATACAGGAGAATTAAACAAAGCAGCTGAAGAAAAGCTTGCAAAAAAAATAGAAAGCTTTGCTAAAGCTCAAGGTTCTGGAAAATTTATACCAATGCCATTTGGAATGCAAGCTCAATTACTAGATATGAAATTAGCAGATGCTCAATTCTTTGAAAATAATAGAACCTCAGCGTTACAGTTAGCAGCAGCTTTTGGAATAAAGCCAAATGTAATAAATGATTATACAAAATCGTCATATAGCAATTCTGAAACTCAACAGGTAGATTTCTATGTTAATACTTTGCAACCTTTATTTAAAGCATATGAACAAGAATTAACATATAAATTATTAACACCAAGAGAGTTAGGAGAGGGATATAGATTAGAGATAAATGAAAAGATGCTATTTAAAATGGACAATAAAACTCAAGCTGAAGTTTATAGCAAATATTTAACTAATTTTGCTATGACACCAAATGAAGTTAGAGAAGACTTAAATCTTCCATATATAGAAGGAGGAAATACTTTATTAGGAAATGGCTCTACAATTAATTTAGAGAATATAGGAACACAGTATAAAAAAGGGGGTGAGTAGATGTCAGTATTAAATTTAGAAAAAGGAAAGATTGAAGTAAAAAATAAAGACAGCACGAAAGCGGAGTTGGTTATATTTGGAGAGATTACATCAAATAAGTGGAGTGATGATGAGATTGAACCAAAAGATGTAAAAGAATTACTAGATGAAATAAAAGATAAAGATTTAGATATTTATATTAATTCTCCTGGAGGAAGTGTATTTGCTGGTTTAGCAATTCACAATATGTTAGCTAGACACAAAGGATATAAAAAAGTTTATATTGAAGGATATGCAGCTTCAATTGCATCTGTAATAGCTATGGCAGGAGATGAGATTATAATACCAGAAAATGCATATTTAATGATTCATAAAGCTTGGGGATTAGCAATAGGAAACGCTGATGACTTAAGAGAAAGAGCTACTTTATATGAAAGATTAGATTCAACAATAGCAAATGCGTACATGTCAAAAGCTAAAGAGGGAGTAACTGAAGAAAAGTTTTTAGAACTTATGAAAGCAGAAAGTTGGTTTAATGGAAAAGAGGCTCAAGAATACTTTAATTTAACTTTAGGAGAAGGCAACAATACCAAAGCTTGTTTAGAAGGAGAAATATATAAAAATTATAAACTTCCAAAAGAATTAAAAACTAAAGCTCAGGAGCAAAAGCAAATAGAAAATAATAAAGAAAATGATAATTTCGGAAGTTCCGAAATGGATATAGCAAAAGCAAAATTAAAACTTTTAATAGAATTATAGGGAGGTCATAGATGACAAAACAACAACAATTACAGCAGGAACTTTTTAACCTTAAAAATCAAGCTAGAGAAATGTTAGATAAAGAAGGAGTAACAAAAGAACAATTTGATGAAATAAACAATAAAATTCAAATAGTTAAAGCAAAATTAAAAACATTAGAAGAGGCAATACCAGAAGATGAAGTTAATCCTCAAAATAGAAATGGAGAAAAAATCGTTAAAGTTGGAGGAATAGAACCTAAGAATACAAGTGCTAGATATGAAGAAGCTTTATTTAATGCTTTAAAAGGTACTCCAACAGCAGAAGATGCTGAAATATTAAGAGAAGCTAGAAATAGTTTAGGGTCAGAAAGTCAAGCTGATGGTGGATATTTAATTCCAATAGACCAACAAACACAAATTAATGAATTAAAAAGAGAATTTACATCATTAAGAGATTTTGTAACAGTTGAACCAGTATCAACATTAACTGGTTCAAGAGTTTTAGAAAAAGATGCAGAGCATACCTCATTTAATGCTATTGGAGAAAATACAACAATAGGAAATACGGCTAATCCTCAATTTGAACCAGTGGAGTATAAGGTTAAAAAATATGGTGGAATTTTACCAGTTCCAAATGAGTTACTAGCAGATGCAAGTGCTAAATTAAGAGGATATTTAAATAAATGGTTATCTAAAAAATCAACAGCAACAGAAAATACTTTAATAATTTCAATATTAGAAACATTTACTAAAAAAGCAATAACAGGAATAGATGACATAAAGGATGTACTTGATAAAGAATTAGATCCAGCAATATCTTCTTTATCATCAGTTATATTAAATCAAGATTCATTTAACTATTTTAATAAATTAAAAGACACACAAGGAAATTATATCTTAGAGAAAGATCCTAAAAATCCTACAAAGAAATTACTTTCTGGAAGACCAGTAATAGTTTTATCAAATAGAATATTAAAAACAAAACTAAATAAAGCACCTGTAATTATAGGTTCATTAAAGGAAGGAGTAGTTCTATTTGATAGACAAGCAATATCTTTATTAGCTACAAATACAGGTGGAGAATCATTTATTAATGATAGAACTGATATAAGAGCAATTATAAGATTAGATGTTAAAAAGTTTGATACAAATGCTGTAGTTTATGGAGAACTAGATTTATCAGCAGGAGCATAGGTGAAAATTAAATGGTCGATTTAACAAAAGCTAAAGAATATCTAAGGATAGATGAAGAGTACGAGGATTCTTTAATTGAGACATTGATAGAATTTAGTAAAGAAGAGATAGAAAATTCCACTGGAGTCACTTTTGATTCTGGTGGAGATACAAAAACTTATGAATTGGCACAGTTGATAATTATAACTGATAGATATGAAAATAGAGGTTCTCAGGATTTAGAGTTTAAACCAAATAATATATTATCGTCCCTATATACAAAATTAAAGTATGGTGATTATAATGTCCAACCTTAGTAGTAGATTAAAAAATCGAATAGAAGTTTATGCTAAAAGAAAAGTAGCTGGAAAAATTGGAACAACTTATGAAGATGTATTAGTTAAAAAATTATGGGCAGAAATAAAATTTCAATCTGGAAATATGATAAGTGGAGAGGGAAATACAGAAGCCAATAATACTAGATTTAAAATTAGAATTAGAAAAACTGAAATTGATACATCGCAGTATATCAAATTTAAAGGGTTGATATATGAAATTGAATATATTTATCCAGATTTTAAAAAGAATGGCTTTATGGACTTAATGGCAAAGTTAAAAACGGAGTAATAGTATGAGTTTAAATCAATTATCAAAAGATTTGTTAAAATTAGCAAATAGCATAAATAATGGTAAAGATGCTAAAGAGTTTCTAAGAAAAAGTGGAAATAAATTAAAAAATAAAACTTTAAATATTGCAAAAGTTAGAGTTAATGAAAATACTGGAAATTATTTAAAAAGTATCAAAAGAGGTAAAGTTTATGATTTTAAAGGGGATTTAGCAGTTAGGGCATATTCAACTGCTCCCCATGCTCATCTTATTGAATATGGGCATATAAAGAAAGATAGAACAGGCAAAGAACATGGATTTAAAAGAGGAAAACATGTTTTCACAACAGCAGCTAAAGATTTTGAAGATGAATTTTATAAAGATACTGAAAAATTTATTGATGATATCCTTATGAAAACTGGTTTTAAGTAGGTGAATATGACAAAGTTTATAGATATACAAGCTGGAATTGTAGCTAAATTAGAAAAATATGCTCCAGAAGTAGATGTTAATTCATCTGACATAGAAGAAGGATTTAAAAGACCATGTTTTTATGTAGAAATGTTGGATGTAGATATGGATAATTTAGCAAATAATTTTGATGAAAAGAAAATTGAGTTTGATATTCTTTATTTTCCAAAGCATCAAAAGAAAAATCAAGAAGATCTATTGAAGATGAGAGATATTTTAACAGAAGCATTTAGTGAAAATAGAGAGATTCAAATATCTGATGATTTAATAACAGAATCTGAAGATGTAAATGTATTTGAAGTTGATAAAGTTCTACATTGTACTTTTAATATCTTTATAGCAGAGCAATATAATAAAGTATATGAGTACAACATGGAAGAGTTAGAGTTTAAGGAGGGAATTGATGTCAACAAATAATGGATTACCAAGTCTTGATATAACATTTAAAGGCTTGGGTGTAAGTGCAATTAAAAGAGGAGAAAGAGGCTATGCTACTTTAATTCTTGAGGATAGCACTGAAGGAGAAAATAAAAAGAAATATACAACAATTAGTGACTTTACAAGTGAAGAACAAGCTAAGTTTACTCCAGGAAATGTTGAATATATAAAAGATGCTTTAGAAGGAACACCGTTAGCATTATATGTTTTTAAATTAGGAATAGAAGGTGTATTAGCTGATTTGTTAAATAAAATAAAAGGTATTATTCCAAGAAACTCATGGATTGCAATACTATCATCTACTCCTAAAAATCATACTGATTTAGCAACCTTTGTAAAAGGCGAAAATAAAAATAATAAAAAAAGATATAAAGCTATGATATTTAAAGGAACAACTCCAGATGATATGCATATTGTAAATCAAACTAATGAAAAAGTAGTTTTTCCTGATGAAAGAGGAGAAGTTACAGGAGATAAAGCAATACCATATTTATTAGGTTATTATGCAGGATTAAGCATGATGATGTCTGGAATAGCAAAACCTTTAAAATTTATTAGTGTAACAGAACCAGAAGATTTAGGAGTAGCTATTTCAAATGGAGAACATGTACTTTTTAATGATGAAGGAGTAGTAAAAGTTTCAAGAGCAGTAAATTCATTAGTTACTTTAGGTGAAGGGGTAACTGAAGAAATGACACATATAAATACTGTTGAAAAAATGGATTTAATCTATTGTGATATTTATAACGCTTGGGATATTAGCTATAAAGGAAAATATCCAAATATTTTAGATAATCAAATGCTTTTAATTTCAGCGATAAATGGATATTTTAAATCTTTAGCTAGAGATAAAATATTAGATCCTAATTTTGATAATAGGTCATTAGTTGATATAGAAGCTCAAAGATTAGCAAATTATCCAAAGTATGGAGAGGAAACTGTAAATGCTTGGGATGATAACTATGCTATGAAAATGACAGTAGCAACAAAAGTATTTTTAAAAGGGAATATAAAGATAAGTGGAATTATGGAAGATTTCTTCTTCGATATATTCATGTAATGGAGGGTGGAATAAATGGCAAATCCTAAGAAAAATGATTACTTTAGTGGAAATAAGGGCAATCTATGGATTAATGGAAAAGAGGTTTTAACTGTAGTTAAAGCAAAAGCTATAAGAAAACCAAAATATGAAGAGATTCCAGCTCCTATTGGTGATGGAACAGTAAGGGTAAAAGTAGGAGAAACACTTGAATTTAATGGAACATTTAAATATTTAGGAACAGAAGAATTAGATGCTTTTAATGAAGAGGAAGACGTTTCTTTAGTTATTGCAAATACAAATATTTCAGGTAAAGTGACAAAAAGGCTTAAATTAGATGGAGTTACATTTGATGAAGAAACTTTAATTGATTTTGAAAAAGGTAAAGTTCAAGAAATTGAATTATCAGGACAAGCTGAAACACATGAGTGGTTACAACAATAAAATAAAAAAGCTCCTCATTTAGTAGGAGCTTTAAATTCAAAAGGAGAGAGAATGGGAAAACAAGTATTAAAGTTAGAAGATTTTTTAAATAAATTCGCTGAAAATGAGGAGAAAAAAGTAAAGATAACACATATTGATGTTCCAAACTATGGGTTGATTGAGTTTGCTAGACCTAGGGAAGGAGTTATCTTAGATTATTTAAATGAAATTTCAAAAGGTGTTGAGGTAACTCAAGATAAAAGTACTTCTGTAGATAAACAAGTTAAAGAAAGCACAAAGGCAGATTTAAAAATACTTTTAGAAGCAGCTCAAAAGTTTGTATATCTATGTTGTCCAATGCTACAAGCTAAAGAGGTTAGAGATAAATTCAAATCTATAACTCCATATGAGATTCCTACAGCGGTATTTGGATATAATCAAACTCAAGATTTAGCAAATGAATTAAGTGATATTTTTGATGGAACTGCAACAAGAAAAAAGGTTGAAGAAGAAATAAAAAACTAATTGGAGATAGTAAGGAATATGGTGAATTATTCTGGATTTCTTACTATCTTGATAAAGGACATAAATTAGATTATTTATTAAATTTGAGTTATGAAGAACAAATATTTTTTCAAAGAAGTATGGAAAAAATGAATGAAGAAAAAGTACTTTATGACATTGAAAAAATGAAAGCATTTTTAAAAGCTTTAGGAGGTGAGTAAAAATAAGTAATAAAGTAATAAATACAATACTTACATTAAGAGATAAGATGTCTGAGCCTCTTAAAGCAGCTTCAAAAGCTACAGCAATGGCTAGTAGTCAATTGGAAAAAGCAAAGGAACAAGTTAAAAAATATGAGGGAACAATTGCAAATGCAAATAAAGGAATAAATCATTCTAAAGCTACTATAGCAGGACTTTCTAAAGCATATGCTAATAATTCAAAACAAATTGAGAAAACAAAAGCAGAGATAGAAAAATATAGTAATACTACTGGGCTTTCAGAAAAGCAAATGGAAACATATGCAAAAAAACTT
Organism: Clostridium sp.; assembly: GCF_051656525.1. GTDB lineage: Bacteria > Bacillota > Clostridia > Clostridiales > Clostridiaceae > Clostridium. The sequence continues at coordinate 5,724 of NZ_JBOGCC010000398.1, read as the reverse complement.
GAGGAAGCTAAAAGTAAGTTAAGAACTTTAGAAACTGCTCAGGAAGCTAATACCAAAGCTACTGAAACAGCTAGAAAAGTAATTACTGATTATGAAAGAACTATAACAAGTAATAGTGAACGCTTAAATCAAGCAAGAAATAAAGTAAGACAGTATTCTCAATCTATATCTGAAACTAATAAAAGGGTGGAAGAAGCTAAAAGAAAAGTTAAAGAGTGGGGAAAAGCTGCGATAAGTGCTATGGATACTCTTATAAAAAGAGCAGCACAAGTAACTTTAGCAGTAGCTTCTATAATTAGTGGATTTGCAGTTAAAGAAGGATTTGGAGAAGCTATAAATCTTGAAGGTTATAAAATGCAGCTAGAAACAGCAACCAAATCTACAGAAAAAGCAGGACAATTAATGTCTAAAGCAATAAAATTTGCTAACTCAACTCCTTTTGAAACTGGTGAAGTAGTTGAAGCAACCGCTAAAATGGAAGCTTATGGTATTTCATCAGAAAGATGGTTAAAAGATGTAGCTGATATGGCTGGAGCAACAAATAAATCAATTGACCAAGCAACAGAAGCTATGGCTGATGGTGTAATGGGAGAATTTGAAAGATTAAAAGAGTTTGGAATAAAAAAAGAACAATTGATGGAAGCAGCAGCTAAAAAATATGGTAAAAATGTTGTTTTTAATAAAAGAGGTCAGATAAAGGATCAAATTAAATTAGAAGCAATTTTACAAGCTGAAATGCAAAAGAAGTTTGCTGGTGGAGCTGAAAAACAAGCAAAAACTTTAAAAGGATTATGGTCAACTGTAACAGGAGTTACAAAATCATCACTAGCTAAAATAGTGGGAATAACAGAAGAGGGAACAGTTAGACAAGGAAGTCTTTATGAAAAATTAAAACAGCAAATAGAAAGAGTTGTAGAGATTTTAAATAAATGGCAAGAGGATGGAACTATAGATAGGATTGCAGAAAAAGTTACAAAAGCAGTAGAAAGTATGATTGTATTCTTTGGAAATTTATTTAAGTTTATAAAAGAACATAGGGCATTAATAGAGACAGTATTAGTATTTGTTTCAAGCATTTATTTGACTATAAAAGCTTTAGCAGTATTAAAATCTGTAATAACAGTAGTTTCAATAGTTGTAGGAATATTGAATGGAACACTGGCATTGACTCCATTAGGTTGGGTAGTGTTAGCCATAGCTGGAGTTGTAGCAGCTTGTTATGCTTTATGGCAACATTTAGATGCCGTTATAAATATGTTTAAAGGTTTATTTGCTTGGATTAAAAATTTATTAGATTCTTTAGGACCTTTTGGATTTGCATTTGCAGCTTTAACAGGACCAATAGGATTAGTTGTATCAGCAGTTTTAGGACTTATTCAACACTTTGAAAAAGTAAAAGAAGTTGCATCTAAGGCACTAGGATTTGTTAAAAACTTATTTGGTTTTAAGGATAAAGAAATAGATGTAACTATTGATGAAACTAAAAATTCAAAAAGTAAAGTTGAAGATATTAAAGATGTGAAATTAACTACTCCAAGTGGAATTGGAAATGTTAGTATTCCAGATCTAAAAGTTCCAACAAAGGCAGAGCCTAATTTTGGACAGAATAAAAAATATAGTCAGGAAAAAAGTTCTCCAAAGTCAAATGCAGCTCCTCAATACACAATAGTGGTAAAAGGTGATGTTTATGGTTTTAACGATTTTAAAGATAAAGTTGCAGAGGCATTTGTAAAGATAACAAATCCAAATCTATCAAATATGGTGAGGTAATAAATGATTTCAAGTATAGCAAATTATATATTAAAAGGTATGGAAATATACTTTTCAGTGGACAATAACAAAGAAATATTTAAACTTCCATATGTTCCTCCAGATGTTGAATTTGAATCTCCTTTAGATTTTGAACTTTTTGAAACTACAAGTGGAAAATTTTTGACTTTAGTTGGAGAAAGAGGACTAAAAACATTAACTATAGAGAGTTTTTTTCCCTCTAAATTTTATGGTTGGCTAGGGAGTATCACCCTAGCACCACTTTGTGTTGATTTCTTTGAAAGGCATAGAAATAAAAAACTTAGAATTGTAGTTGCAAGTTTGTCAATCCAAGAAAATATGGAGTGCATTATAACAGAATTTAAATACAGTAAAAAACATAATGGTGATATAAAATATACTCTTACAGTTCAAGAATATATAAATCCCAATAAGAATGGAGGGAATAGTGCATAAATTAAAATTAATTCAAGGAGATACTATAACAGACATAACAAATATGGCAGGAAGTATTTCTTTAAATACAAGTATAGAGACTTTAGGAGCTACATTTGATTTTAGTATGCCTAGAAACTTTATAGATTCAAATTATGCTTTAACTGAAATAATAAAAACTGGAGATATTGTTAAGTTTGAAAATGAGAAAAATCTATTTACTGGAGTCATTGTAGATATAGATACATTAAAATTTTCAAAAGAAATAAAATGTTTTGATTTTTATTTTTATCTTAATAAAAACAAAGTTATAAAGCAATTTAATAGCTTAAATGCTTCTTCTTGTATAGAAAGCCTATTGAAAAGTATAGGTGCTAAAATAGGTAAAATAGAGCCAATAGCGACATCAATTGATAAGATTTATAAAAATAATACTGTAGCTGAGATAATAGATGATATTTTGAAAATAGTAACTGAAGAAACAGGAAAAAAATATCTTTTAGAGATTGAGGGAGTTACATTTAATTTGATAGCTCATAAAAAAATAAAAGTACAAGTAACTAATAATATATTTGGAATGCCTACTCTTACAGAAAGTATATCAAATATGAAAAATGTTGTTCTTGTTGTGTCAAATGATTCAGAGGATGAGAGTATTTATGCAAAAGCAGAAGATAAAGAAAGTATTCAAAAATATGGAATGCTTCAAGAGGTAGTTGAAGTTGATCCAGATAAAGATGATATATCAAAAGTTAGGAATATAGCTTCTCAAAAGTTAAAAGAACTAAATAAAGTCCTGACTACTTCAAGCTTAGATGTATTAGGAAATGATGAACTTAGAGCTGGAAGATTACTAGATGTTGAAATTAAGGAATTTAGTTTAAAAGAAGAGTTTTTAATAAAAAGTTGCACTCATACTTTTCCAAAGGGTAAACACATTTGTAGTTTAGAGCTGGAGGTGAGCTAATGGATTATAAGAGAATTATGAATAAAATGATGAAGGAAAGAGAGAATGTTTCAGTTGAATTTGAGCCATGTATTGGAAAAGTAATTAAAGCTCCTCCAGATACAACTATATCAATTTTAGATGGACAAGTAACTTTATACCCTCATATGTTATATATGAATGATAGATTATATGATGATTATACAAGGGAATTTGATATAACAGGAACAATAACTGAGATAACAATAAATACAACATCATCAAATAATACATGCCCGTTAGGTGCAGTAAATCCTCATGGAACAATAGAAGGGAAAGGGAAATATAAAGCTACTGGAACAATTATAAATACAGATACTCTAAAAGTTGGAGATTATGTAAAAGTTGTTCCTACAGAAAAAGGACAAAAATGGTTTATAGATTCAAAGTTTAGGAAGGTGAAACCATGAGTATATTTCCTGTTTTTGATGAAAGTATAGATGTTAAAGAGGTAAGTGAAACTAAAGGAAAGAAAGAGATTCTTTTTGATTTTAAAGCTAAAAAAGTTGTTATAGTTGATGGAAAAACTAAAGAAGCTAGTGAAGTAGAACAAGTTAAACAATGGATTCAGCTATTGTTATTAACTGAAACAAACAAGTATAGAGTTTATGATGATACTGGTTTTGGAATGACTGATTTATATAATTTAAGAGGTCATAGTATATTTAATACTCCTTTTGGAGTAATGGAATTAGAAAGAGAAATAAAAGAGAAAATTCAGAAAAAAGATGAAGTAAAAGAAGTTAAAAATATTAAATCATCAACAGGATTTAATTCTTTAAATATAGAGGTAACAGTTGTATTAAAAAGTGGAGAAACTCTAACAAGTGAGGTGAGTATATAAAGTGACAACATATAAAGTACCAACTATAGATGAAATAGAAAAAGAAATGTTAGGGAATATTCCAGATGATTATGTAAAGGATGTTGGAACTTTTACAAGAGATTTAACAAGAACATATGCTATTGAATCTTATAAGTTTGAAAAAAAACTAGAAGAATATTTTAAAAAATTAGACATATATAACTTAACTGGTGAAGAACTAACAAAATTTGTAAAACAAAGAAAAGGTGTAATAAGAAAAGAAGCAAATAAAGCTAAGGGAATTTTAACTGTAAAAGGAAATGGAACTATTAAAGTTGGTGATATTTTTGAAACAGAAAGTGGAAATAGATATAAAGCAATAGAGGAAGTTGTTATAAGTACAATTGGAACTGTAAACATAGAAGCTGAAATTCCAGGAGCAAATGGAAATGTTGGAGCAAATTCAATAACACTTATTCCAATTACAATTCAAGGTATTTCGGAAGTCACGAATAAGACTCAACTGATAGATGGATATGATGAAGAAACAGATGATTCTTTAAGAGAAAGGTATCTGATAGAAATACAAAAACCTGCAACATCAGGAAACAAATACCATTATATGCAATGGGGAAGAGAGGTTGTAGGAGTAGGTGATGTAAGAGTATTTCCATTATGGCAAGGAAATAACACTGTTCAGATGGTTATAATTGATGATAATAAAGTTGTAGCAAATGAGGAGTTAATAAATAGAGTTCAAGAATATGTAGATCCTAAAGGACATAATAATGAAACTTGGGGTACGGGAGCTGGTCAAGCACCAATAGGAGCGTATTGCACAGTAAGTACTGCAACAGCTAAAGCAATAAATATAAACAGTACATTAATACTAAAAGATGGTTATAACTTAGATGAATTAAAACCATTAATAGAGATAGAAATAAAAGAATACTTAAAGAATATTGCATTTAAAAGAGATACTGTTTCTTATGCAATCTTATCAAGTTGGATTTTAAATGTAGAAGGAGTTCAAGAGTGGACAAGTTTTACAATAAATGGATTACAAGAAAATGTAAATATAGGAATAAAAGAAGTTGCAGTTCTTGGGAGTGTGACTTTAAATGTCGCATAAAATTCAAATTATCAATAATTTACATAAAGTTTTTAGAGGAGATCCTTATATTAATAGTTTATTAGGAACTGCTGGAGAAAGATTAGACAATATTTCAATTAAAGCTGATGAAATAGAAAAAGAGTACTGGTTTGATACCATGTCAGCTATTGGAATAGCTATAATGGAAAATCAAATGGATTATAAATGCATGGGAAAAACAATTGAAGAGAAAAGAGAAGAAATAGAAGGTCATTGGAAAATAGCGGGAAAATGTGATTTACAGTTACTTCAAACAATAGCTAACTCATGGAGAAATGGGCAAGTTGCTGTAATGTTTACTAATGCTGTTATAGAAATTACTTTTATTTCAATCGTTGGAATACCTCGTGATGTAGATGCCTTAAAAGCAGCGATAGATAATGCAAAACCAGCTCATTTACCAATAAACTATACATTTAGATATAGAGTATGGGGGTTATTACCTCCTAAAAATTGGGAGTATTATAAAAAATATACATGGGAAGAAGTAATGAAAAAGGAAGGGATATAGATGCCAGATTATACAGGAAATTTAAATTTAGCGAAACCAATTCCAAATGAAGATTCAGCGGATAT
>NZ_JBOGCC010000397.1:0-6982 GCF_051656525.1 Clostridium sp. | reverse complement strand
TTATCATTTAACTTAGCTAAATTTACTCCATATTTTTGTATGCCATTCTCAATAGAAGTTATCTTGCATAGAGTATTAGGTATCTCTTGCATAACAACTCCTGTGGCATCTTCAAGCTTATATAAGTACAATTCTCCTTGTTCGAATAATCTCTCATATATCCAACAAGCAGTATGTTTAATATCAAACTTATCTAAATAAATAGCAATTTCTTGATATGCTTTATCCATCTTATCCGCAGTTTTTAACTTATCAACTAAAATAGGATAAATCATAAAGTCATTGGTTAATATGGTAGATTGATAATTCAAAACCTTCTTGTAAATACCATTAGTAGCTTTAAGTAACATAGAAGCCTGTTGTAAAGTTTCAACATTAGCATATGGATTAGTTACAGCCCGTCTGATTTGCTCTCTAGAAATCTGTCTAGGTCTATACATTTCAGTAGATAATGCAGATACCCCACTCAATAAAGAAAAGTTTCTTCTACTCAACATCTCATTAATAGATTGTAATTGCTTATCAACATATTCGGGATTTTGAGCAAAAGCTAATCTCTTCTCTATGGAATCATTTACTTTAGGTACTTCTTTTGATTCTCTGGTAATTCCTTTTAAATTCATTAATCATCCTCCTTTCAAGACTTTGAACATATTACCAAAATGCAAAAGTCTGTTTAGTGCTTCTTTTCTTCTTCTTCTCTTCTTCTTGTTCAATCATATTTGCTAACCAGTTAGCATATGCGCATGAAGAATATCTATCCTTCCTCGCACTACCTTTTTCATTTATTCTTACACTACCATTTAAGATAGTGTATTCTAAGTTAATTAGCTCATTTACAAGAGCAGTGGTCTGAACGTAGGGAAGCATAGTCCTAGCCTGTTCGTCAGGAGATGATTTTAAAAACTCTCCACCACTTTTCTCTAGCATTTCAGTTCTAGCATCCATATGATCTATAAGAAGTTTAAGTTTTTTCTTTTGGAAAGAAGCAAGTAAACCAGTGGCAATATCACTATTGAAAGCAACACTAGGATGTGCTATAGTATAAACGACCGGTAAAGCACCTCTTGAGGCAATTTTATCAACAGTATTATCATCATTCATAGAAGTATAAGCTGGATACTCCTCACCACGCTCCGAATCCTCAGTAATTTTCTGCAATTCTGACCACACACTACTTCCGACGCCAGATCGATCAAGTGCTATATAGTCTGCCTCAAAATCTTTAAATAACCTTTTTATAATCAACGCTTGTTCATCAGGCTTCATACCGTTATGACTTTCCATGTGAACCAGCTGTCTCTCATATATTCCACCATTGGGAAGAACTCTAAGAAGTGAGAATACAGAATTATCGTTTTGCTTACCAGCTGATATGGCTATATCCGCACCTATAATACGTATTTCATTAGGCTGCTTAGGCATAGCTTTATTTCTTTTATTTTTATTTTTTAAATAATCCACAGTAGTAGGTGGATAGAAAGGTCTTCTTAATGTTCTACAAGGATTTATAACATCTGATTTATAAAATGCACTATCAGATTCATTGTAGAACTTACCACAATACTCCATTACGAAAGAAGCATGTGTCATAGTTTCCTTCTCCATTTCCTTCTTAATATATGACTTAGTCATAAGACCATGTTCTAATGAACAAGTAAAAGGAATAGAACAAGCAAACGAGTTTTTACCCTTTAACATATCTGTATAAGTTTCTTTAAATACCTCATAAGAATATGTAGAAGAATACCACCCTGAAGAAAGATATCAATTATATTATCCTAAAGGTTTTTTATCCTCTAGTTCTAGGAGTTTCCTCCATTATGAATGTGTCTTTTCACATTCTAGTTTAGCATACATTTTCACACTACAATCTGTACAAAGTGTGTCGAGTACTCTTGGATACATTATATTCTATGGAGAGTAATTATCTCTCAAAATAGTTTCAATATCTATGCGTTACAGTGATAATTAACTTTTAAATTAATTATTTACCTCGGTATTGACTTATCTAATATTAGACTTAGTCTTTCTTACCAAGTATCTCACGATACCTATGACCGATTTTACTCGATTTGCTATATAGACTTATTGTACTTTATCTATATAGAGACATCTCTATCTGTTTATTTTCTTCTTGAAGGTGTTTATATTTTGCATTTTGTAAATATCCTGGTTGTCTAGGAGCTGTTAAAGTAGGTATTAAAACACCATTTATAATATCCTTATCAACCATTCTGTACTCATCTGTTATTAATATATTACTTCTTTTACTACGAGCATTGTCGTTTGCAGTTAATACTTTAATAGTACTTCCATTCCAAAACTCAACAGAACATTCATTTGCACTCGTCTTAATTTCTTTAATTTCTTTTCTTAAAGCAACAGAACGAGGCATTAACTCATCTTTAATCTTCTCAGAAATAATAGTATTACTCTGAGATTTAACTTTAGATGAAATGTTTATTTTAGTACCTGGGAATAGAATACATCTACAACAACAGTAGACCGCAGTAAGATACGTTTTCAATTATGTTATCACATAGGCTCTTTATCCTATGTTTCTTATACTTTACCATTGTGTAAGTTCAGACTATATTTTCACTCTCATGTTAAAAATGCAATGAGTGTCGAAGGCTCGTGGGAGTATTTTTAGTAGCAATAACCCTCAACTCCTAGTCGTTACAATCACCATTTGCTTATGGCAATCTCGATATTGTCCATTTTAAGGAGGACTCTTTCGATTTCCCTCAATTACAGCATTAAGCACTTGCATTTTACTTAATACTAGGCACTTTGTATTTTACCATTTTGAATTAATAGACACTATTAAAACACAGGAAAATACTGGCGTTTCGCACCTAATCCGCCGAGAAGCCAAAAAAACAAATGTATCTGATTTGTTCATCGCATATATTAATATTTGTTGGAAGATATGTAGGTTAATATCAAGATAATCTAAGCAAAATCTATGTGGATTTGCTCTCCAAAAGCTAGTCCAAATATCAATACCATTCATAAGATTATCATAAGGTCTCTTAGATAATTTATCTCTTTTAGTATGCTTAGTCTTCATCTGAAACACCATCCAACTCTTTGGTAAGCTTTTCATCCATCACAATTTTATCACTACCATCTTCTAATGAGTACTCACCTTTGGCAAGTCCAATAGCACTAGCAAAGGGTTTTATCATATGCCTATTTAAATACTTCCAAAAACCATCTACATCAAGATATTCTTTTAGAGGTTCACAAACAGGTCTTTCATTTTCTATAATCTTCATCTTCAATGAATACACATCTTCATCTGCTTCACCAAAATTTTTCTGTTGACTTGGCTTTAAATTAGCATCAGTCATTTTCTTTGAAAGTAAATCAGAGTATTCTCTTGCTGTCTTGAAATCTCCGTCTCTCATTGATTTATCTCTTATGTGTTTTATAACACACATTTCTTTTATTATCTCTAGTTTCATAAAGTCATTTTCATGTTCAAGGTTATTTTCATACTCCTTAAAGAAATATTCCAAAGCAAGATAATCATCATCTGTGTATCCCTTGCCCCATCTAACTCTAACTTTATCTGAAACAGTTTTCTTTACTTCTTCGATAGCTCTTTCAACATTCCCATCAAGAGGAATATTATCAGAATCAATACTAGTTAATCCTTTATATTGTTGCAGAGAATTAACCTTAGCCAAGTACACCTTAGCCAAACTATCATTGTCTTTTTCTTTTAAATTCTTGCGCATTACAGCAGCCAAATCATCATTGTAATAAATATCTAAATTCATACATAAATGATACAAAGCCTTAAATTCATTTTCATATTTTAATAGTAATTGTTCATACCTTTCAAGAGTACAGTTCTTACAAATAGGTATTCTACCATCATTGTGCTTATACACTTGACTATGACTCATATAAAAATTCTTTTCAATAACCCTTGACTTACCACAGTTCGCACATTTCATTTTATTACTAACTGCCATAAACTAATCTCCTTTTATATGTAAAAAATTGCCCTAGTGAATTTACCGTTCTCACTAGGGCATGTAAATAATATATATAAATTAAGGGAGATTGAGTTTAGCCTATTTCTAAGCTAAAACAAGCACACAACCAACTAGGGGGAAGTTATATGCTTGTTTCACCCCTAGAAAAGAGGAGGGTAGTCCTAAAATAAAACTACCCTTTTATCTAAAATCTTACTCTATTTAGTTCTATCTAATACCTCTGACATCGATATTATAAGTACACTCTCTACCATATTCTCTACTAAATATCATGTACTTTTGCATTGGTTTTGAATGTAACCTTAGATTCTTAGCGTATTCGTCTGTGCCTCCAAAACTACCATTACACACTAGCTCGCTTTCACCAACAGTATCTTCTTTGATATTATGATAATGAGCAATACACATATAATCAATATTAGTTTTTAACATAGAAGTCATTTTAGGTATAGCATTTTTTAATGTATCATTATTTCCGTGAACACCTACAATAGTTCTATCACATATATTTAATACAGATATACCACTATCTATATGATTTTCTAAGAATACTACATTAGGTAACTCTTTTATTCTTAACTTTATAAACTCTTTCATAAAAGGAACAAAACTATCCTTGTCTGTATTTTCACTTTTATTAGCAAATATTCTAGAATGATTATCATCTGTCATGGACAATGTTACATATGGAACTTCTTTAGCTATATTATACACTATTGTAGATATTGCCTCTGATACATTAGTAACTTGCTCAACTATAGATTCTCTATTTGATAATCTAGTAGTTGTATGGATCAGTCCATTTACGTAATCACCTAATCCAAGTATATTGACTTTTTGAACCTTATGTAGCTTAGATATGTTAATCACTCTTTGAACTAAAACTTCACATCTTCTATTAAACTCAGTAGAATTGTAAGAGTTCCAATAGTTTTCTACTATCTGTCCATAATGTAAATCACTAAGTAGCAAAACACCTTCTCTTGCTATATTATCATTCTCAGGTAGTATTACTTCGTATTGATAATAAGGTTTTAACTCACACGCCTTCTCCCAAGAATATCTAACTGTTTCTAGTAGTTGCTCATATCTTGCTTGATATCTTGATTGTCTATTAACCTCAGCTCTTAAGTCAGATAATTGAACTTTCTGTTTCTTTATCTCTACCATTTGCTCGACTAATTTTTGGTGTATATCATCAGATATGGAATCCATACCCTTCTCTTTAATGTAATCATCATACTCTTTGTATGCATATGACAACTTTCGTAGATGATCGCTCGATATATTTAATCCAAGCTCACTTGCTATTTCTGACCAATCTAAATCTATTTCTTTATTTAATTTCTTTAGACAGTAATCTTTTTTCTCCTCAAACTCCTTAATATTCATACAAATTAGTCCCTTTCTAATTTATATTTCTGACTCAGTAGCTATTGTTATGCTTATATTTGCACAACCTTCAAATTCTCTTAATACTGTCTCTAAATCTGTTTCTATTTCTTCTTCTTTTAATCTTTCCAATATCTTTATACCTTCATCTCCAAATAAAACCTCGGCATTTTTCATTGAAATTGTTTTCTTTTTCTTAGCCATCTCAATCTCTCCTATTAATTTATATTTTTAATTTATATATAAAAATAACACTAGGTATCTAATCAATCCTAGTGTTATTCTTGCTTTCATCTTTATGTAGATTTATTATGAAATCTCTTCCCATTTGAGTAAAGTGTCTATTATAGATTACCTTACCATTGTCAAGTATTTGCTGCTTTAAACTAGTGTATCCTAAGTCTGCATAGTCACTATATAATACATATGACTTATTAACCTTATATTGTATACCTTTATCAACAAGATATTTGTTTAAAGCAATAGCTGACTTAAATCCTAATTCCTTAGCTATTTCAGTAGCAGTATAAGTCTTATTAACATGCATTAATATAGTATTCTTCTTTTCTGCTTCAACTCTTGCTTCCTTTTCTTCTTTAAGCTTGGTTAATAAATCAATCATAGCTTGTGGATCATTATAAATCATATCTACAACATTATCAGTCATATAAGCACCATGTTTTCTTATAGAAGGTAGCACTTCATTAGTTACCCACCTTTTAAACTCTTTTGCACTTGGTAATTTTGAGCTAATTACTAAACTGTACATACCACTTTCATTGATTATAGTTAAGCTTTGCTTTCCTCCAAGGGTGTCGCATTTCGCTACTACCTTATCTTCGGCATCAACATGTTTACTTAGAGCGTCTCTACCATTTTGGTATCCCAACTTTTCAGTTAAATCTTTCCCTACAAACCAAGGTTGTCCATCTTTTTCTAAAACTCTTATTTCACCAAAAACTTCATTATTAAAAACTTGTAAATCTTTCACTATATCAATCTCCTCATATATTATCTTTATTTTAATTAAATATAAGGAGGGAGGTAATTATCCTCCAAATCCTTGCTAACTATTATTATAGTATATAGTCAAATACTGTATTGGAGCCAACTATGAGGTACGACCTCATTCCTTCTCTATTAGAGATGTTCTACAAGTGAACTAAATTAGCATAGTAGTGGGAATTTCACCCACTAAATTAAATACTAGAAAGGAGTTCCACAATTATGGAATATAAACAAAAAAATTTGAAAAAGTATTATACAGTACATAACACAGTCACTTTTTATATCCAGTGTTGCAGCACCTAGTCTATAACAGCTTAAGTGTAACTGTTGGTAGGTCTCAATATTAACTCATAGACAAAATTAAAAATATCCTCGACATGCTTGATTTAACCTATACAATCTAGCTAAGGTAAATGGAGAAAGTGGTGGAAATCAAACCCACGCTAATGGAGTTGCAGTCCATTCTCTCGTCACGAGAAACACTTCCATATTTAATCTCACACAATTTATTAACCTCTTGGTGCGAGTTCAAGAAGGATTTTGTCTACGAGATATCTACTCATAAATTT
>NZ_JBOGCC010000396.1:0-7522 GCF_051656525.1 Clostridium sp. | reverse complement strand
TAAGCGTAGCAATACGTTCAGCTGACCAATACTAATAGATCGAGGGCTTGACCAATAATATTAACATATAATTTCAAGTGCAATTTTCAGAGAACAATCTGAATATTTGGTGATGATGGCATAGAGGGTACACTCCTTCCCATTCCGAACAGGAAAGTTAAGCTCTATAACGCCGATGGTACTGCACGGGTGACTGTGTGGGAGAGTAGGAAGTTGCCAAGTGAAAACAAGAAGAAAAGTCAGTAGTTAATTCTACTGGCTTTTTTCGTACACATAATTATCCACAAATTTAAAAGAAAATTAGAAAAAATATTTAAAATTGTGGATAAGTTGGTTTATATGTTTATAAAATAGGGATATAATTAAAGGAAAAAAGTGAGGTAAAAAGATGTTGAAGTGGGGAATTATTGGACTTGGAGATATAGCTAATCAGTTTGGAGAAGTTATAGTAAGAAAAAATAGAAGTATTGAAGGGATTGCAAATAGGACTTATACGAAAGCAGAAGAGTTTGCAAAGAAATATAAGACAAATACTATTTTTAAAAAACCAATAGATTTAATAGTAGATGAAAACATTGATATAGTTTATATAAGTACTCCAAATAATACACATTATGAATATATAAAAGAAGCATTAATAAATGGAAAGCATGTTTTATGTGAAAAAGCAATTACTATGAATAGTAGGGAACTTGAAGAAGTATATGTGATTGCAAAGAAAAAAGGTCTTTTACTAGCAGAAGCGATGACTATATATAATATGCCATTATATAGTTATATAAAAGATAATTATTTAGAGAAGTTAGGCGCATTAAAATTGCAGCAAATTAGTTTTGGTAGTAAAAAACCTTATAATGAAAATAATAGATTTTTTAGTAAAGAACTTGGTGGAGGCGCTATGCTTGACATTGGAACGTATGCCTTATCAATGGCTATGGTTTTTAGTGAAAATAATAGAATGGAGGATGTTATGAGTATAGTAAATAGAGCTAAAACTGGAGTAGATGATATTATAGGAATAATACTAAGATCAGAAGATAATGTATTAACTACAATAAATCTTTCTTTTACAGCTAAAATGCCTAAGCGTGCTATTATTGGTTTTGAAAATGGGTATATTGAGGTAGAAGATTATCCAAGAGGAGATAAAGCGAAAATAGTTTATTCAGATGGAAAATATGAAGAAGTAGAGTGTGGAATTTCTAAGGAGGCTTTAGAGTATGAGTTCAATATGGTAGAAGAAGCAATTAGTACAAAGAATTTTGAGAAAACATCTATAAAGAAAACTTTAGAAGTTATGAGAATAATGACAAAAGTATTAGAAGAATAAATTTAACAAAAAAGAGCGAAATATATTAGCTCTTTTTATTTTGGAAAATTTTAAGTTTATTTAAGTGTTTAATAATGAGTATGCAATACCTAAAGCAATATAACTCGTATAAAGAGTTGTGAAAGCAATTTTTAATAATATTATAGTTCTATTTATAGTTTCAGTTGTAGTGGAAGGATTAAGAGTGAGTAAATGCAGAGTTTTGACAATGAAAATATAAGTAACTATGGCACTACAAAAAGAGTAGTATCTACCAAGGTATAGTAAGTTATTAGGGGGAATATAGTTTTTGTAATTGAGAAGTTGTTTTCTTGCTTCTTGATTTGCTTTAACTGAGGTAATGTCAGATGCAAGTGAAAATGCAATTCCTATATCTAGAAAATAAGATAGTTCAAGTGATTTTAAAGTAAAATAATCTAAACTCATAAAATTCCTCTCATAAAATTCCTCTCAATATAATATATGAAAAAAAGTTATTTTTAGTAAAAAAAATAAAAAGTGATATAATAAAAATGAGAATAAAAGTTGAAAGGAATAGAGAGAATATGAGTATAAAAAATACAAAGGTAGCTATAGTTGGAACAGGACTAGTAGGTTCTAGTACAGCATTTAGTTTAGTAACACAAGGAGTTTGTGATGAAGTTTTAATGACAGATATTAATATGGAGAGAGCATTGGGGGAAGCAATGGATTTAAACCATTCTATTGAATATTTAAATAGAAATGTTAAGGTGAAAGTTGCTGAATATAATGAGTATAGAGATGTCGATATTGTAGTTATAACTGCAGGAGCACCACCTAAACAAGGACAGACAAGACTTGATACATTAGATATGACAGCTAAGATTACTAAGTCTATAGTAGAGCCAATAATGGAAAGTGGATTTAAGGGGTATTTTATAGTTGTTTCAAATCCAGCAGATATTATAGCATATTATGTACATAAGCTTTCAGGATTACCAAAAAATCATGTTTTAAGTACAGGAACTTCAATAGATACGGCAAGACTTAAAAACTTTATAGCAGAGCTTGTAGATGTAGATCCAAGATCAGTTCAAGGTTATTCAATGGGGGAACATGGAGATTCTCAGATTGTTCCATGGTCACATATAACTGTTGGAGGAAAATCTTTTTTAAAAGTATTAGAAGATAATAAAGAGAGATTTCCAAGAGTCGATTTAGATGACTTAGTAAAAAATACAGCAGAAGCAGGATGGGAAGTTTATAAAAGAAAAGGAACTACTTATTATGCTATTGCAACTGCAACAGTAGGTATTATAAAAGCGATTTTAAATAATGAAAATAGGATAATACCAGTTTCAACGCTGCTAGAAGGCGAATATGGAGTGGATGGGATTTTTGCAGGAGTTCCAGCAATATTGAATTCCAATGGTGTAAAGGAAGTTGTAGAAATTCATTTAACAGAAAAAGAAAAAGAAAATTTCAATAAATCAATTGATGTTATAAAAGACTATGTCAAAAAACTAGAAAAAAGATAGAAAGAAACATCAAAGACCTCGCATAAAATAAGGCTTTGCGAGGTTTTTTTAAAAAAATAAAAAAAACTTTTAAAAAGTTGTTGACTTTATTATGTTAAGTCTATATAATAAGTAATTGTTGAGGGGCACAAGTGGTCACAAAACAAAAAAGTAAATCTAGTAATGATAGCATAGAGGAAACACTCCTTCCCATTCCGAACAGGAAAGTTAAGCTCTATAACGGCGATGGTACTGCATGGGTGACTGTGTGGGAGAGTAGCAAGTTGCTAGGTAATGGTTCACTAGCTCAGTCGGTAGAGCACATGACTTTTAATCATGGTGTCCGGGGTTCGATTCCCCGGTGAGCCACCAGAATTGCAAAATTGTAATTCTAAAATAGGAACTTGCTTAGCATTTATATATTGAGATTATGAATTCATAATCTCTTTTATTTTATCCTTTTTTAGAATTAACGTAGAAAAGCCATTAGCAATGTATGCTAATGGCTTTTCTTATAAGTAAGATGGATATTGTGTGAGAAATACTATCCATCAATAGTTATTCCCTTAAATCCAGATTTTATGTCTTTTTTTATGAAAATAAAAAATTTCTTTAGATTTTTAGCATCATCTTTTAAAGTAGTAGACTCTTCATCTTTAAAAAATCCAGCATGATATAAGCAAAGTATTAGAAAGAAAATACCAAGATTAATGTAGATATCTTTTATATCAGCGATAAATAAATTAGATATGCCTATAAAGTCTAAACTACCACCATAAAAAACTTTATCTATAAGAGAGCAAAGTGCACCAGTGAAAATAAATATAATTGCCAAATCACCATAGATGTCATGTTTTCCTTTGGCTCTATAATAGCGATAAACTTCTAGGAAGATAAATAAGGCTACAATATTTAATAAGATTAATACAGGAAAGCTAATTCCAGCACCAAATCTAGCGTTTAGCCAAGAACCTTTAGTATTTATTATAGGATGGAAGGATAAAAAATCATTGAAGAAGCTATAATAATCATTAAAGAAAAATAGTTTTATTATAATTTTTATACCTTGATCAATAAGTAAGCAAATAAAGAATAAAGAAATTAAAACTTTACTAGTAAGACCAGATTTAAATTTTTGAGTAATAAAATAGATTATTAAACCTACTAGAGTAAACAATAGGATTAAAACAATATTTCCAAGAAAGGTATCAAAATCTGTTACTCTTCCAGTAACAAGTTCAAAAATAAAATATAAAATCCACATTAGTGGTAATATGCCTATAGTTAGAAATTTTTGTTTGTTCATTAAAGACCTCCTAAATAATAAATTAATTCTGATTTTTAGTTTAGCATATTTTTCTAAATTTAACTATTGTTAATAAATATATATATATGTAATAATATAATTACAAAATATAACAATAAAAAAGAGGTGTTGAGTAAGTGTTAACTATTTTTGCAGTATCAGATTCTATTGGAGAAACTTCTAATCAAGTAGCATTAGCAGCTGCTAGTCAATTTAAAGAAGGGGTAGAGGTAAAAAGAATTCCCTATATAAAAACTATAGAAGATGCAAATGATGTAATAGAAGCTGCTAAGGAAGTAGAATCATCAATTGTTGTATCTACTATAATTAATGTCCAAATAAGAGAATATTTAACCCAAGTTGGATTAGAAAATAATGTTTCTGTTATAAATGTCTTAGGACCTATATTAAATATTGCATCTATGAAGCTTAATAAAGTTCCTGATTATAATCCAGGAGCTATGTGGGTGACGGATGAAGAGTACTTTAAAAGAATAGAGGCTATGGAGTTTGCAATGCAATATGATGATAGCAAAGACTATAGAGGATTAAAAAATGCAGATGTAGTTTTAGTAGGGCTTTCAAGAACATCTAAAACACCATTATGTATGTATTTAGCTAATAAAGGAATTAAAGCAATAAATATTCCTTTAATGCCTGAGGTAGGTGTGCCGGAGGAAATATATAAGATTGATAAACGAAAAATATTTGGATTAACAATAGATCCATTTAGATTAATAGAAATAAGAAAGAAAAGGCTAGATAAGTTTCATAGAATGCCAACAAATGTTGAATATGCAAGTGATGCAAGAGTTTTAGAAGAATTTGATTTTGCAGATAGAATAATAAAGAGAATAGGGTGTAAAACAATTGATGTAACACAAAGAGCAATTGAGGATACAGCACTTATAATATTAGAATCTATTACAAAATAGTAGTAAATAAACATAGGGGAAGAGCATAATATTATATTAAAGTAAGTTAATATTGAAGGGAAAAGATATGGTTATAATACTTTGGATGTTTTTTGCTATAGTAACAGCAATGGTGGCAAGTGCAAAAAATAGAAGTATCATAGGATGGGGAATAACTGGTTTCTTTTTTGGAATATTTGCATTAATAGCAATAGGGATTATACCTAAAAAAGAAACACCTATGTGAAGAGTTACTAAGTTTTTAGTAACTTTTTTTATTAACTAATATATAAAAGAGGAGTATTATATACTAAGAATATAGAAACAGGTGATGAAAATGAAAATAGGGTTAGTTTTAGGTGGAGGAGGAGCACGTGGTGCATATCAAATAGGAGTGTGGAAAGCTTTTAAAGAATTAAAAGTGGACAAGTATATAAATGTTATTTCAGGAGCTTCAATAGGAGCATTAAATGCAGTACTATATGCACAAGGGGATATAGAGCTTGCAGAGAAGGTTTGGAAAGAAGTTACAACAGAAAAAATTCTTCCAACTGATTCAATAAATTTATTCAAAAGAAGCTTTTTAGTTAGTATTGGGTCAAAGAATATGAGCTTTATTAAGAAATATATTCCTAAAGTTTTTGATGGAGGAAATATATCAAGAAGTGGATTGGAAAATATAATTGATGAAAGTATAGATTTTGAGAAGATACGAAATGGAGATATTCAAATTTATGCAGTATGTACAGAGATACCGAAACTAAAAGCAAGATATTTTTTATTGAATAAAGAAAATGATGAAAGAATGAAAAAAATTCTTCATGGAAGTTCTGCAATTCCAATGATATTTGAAAGTGAAGAAATCGATGACATATGCTATATAGATGGTGGAATTAGTGATAATGTTCCTATAAATCCTGTATATTATGAAAAGTGTGATTTAATAATAGTAATTGGACTTATGAAAGGATACAGAGTTGATAGGAGCTTATATCCTAATACTCAAATTTTAGAGATAATACCAAGTTTTATGGAAGAAGGTTTCATTGATGGAGCATTAAATTTTACTGAAGAAAATTCTAAAGTAAGAATTGAAACAGGTTATAAAGATACATTAAATCAATTGAAACCTGTAATAGCATTGATGAGGCATCTAGATGAAAAAGAAAAGAAGCCATCTACAATAGATAGCATCTTAAAAGTTCTAAAAATTAAAAAGGCTTAAGAATCCTAATTTTAGGATAAATACTTGGATACGCAAGACTTAGTGGATAATGTAATTTATCATAGCTGTGACAACAGTAGAGATAATCACCTTCACGAGGAAAGGTTAAAATACCTGAATGTGTCCAAGTTTTTTTTTCGTTGTGAAAAAATTGAATTACAGATCCAGACATATTTTCATCTAATGAGAAATGTTCACTAGTTAGGTTGTTATAAACTAAATAATTACGCAATTCTTGAACTCTGACCCAAGAGTTTGAATAAGGATTCCAAGTTTTGGTTTTTTTGAAACCTGCAAAATGTAAAGTTTGAGAAACAAAGTTAGTACAATCACCACCAGAATCATCAAAAGAACGATATTCAGGATTATAATTTAAAGCAAATTTTTCAGCATATTCAATAGCTTTTTGGGAAGAATAATTAGAGAAGGTACGTGAAGTAGGTTTAATTTGAGTAGAAGTATTGGAAATAATGGAATTATAATATTTAGTTCTATTTAAAATTTCATGTTTTATTTGTTTTAGAGAAATTTCACCTTTTGAAATAGAGTTAAAGAGATTAGGCATAATTTCACGTGATATTATAAAATCTATTTTCCATATATTATTAATAGATGAAAGAATAAAACATAAATTTGAGAGGGAAATAGATTTAAAGTTAAATTCAGAAAAATCATATATTGAAAATAAATCTAAAAAAACAATACTTAAATTATTTTTAAAAGCAAAATTTTTAAATGTGAATTCATAAGAATCAGGAGATGAATTTAAAATATTAGATTTTGAATGAAATAAAGATTTAGCTTTTAAAAGAGATTTGAAAGAGCTAGAGGGAGAAATATAAGAACTAAAATTAGTATGCTCAAAAGTATTAATATAGTTTTCTATAACGAATCTTATATTTAAATAGGTAAGTGAATTCATGAGATAACTCCTTTAAACAATAGTTGTACATAAATAAGATATTCAAAAAACAAAAAGAATTGAAAAATCTATTTAAAAAATGTTGACAGAGAAATAAGATGGTGGTAAGATAAAAAACGTCTTAAGAAAACAAATTCTTGAGATGCAATCTTCAGAAAAAAAGTTAACAAAAGTTGTTGACAAAGAAAAATGAAGATGATAAGATAAATGAGTCGCCAAAAGCGATTGAACAAAAATGGTCTTTGAAAATTGAACAGATTAATATATAAACAAACTTAAACCAGCAATTCTTTTATTAGTAAGTTTTATGAGCAATTTAAGATTAAACTTTTTATTGAGAGTTTGAT
>NZ_JBOGCC010000395.1:0-1673 GCF_051656525.1 Clostridium sp. | reverse complement strand
GGCAGAAACTAAAGCTGATATACATACAAAAAGTCTAGTTTCATAGCCACTTCTCTTTAGTAAGGTTAATGTTAAATCAATACTTTTATTCATAAACAAACCTCCTAAGTTTTCTTTAAGTAAATGATAGCATAAAATGGATTAAAAGGTAAATAAAAACTTTTATATTGAGAAGGGATATTTAACGTGTTAGAGAGGATTTTTTACCACTTAGGTGTCAGCTGTTTACATAGATTGATGAGAAGCTATAATAGGTAGTGTAGAGGAGGTGAGTGTGGGTGTGAAGATTAGAATTGAGATTGATGATGGTATTTTAGAGGATGAAGTTGTTATTAGATGTAGAGGAATTAGTGATGAGATTTTAGAGATTCAAAATATGATTTTAGATAAGGCTAAAAGGTCTAGTGGAATTGAATTTTATAAGAATGATAAGGAATACTACATATCACTTTCTAAGGTTTTATTCTTTGAAACTAATAGCAATAAGGAGATTGATGCACATACTAAAGATGAAGTCTATAAGGTTAAGTATAAATTGTATGAATTAGAAGAGATTTTACCAAGTGAATTTATGAGAGTTTCAAAATCAGCTATTATAAATATAAATAGGATACATTCTATACTTAAAAATATAACATCAACAAGTTTAGTTGAGTTTAAAAATACTGAAAAGAAAATATATGTTTCTAGAAGTTATTATAAGGATTTAAAGTTAAAATTATCGGAAAAGAGGATGGGACTATGAAGAAGAGGAATATTTTTTTTGGACTAATACTTATATTAGCAGGTATTTTATTAGTGCTAATTGATTTAAAAGGATTTTCTATGAGAGATACTATTGATATAGTTTTAGGGGTTATATTAATTGGAATATTTATAGAAGGTATTATTAGAAGAAGTTTTTATGGAATAATACTACCGCTTGCAGGAGTATATGCTATAGGGCAGAATTATTTTAATATTTATAAATTAAATATAGTAACAATTTTTGTAGTAGCAGTTTTATTTAGTGTAGGCTTATCTATAATGTTTAAGAAGGAGAAGGTAATGATTAAACAGAAAGAAAGACTTGATATAAATTATGATGTCAAAGCGAAAGCTAAGTTTGGCGCTGCAATTACATATGTAACAGATGACTTTAATGAAGGAGCTGTGGAATGTTCTTTTGGAGCTGTTCAAATGTATTTTGATAAAGATAATATAAAGAATGATGAAGGGATACTTTATATTAACTCTGTTTGTTCAGGAGTTGAGCTTTATGTTCCAAAGGAATGGAGAGTTGTGAGTGAAATTAATAATATTTTTAGTGGGATAAATGAAGAAGGAGTATCGTTAAGTGAGAAAAAAGCAGTTTTAAGATTAGTAGGAATTTCAAAATTATCAGGAATAACTATTAAATATATTTAGGAGAATAGATGTTTTAAGTGTATGGATACATTTGGAAAATTAATTTTAATGATATAAAATATGAATAATAATTTTATATCATTAAGGGGGATTTAAAAATGAAAAATGTAAGATTTAAAAAATTTATTCAAACGGCACTTTTAGCAGCATTATGCTTTGTGTCATTTACCTATTTACAAATAAAAATTCCAATTCCAGGAGGTGATGCAACATCACTTCATATTGGAAATACTTTTTGTGTACTTGCGGCACTACTACTTGGGGGA
>NZ_JBOGCC010000394.1:0-1796 GCF_051656525.1 Clostridium sp. | reverse complement strand
ATAGTAGAAGAGAAAGGGAATTACAAAATTTAGGTACAGTAGATCCTTTTTTATTAACAAATGTTGATAATTTAATCCTTGATGAGTTTGATTCAAGTGATGTGTATAAACCAAAAGAACCTGATATTAAAGTTACATTAGTACATCAGAGTAATATAAGTTTTACATTGACCCATAAAGACTTTAAGAAGCTTAGAACACTAGGAGAAATAAGACCTTTAACATTAGGCGAATTAAGACCAAAAACTTTAGAACAAATAAGATTTGTAGAAGGAAGTAGACAAGTAGATATAAAAATTACATTAGTTAAGGAAGTGAAATAATGAGTAGAAAAACAACAAATTTAGATTTAACTTTAAGTGGACCAGATGATAGTGGTATGGATTATCAAACATATGAGTATTCTCAAAGTGGATACACAGGAAGCAATATGACAAAAATTGATGGGGCATTTGGTGCTCCATTAGGAACCTTAACAACTTCAAGTAAATCTATTGTCCCAGCTATTAACGAAGTTAAAACACTTGCTGGTGGTGATGTTAGAAATGCGTCTGACATAGGAGTATCTGATGCTAATAACCTTCCTATTGGGTGGTTCTCAGGCAACTTATCTAATTCACCAATCTCTGGAGAGTGGGCTACCTATCACACGTTTTATAAGCTTGGCGAATCATATAGAACCCAAATTGCATATGGCATAAACAATCCTTTTATATTCTTTAGGAATTTTATAAATGGTTCATATCAGCCCTGGGAACAACTAGCAACAACTGAAGTTGTAGAAACTCCATTAACCTTGCTAAGTGGCTTAGAGGGGTGGGCTAAAAAAGCAAAGTCCGTTGGTTCAGTGAATTTTGGAGGGACATTTTCTAGCACAACAAGTATTGCTCAGTACGAAAAATTATTTTATATTGATGAAATACCACTTGTTCAAAACTCATTGGTTAATCTTTCTGATTCTCAAGGAAGAAGTTATTTTTGTGTTGTAAAAAGTGACGGACTTGTTGAGACACAGGTGCAATTGCCACAGGGGACTTATTATATTTCAGCTACAATTATAGTGAGGTGATTATATGAAATTAGAAAAAATAAAAGAGTTGTTTTTGGTAAATGATCATGGAGTGTTCCCTCCAAACTACAAATACAAAGGCATAGACTATGAAATGATGTCATATATAGGTTTTGAAATCGTTAATTCAGCACAAGAGGTTTATGACGAGTGGCTGATTAACAAATATAAACCTACAACAATAACCCCTACAGACGCTGAGAAAATAATCACTTTAGAAAAAGAAAACAAACAGCTTTGGGATACAATTGAATATCTATTGAAAGTAGCAGAACAAATTTAGGGCTTTATGCCCTCTACATAGAAAAGGAGATGATTAATATGTTTAAAGCACTAGACTTTATGTTTGGAGATAGAATGTTATCAGAATATCAAGGTTGGTTTATTCAAACCATTTCTTCCACAACAACACAACAATCAGGTGGAGAAGTTAAAGTATATCAAGATTTTGTATATAGAAAACCTATTCCATATTTTCAAGGAGCAACATACCAAGGCAATAAAACTTTAAAGATAAGAATTGGAAAAACTACACAATTTAATGAATTTGAAGCAGATTCTATTAGATCATGGCTTGAGGGTGGCGTACAATATAAGCCTATTATATTCATACAAGACGATTTAGTTTACCTACACATGAATGTTATTATTCAAAAGGTTTCTATAGGATATGTTGGCAATCAACCAGCTTATTTAACATTAGATATGATTTGTGATAGTCCGTTTG
>NZ_JBOGCC010000393.1:0-1653 GCF_051656525.1 Clostridium sp. | reverse complement strand
TAAAATTTAATAAAACACTTTAGTTTTTTCAAATAAAAACGTCTTAGATATATGTAATGAGAAATTACAAAATAAAAAGTGAAAAGATGGAGGAGATAAATTTGGAAAAACAAAGAGAAGAAAAAATGGAAACAAGAGTAAAGCCAGGTGAATTTGTACCAAATGGATTTAGTTATCCTAACAATGCAACTGTTCAAAATGATTTCTTATACTTAAGAGATGAAAACGGAAATATAATTCCTGGTAAAGTAACTGTTGGTGATAGGATTACGGTTTTAAAAGTATTAGAAAATAAAAAATTAGCCTTAGTTCAGTATCCAGTAGGAACTGATGTAAAAGAAGGTTATGTTACCAACGCAACTAATATTATTAAATATGATAATTTAGAAAAATGGGTTAATAAAGGCAGTAGAACTAATATCTATGAGGATGCCAATACAGGTAGTCAAAGATTAGGTTCAGTAGATCCAAATGAAAAAGCTACATTCCTTTATAGAAAAAACAATATGGATAATATAGTTTATAATGCATCAGGTGGAACTAGAAACAAATCAGGATTTGCCGATTTAAATGGTTCAAGTGGAGGTTCAGGTTCAAATGGAGTTGATCCTTGGCCATCTGTAGCACCAGGAAGTATGGTTTCAGGTGGGTTTACTTTCCCTAATAATGCTAAAGTTATTGGTGGAAGTTTACAATTAAAAGATGCTAATGGAAATAATGTTTCTGGAACAGTAACAAGTGGAGATTCCATAACAGTTTTAGATGTTGGACACAGTAAACAACTTACTTTAGTTCAATATCCAGCAGGGGGTGGAGTAAAACAAGGGTATGTATCTAATAACACTAATTTAATTAAATATAATAATGAATATGATTGGTATAATGGGGCTTCAGAAGAATATGTTTATTCAAAATATAATAGTAGTGATAGTGGTTTTGGAAAATTAGCAAAACGTGAATCAGCTACTAAACTTTATGAATATGGTGGAAGAGTGCATATAGCCTATGATACTTCAAAGGGAATGTTAACCAAATCAGGTTATGTAAATTATAAAGGTAGAACAGTACCAGCTAGACAACATTTAGATTTAGGAGCTATAGGTCATAAAAATGCTAGATTAAAAGTTTATGGAAAAAGTGGAAATGGATATAATTTAAATGCCTATAAATTAGGAGCAACTGATCAATCAGGAAAGAAAATTAAAAAGTTATTTTTAGGATTTGCAATTCATGGATGGGAAGACCATTGGAGATTTGATGGTGAAGCACTAGTAAAAATAGGTTCATCAGTATTAAATAAGTTAGGAAATTATATTTCAACAAATGGAGATTTAAATGGATGGCAAGTATGCATTGCACCATGTATGAATCCAGATGGTCTTATTGCAGGAAGAACTTCCTATGGACCAGGAAGATGCACAGTTACAACTAAAATAGACTTAAATAGATGTTTCCCAACAGGGTTTTCTGCATCTTCAGAACCAAGATATTATACTGGTTCAAGCTCTCTTGGAGCACCAGAAGCTGTTGCACTTAGAAATTTAGTAACAGAACTTTCAAATGAGTCAAGTGAATTAATGGTAGTTGATTGTCATGGATGGTTAGGGCTTACACAAGGAAATGGTGATGTAGGAAAATACTTTACAAAACAAT
>NZ_JBOGCC010000392.1:0-10324 GCF_051656525.1 Clostridium sp. | reverse complement strand
CTCCTTGATAAAATTTTGCTCTCTTATCAACTAATTCTATATATCCGTTTTCTAAATTGTCTAAAACAATAACATTATACCCTGAATCTAATAATTCTACCACTGCGTGACTTCCTATATACCCCGCGCCACCAGTAACCAATATATTTTTCATATTTTTTCTCCTCATTTGCTATATATTAATATATTCTATTTTTATTTGCTTTCATATTCTCAAGTATACTTTTACTAACCTTTGGACTAAATTGAAATTAATAATATTATTAAAATCAACTTATTTCCCATATCGTTATTTAAAGCATTTTTATAATTTATAGTTAATTCTAAGGTTTTTTCATTTAAAGTAAGCACACTTGTCAATATTTTAAAGGTACCAGAAAGATTTTTAGCTCTAATATTTGTAGAAAATATAGTAATTATATCCTTTGCTCTTACAAACTCTATGAATTAATATACTTAATCCGTGAATTCCTACCCATATTACAAAGTTCCATTCTGCTCCATGCCATATTCCACTAACTAAGAAATAATTAATAAATTTCTTAAAGTTTTACTTTCATCATTTCTATTTCCTCCAAGAAGAATATATAAATAATTAGTCAAAAATATTCCTAAAGTAATATACCTACGCTTCCAAAAATTTTTAGATATTTATACTTCTATATGGTAAATTAAAATTTAAAGTTGATATTGGCTATTCCCATTACCATGTCACAGTATTCTGAAAAATCAAAATATAACTGCATAGTATAAGACATGGACGTTAGCTATGCTCCACTAATAGTCCTTTATTTAAATTTTCATAGCTTACTTTTTTATTACTCTCATTTTCAAATTGTGACAATATCTCCTCTGGCAAAATTATTGATTCTGCTATTAGTTGAGAAAAAAAGGTCACAAATAAACAATAACTCAGAATTTTTTTTACTTTTCTTTTTATAACTATCTATTAAAAAAGATAGTTGTTGAAAAATGAAGAAGTTTATTCAAAGAGGTCACATTAAATTTAATATTGAAATATTTGTTTGAAAAATAATATTCCAATGTTAAAAATTAGCCCTCCTAAAAAATAGTACTTACTTCCCTCGAACACTTGTATTTTTTGACAAAATATTTCCTAAAGTATAATTTACTAAAATAGATAGTATTATTAAGTATACATACTTATAATTAAAATAAGCATAAAAATATAGCGCTGCATGAACTAAAAATCCTCTTGCTAATCTTTATTTTCCATAACTATTTAAGACAAAATATCCCATCAAAATTAAGAGCAAAAATAAAAATATAAATACGAACGAGTTAAATAATATTTCTTGTCCTTTTAACACTAAAAAAATTAAAAACCCTCAAATTTTAAATAAGAGAGTTATTTTTATAAAATTTTGTACATAAAATAGTAAGTAAACCTATTTTACACTTTTTTTATTAACTGACATTTTTTTAATAAGTATGTATTCTTAATATAAAAATATATTAAAAAGTGACTACTAAAAAATTATAATACCACGCCATGAAAAATCAATTCTATAACCGTACTTTAAAATCTAAAATATATTTTCTAAAATTACTATCCAATATAAAAACCAGAAATGATATTGCTGTTGTTATAAATCCCACTATAAAGCATATTTTTAAAAATTCCATCCAAGTAGTTATATTTAAATCTAATAAACCAATAATATTTACAGATAAAAAAATAGCTAATAATACCAAACTTATATTTTTTGATAATTTAATCAAATAATCAGTTGCATTTTTTTCAAAACATCTTTGAAATACCAATATAGGTTTTACTATATAAATAATAATTATATTAGAACATATAGTACCTATTATAACTCCGTTTAAACCTATCTTTACAACTAAAGCTAGAGAAATAATTAAATTTATTAAACTTTCAAATACCGGCGTGTAAATATCATCAAAAAATCCAGAGCAGTCTTTAAAAATATCCAATGGACTTCTTGTTATACTTACAAATAAATTAATCAGTATTAATATAGTTGTAGTATTCGATAAAATATAATCTTCTCCTAGCCATAAATTTATAAATGGTTCTATTAAAATATATGTTGAAATTGTTAAAATAGTTCCTAAAAACATGTATACTGAATATAAATTACTCCAATATTTATAAATATTTTCTTTACTTTCTGTAGCTATAAACTTACCTACTAATGGGGTTATTACAGAAGTTATTATTCTTGTAAATGTCATTATCATAGCATATATTGTCAAATAACTCGAGTATTTTGCTATTATTGAAAGTGTAGTAAATTTAGCTAAAACTATATAATCAGTATTTGAAACAACTAAACCTCCAATTTTATGAGTAAACATATTTTTAGTATCTTTTATTATATTTTCATCTCTTTGCTGAACAGAATTTATATAGGAGTAATATTTTTTATAATGCTTTTTATAAAAATAAAAACAAATTAAATTATTTAACAGATTTATTGATATATACACTAAAAATGATTTAATATATACTAGCGATATTATTTGTAATACTTGAAAAAATATCCCTGAAAATCCAGAAATTTTTCTAACAAAACCATACTCTTGATTTGCTATAAATAGAATTGAATATTTTGCAAAAATATATGTAATAGATGTATTTATTACATATAAACTCCAATAAATATATATAGCTTTTCCATCTATCGAGGTTTTTATCAAGGATGGTATCAATATATTTAAAATAAGCCCTACAAATAAAATTATCAAAGATATTTTTTTATAAAAAGAATTTATTGTTGATACAACCAAACTCAATTTTTCATAATTTTTTTCTGAAAGAGGTTTGTATAGGGCATATGTTGCAGCACTATTTATACCTAAATCTGCTAAACTTAAATATGCTATTAATTGAGTAAATAATCTCATTAGTCCTAAATTCTCCATTCCTAAATATTTACTAAAATATTTATTGGAGATAAAGCCTAAAACTGCGGTTATAATTGTTATAAATAAGTTAAGTTGTAAATTTTTAGATGCTTTTTCTTTCATTTTATTTTTTCCTTTTTAAATATTCTCAAATAACTCTATCCATTTTTTTATAATTTTTTCTTTTGTAAAACTACTTGATTTATCAAGTGCTCTATTTGATATCTCGATTCTTAAATCTTCGTTTTCATATAACTTAATTATTTTTTCAGCCATTTTTTTTACTTCATATTTTTTTATTAAATACCCTTCTTTTCCATCTGTTATCATATCTTTTAATCCTGATTCCATGTCAAACCCAATTACCGGAACACCATTACTTATACTTTCTAATACTACCATTGCAAAAGCTTCAAATCTAGATGGTAAAATATAGCAATAATAGTCTTTATATTTCTCATTTAATTTATTTGTAAATGGCTTTAGTTTTATGTTATTTTCTAAATTATTTAACTTAATCAACACTTTTATTTTTTCCTCTTCAGGTCCTTCGCCGTATATATCAATTTTAATATTTTTATTTATTTTAACTACTTCTTTCCAAACATCTATCAAAATATCATAACCTTTTTCATATGAGAGTCTTCCTGCCGATAAAAATTTTTTTTCTTCAAATTTTTCCTTAACTTTAATTTTCTCTTGATTTTTAGAGTCATAAAAATTTGGAATAACTTCAACTGATTTAAAGCCCCATTTATCTATATCTACATCTGATAAAATTACTACTTTATCAAATTTTTTTAATTTAAATTTAAATCTATTAAAATCTATTTTTTTTTTAAATGATTTTAATTTTGACATATTTTTTGATTCTTTAACTTTATCAATATAATAATCATAACATCCATGAATTTCTATAATCTTTTTAGCTAATGTCTTTATTTTTGTATATTCTCCTAGTCCTATATCACAAAGACATATCATTATATTTGGATTTAACTCATCTATTTTTAATTGTAATATTTTTTTTAATTTTTTTAAATAAACTCTAAAATAAATTTTTCTTTTAAATAAATTCATTTTTCTATTTTGATTAAAATCTTCTAATTCTAAACTTTCAAATTTTATAGTTGGATAATTTTTTATAATATTTTTATCTTTTAAATTATAAGATAATATTGTTACATCATATTCACTTTCTGATAAAGAATTAGCTTTATCTAATACTATTTTTTCTCTTCCCCCGATAATACTTATATCGTTTATAATATATATTATTTTTTTATTTTTCATCTATGTCTTCCTTAAAAATAATTTTTATACAACCATTTTTTTAATTTTTCTAAGTACTTTAAAAATTATAGGATAATCCAATTTTATTTTATTTTTAAAAACAATATAGTCTTTAAATTCAATTTTCAATTCTTGTCTATATTGAGTTTGAAGCTCTTGATTTAATAATAAAATCAATCCTGCAACTACTCCTATCATTTGACTTATTTGAAATTTTAATAACTTAACTTTTTCTTCATCTTGCTCTTTAAATAATATTTTATTCAATTCCCTTGCTACAGTTAAATATCCTATCAAATTTTTTTCTCCTTTAGATACTGTCATTATAGAACCTATTCTAACTCTTCTTTTAAAGAATTTCCTATTTATGTAAGATACCCTTTTAGCATTTAAAAATAGAATAAATGTAAATAATTCATCTTCATGAATTATTCGAGGATAAAAATTTAAATCTATTTGTTTTAAATAATTCAAATTGATAAAATTTAAAACTGCTGCTGCTTTGTATTTATTAATCTTTAATAAGTTATTTAAAAGATTTTTACCTCGAAAAATTTTATTATCTTCAATCGCCTTTGATCTATCGTAATCAAAATAATTAACACATAAATTTTCTGTTGAGAAAGCTTCTGCATCAAAAAAAATAAAATCTAAATTTTCTTTTTCTGATTTTTCATAGCATAACTCTATAGTATCTAGCTCTATATAGTCATCACTATCCATAAAGTATATATATTTTCCATTTGCTATTTTTAATCCTGAATTTCTAGCTCCACTTAAGCCTTGATTTTTTTGGCTAATAACCATAATTCTTTTATCTATTTTTTCATATTCTCTTATTATATTTAATGAATTATCAGTTGAACCATCATTTACTAGTATTATTTCAATTTCTTTCAAAGTTTGATTTATAACACTATCTAAAGCTTCCCTCAAATATAACTCTACATTATACACAGGTATTACAACACTAACTTTTGGTATGTTCATTCTAATCTCTCCCATATAAATCTCTCGTATACACTTTTTCTTCTACATCTTTTAATTCTTCACTTAATCTATTACTTACTATCACATCACTTATAGATTTAAACTCTTCAAAGTTTTTTATTACTCTCGAATTAAAAAAAGTTTCATCCTTTAGTACAGGTTCATATATAACTACCTCTATTCCTTTAGCTTTTATTCTCTTCATTACTCCTTGAATAGACGAAGCACGAAAATTATCTGAATCTGTTTTCATAGTTAACCTATATATTCCAACAACTTTAGGATTTTTTCTTAAAATAGAATCTGCTATGTGATCTTTTCTAGTTGTATTAGCATCGACTATTGCATTTATTAAATTATTAGGCACATCTGAATAGTTTGCACGAAGTTGCTTTGTATCTTTCGGAAGACAATATCCTCCATATCCAAATGATGGATTATTATAATGAGACCCTATTCTTGGATCAAGTCCTACTCCTTCTATTATATCTTTAGTATTTAAGTCTCTTATCTCAGAGTATGTATCTAACTCATTAAAATATGCTACTCTTAATGCTAAATATGTATTTGAGAATAACTTTACAGCTTCTGCTTCAGTACTATCCATATACAACGTAGGAATCTCTTTTTTTTCCGCTCCCTGTCTCAATAAATTTGCAAATTTTTCTGCACGCTCTGATTTTTCTCCTATTATTATTCTACTTGGATATAAATTATCGTAAAGAGCTTTTCCTTCTCTTAGAAATTCTGGAGAAAATATTATATTTTCTATCCCAAGTTCCTTTTTTATTCTATCTGTATATCCAACTGGTACAGTTGATTTAATTATCATAGTTGCTTTAGGATTTATCTCCATTATATCTTTAATTACTGCTTCTACAGTATTTGTATTAAAGTAATTTTTATTTGAATCATAATCTGTAGGTGTTGCTATTACAACAAATTCTGCATCTTTATACGCTAAACTTTTATCCGTTGTTGCCTTTAAATTAAGCTCTTTCATTTTTAAATATTCACTTATCTCTTTATCTACAATAGGTGAAATTTTATTATTAATCATTTCTACTTTTTCAGGAATTATATCTAATGCCACTACTTCATTATTTCGAGCTAATAGTATCGCATTAGATAACCCAACATATCCAGTTCCTGCTATAGTTATTTTCATCTTAATCCCCTTAGTTTAAAATTTTCTTTATATAGTTATATTGCTCTTCACTTAAAAGCATCTTTAATCCTAACTGTCCTAAATCTTTCAATTTCAATGATTCACTTTCTTTTGCTTTCTTTAAATGATTTATTACCTCTTTTTTAGAAACTTTAATTGCATAATTAGCTAACATAATATTTATTTTATAATTTAATTTTTTTTGCTCCTGTTCATTAAAAATACTCATATGTTCTTTTTTTATTTCATATAATTTTTTTTCACCATTATACTTTTTTAAATAATTAGTTGTTATTCTTTCTGCATCGTGCTCATAATATCTTAAAAGTTCATCTTTCATATATGCACAATTATATCCTTTAAGTAAAATATTAAATATAACATACCATTCTTGACCACAATCTAATTTTTTAAACCCTTCTACTTTTTCTAATAATACTTTTGGTAAAAATAAATTTCCTGTTGTTGCTAAATTTCCTGACATCATATAAAAAAGAGCATCTCTATTTCCTTCTACATATGTTTTTGTTCTAGATATCTTTTTCTTATTTTTATCGAGAGTTATAGATTGCGAATATATAACCCCCTCATCATTTTTAAATCTATTTTTATAAAAATTATATTGTAACTCTATTTTACTAAGAACATATTCGTCGTCGTCATCTAAAAAAGTAATATATCTTCCTTTTGAATTTTGGATTCCAACATTTCTAGATAAAGCTCCACCTATATTTTTTTTATTTTGAATATACTTTATTCTTTTGTCAAAATTATATTCATTTATAACCGATTCTACATAATTTCTATAATCTGGAAATTCACTATTATCATCAATTATTACAATTTCAATATTTGAATATGTTTGATTTATTAAACTTTTTAAAGCTCTATTGAATAACTCCTTCCTTTTGTAGGTTGGCATTATTATACTTATTAACTCCATTTTTTTTCCTATCCCTTCTTCTTTTTCCTATCTCTTTAATTTCATATTGAGAAACAACATAAGCTATACTTATCCAAAAATAATAAAGCCAAGTGTTTCCTGTTATTTTCCAATGAATTAACTGTAACAAATATAAGTATGCTAAACACATTATTACTCTATTCTTTCTCTGTTTATAAATCATATACCCAAAATTTCCAAAAAGTGATATCAAGACTAAATATCCTAAAATTCCGCGATCATGTATAGTTGAATAATATAGTGTATGCCCTTCTTCTGTTATTTCTCTAAAAATATTTTTACCTACATACTTTAATTGACTTGAAAAATACGCTCCTGTTCCTTTACCAAAAAAAAAGTCTTCTTTATCAAAAATTAAAATTTTATTTTTTAAATTCGTTAACTGTTCATTTCTAGCCTTAGCTGAAAAATCACCACCATTATTTTTTGAATACTTCATTATTTTAGTAAAATTATTTTCTATAGATTTTGATACAACTTCAAAGTTCATTCCGACAACTATTAAAACTAAAAAAGTAGCTAAAATTCCTTTAAGAAATTTTTTAGGATTTATTTTAATTTTTTTAGTAAAAAATACAATACCTAACTCTAAAGCTAAAACTATATAAGCAAAACTTGAAAAAGTCATAAATATCTCAAAAAATGCTAAGTAATAATATTTTTTACTGCGAATAGAATTTC
Source organism: Clostridium sp. (assembly GCF_051656525.1). Classification (GTDB taxonomy): domain Bacteria; phylum Bacillota; class Clostridia; order Clostridiales; family Clostridiaceae; genus Clostridium. The sequence continues at coordinate 2,336 of NZ_JBOGCC010000392.1, read as the reverse complement.
TAAAATACCATAATGCTGGTGCTATAAGTGTTGGTAAATATCCTGCTTCTGAAGCAGTTCCTTGAAACCTTCTTCCAAGAGGAAAACTTGTTAATGTAAACAATTTTATTGTAAATCCTAATTTTTGTAAAATTAGCATAAAAAGCTGCAATAAAACTATGTATTTAAAAAATAGTTCTATATCTTTTCTTTTTAATCTAATTGGTCTAATTAAAACTGCTGAAAAAAACAATATCATCATTATATTTCTAGCTACATATTTATAAAAAAAATCTAAATTTATCGCTTGTCCTCTTGAAAATATTATCGTTAAAACTAAATTTAAAATTAATAAGTATACTATACTTTTTGATAAAAAAGTTCTATTAAAAAACCTAACCTTCTTTTCTATACTTGTATTTAAAAATATATATCCAGCATAAGCTAACATTAATAGCTCTCCTAATCTGAAAGGGATTCCACTTTTAAATCCAGCCAATTCACGTAAAGGAATTGAAAAAATAAGAAATTTTTGTAATAAATATATCATAGTATTCTCCATTTTTTTGCTTTTAAGAAATTATAAATATCTCTTGCGTTCTTTTGGAATGAAAAACTTTCTGAATAATTTTCCAATTTTAAATTCTCCTCTTTTTTATTTAAAATTAAACTATTTTCAAGAGCTTCTTTTATATTTTCAATACTATAACTTTGAGAAGATATATTTACTCCTAAAGATTCCATATTATTAGAAAATATCCCAATGGGAATACATCCATGCTCTGCTGCCGCTTTTAAAGTTCCATTATTAGAATCTATATTTGGAATTATAGGTAGTATCATGAAACTATTTTTTTGTAGCTCAATCGATAACTCCTTGTTATTTAAATCTTTAATAACTTTTATATTATACTTTTCTAAGTTTTCTATATCTATTTCACTTGCAGTATAGACGTTTAAATTATAAATTTTATCTTTATTAAAGATTTTCCAAGCTTCTATCATCTCGTTAAAAGCTTTGGATTTATTTATTAAACCAAAATAGCAATAATTTTTAGAGTCTCTTTTAATTTTTTCAATACTTTTTTCTTTAAGAATATTACTTGGTATTGATCTCAATATTTTTTGGCCATCTATTTTTTCATATAAATTACTGTCAGTAACTATATATCCATCAGCTATAGATATTAAGAGATCAACCGCTTTTTTTCTAATAACATTAACTCTATAGTATTCATGAATTGATAATATTATTTTTGAATTCTTAAAACTTTTTTTCAAATAGATTAAAGCTAAAAGTGTTATTGGATTCCAATCCATAAATGGATATTCAATTATAAAATCTATTTTTTCATCTTTTTGATTTTTATTATTTTTTACATAATTTAAAATCTCACCAGTCATCTCTAAAGAAGTTATTTTCTTTAATCCTTTTAAATGAAAAGTATCTCTATTTATAAGATTTATTTCTACATCATTATATCTTTGAAGCTCACTCTTTAAATTATGTGTAAACATTCCTATACCACATTTTATAGAATTGTAATTTGTACATATAAATGTTATTTTCATTTATCTTTCACTACCTCTTCTATCTCTTTTTTGAATCTCTCTCTACTAAATTTCATAGCATGTTTATATATATCTTGAGTATTTAAATCTAATTTCTCAAACTCTCCAATACCTTTAACAATACTTTCAACTTCTTGCTTGTCAAAAAATATTCCAGTTTTTTTATCCACAACAGTTTCCAGTGCTCCACCCTTCCCATATGCTATTACTGGTCTTCCACAAGCTTGAGCTTCTAGTGGAACAATACCAAAATCTTCTTCTGCACAGAAAATCATAGCCTTACATCTTTGAAGATAATTTTTAACTTCTTCATCAGATATTCTTCCAGTAAAAGTTATATTTTCATCTGCTAAAGATTTTAAATATTCCCTTTGTTCTCCATCTCCTATTACAACTAATTTTCTTCCTAATTTTTTACAAGCTTCTATTGCTAAATCTATTCTTTTATATGGAACAAATCTAGAAAATACAACATAAAAATCTTCTGAATCTTTTCCATTTGGAGAAAGTCTATCTATATCCACAGGAGGATAAACAACTTTACACTCTCTATTCCAAAATTTATTTATTCTTTTTGCAACATAGTTAGAATTAGCTAAAATTATATCTATTCTTTGAGAACTGCTATAATCCCACTCTCTTAAACTTTTCATAAATATACTCATAAAAAATCTTGTTAATTTTCCACTACGCTTTTTATAATCATGATATAAATCCCAAGCATATCTCATAGGAGAATGAACATAAGATATATGTTTTGTATTCGGTCCTGTTATAACTCCCTT
>NZ_JBOGCC010000391.1:0-39503 GCF_051656525.1 Clostridium sp. | reverse complement strand
GCCATCTACAGCCATTAATGGTCCTACAACTTCTGTTACTGTTCTATATTCTTTAAGCATCTAGAACCCCTCCTTCGCTGATTAATTTATCCATTTCAGCAGTTAATAAAGTTCCTATTTCATCAATTTGATCTATATTATCTTCAGAAATATATTTAGCTCTTGCAATTTTATCTCTGATTTCATCCATTTTTAAAACTTTATCTAAGTAAACACCTGCTTTTAAAGCTCTTTCTGCTTCAGTTTGGAACTGAAGTATTAACTTTAACATTTTGTGTTGTTTATTTAATGATGCATAAGTATCTATTTCATGGAAGGCATTTTGTTGAAGATAGTCTTCTCTTAATGATTTTGCTACTTCAAGTTTCAATCTATCTCCTTCTGAAAGTGCATCTATACCGACAAGTCTTACAATTTCTTGTAAGTTTGATTCTTCTTGTAATAGTGACATAGCCTTAGTTCTAAGCTCTGACCAGTCTGATCCAACTTCACTATTCATCCATGCATCAACACTGTCTGCATATAATGAATATGAATTTAACCAGTTTATTGAAGGGAAGTGTCTTTGATAAGCTAAGTTAGCATCTAGTCCCCAGAAAACTTTAACTATTCTTAAAGTTGACTGTGTAACTGGCTCAGATATATCTCCTCCTGGAGGTGATACTGCTCCAATAGCTGTAACTGCTCCTTCTCTTCCATCTTTACCAAGACATACAACCTTACCAGCTCTTTCATAGTAATCTGCAAGTCTTGAACCTAGGTATGCTGGATATCCTTCATCCCCTGGCATTTCTTCAAGTCTTCCTGACATCTCTCTTAACGCCTCTGCCCATCTTGATGTTGAATCAGCCATGATTGACACTGAGTACCCCATGTCTCTAAAATACTCTGCAATAGTTATTCCAGTATAAATTGATGCTTCTCTGGCAGCAACTGGCATGTTTGATGTATTTGCTATAAGAACTGTTCTCTTCATTAAGCTTTGACCTGTTTTAGGATCTTTTAACTCTGGGAACTCGTTTAGAACGTCTGTCATCTCATTTCCACGCTCTCCACATCCAACATAAACAACTATCTCAGTGTCTCCCCATTTAGCAATCTGATGTTGAACTACTGTTTTACCAGCTCCGAATGGTCCTGGTACTGCTGCAGCTCCACCTTTAGCAACTGGGAAGAAAGTATCTATAACTCTTTGTCCTGTAACCATTGGCTCTACTGGGTTCATTTTTGTTTTATATGGTCTACCTTTTCTTACAGGCCATTTTTGCATCATTGTAACTTCTTTGTCGCCTTTTTCTGTAGTTATAACACATACAGTTTGCTCAACATTGAATTCACCTTGCTTTATATCTTTTATAGTACCCTTTATTCCAACTGGTACCATTATTCTATGAAGTACAACTGGAGTTTCTTGAACTGTTCCAACCACATCTCCTGGTTCAACACTATCCCCTACTTTTACTGTAGGTATAAAGTTCCATACTCTACTTCTATTTAATGATTTAACTGATACACCTTTTGTTAAAAATGGTGACTTAGCAGCCTCCATAAATGCATCTAGTGGTCTTTGAATTCCATCAAACATTGATTCTATAAGTCCTGGTCCAAGTTCAACACTTAGTGGCTCTCCTGTAGTTTCAACAGGGTCCCCAGGTCCTATTCCTGATGTTTCTTCATAAACCTGTATTGAAGCCTTATCTCCTCTCATTTCGATGATTTCACCGATAAGACCTTTTTCACCAACTTTACACACGTCATATATATTAGCTTCATCCATACCTTCAGCAACTACTAATGGTCCTGAAACTTTAATTATCTTTCCGATTTTCATCTTACCGACCTACCTTCCTATAAGATATTAACTCCAACTGCTTTTTCAACATTGTCGCTAATTCTTTGCATTCCTATATTTAATGATCCTTGATTACTTGGAATTAATATTACAGCTGGAAGCGTTGCTCTATTATATCTTTCGATTGTTTCCTCAATATTTTGAGCAACTTGTTCTGTTACAAATATTACTGCGTAATCACTCATTGCAAGTTTATCTATTGTTTTTCTTGCTTCATCATCTTCTACTACTGGGAATACATCTATCCCTAGTGCTTTAAATGCTAAAACTGAATCTTTGTCTCCAACAACACCGATTTTCTTAGACATAAATATCACGCAGCCTTTCTCTTATTACTTCTGATGCAATATTATTTAATTTCCCAACCATGATTATTCTAACAACTTTAATTTCTGTTTCTTTTGCATAGATATAAGCAATTACTGGTTCTGGTCCAAAAGGAATAAATTTAGCTTCTTTCATTAATTTCATTATATAGTTATCAACTAACTTTTCTAAAAGACTTGCTGAATTTGTTTTTGTAAACTCTTCAATTCCCTCTCTTATCATCTCTGCATAATTTGTATGAGATAATTTTGTTGCTATATTTTCAACTGTATCTGTAAGAAGTCCTTTTAATAAATCTTTATCTATTGAACCGCCTTTTATAATAACTTCTTCTAAGAATTCTTTTCCTTTACCTTGCTTTTTAACTCTTAATAAAGTTTTTAAATTTGTAGAATCTACAAGTACTTTTAAATACTTATCTATAAATTTATCATTTAATTCTTTCGCTATATCATGAAGTTCCATAAACATGTATCTATCTACTATAATATCTATTCTTTGAGGATCTTTGTTTATTTCAAAGTCTTCATTTGCAGCTATTATAGCTTCCTTCATTCTTATAGGTAAGTCTCTTAAGCTATTATTTTCAACCATATACTTAAGCTTTGAAAGTTCCATTTTTCCAACTGGAATTAACATATTACTAAAGTCTTTTCTTAAAATCATTCCTTTTAAAAGAACTTTTATGTTATGGTAATCATACTTTAAGCTCATTATATCTATTAAAGATTTTGAAGGTGATGCACTATACATTAGTGCATACACTCTCTTAAGTTCTTCACTTAAAATCTCTTCATAATCTTCTGCTCTTTTAATGCCAGTCATCACGCCTGCATATTCTGTTTCTTGAAGAACCTTCAATGCTTCATTTCCTGAAACACCATCTATCATTCTATCAATTTTCGATTTATCAAGGAGTCTTGTTTCTAATACTCTAAGCCTTGGTATTACTTGAGTAAATTTCATTGAATCCATATTCTTCCTCCTTAATTAAATAATATATTTGCTACTTCAAATTCCATTTCATCTCTTAAAGATTGAACCAAAGATTCAAATGTATAGTTTATTTCTATTCCATTTTTCTCTAATATAAATCCACCTTTAAATGATCCTCTTACATCACTTAATGTAAGTTTTAAATTGAATTCTTTATTTATTTCACTTACAAAAGCACTATCAATTGCTTTTGCTCCATTTTCATTTAAAATTAATTTTTCGTCTCCTTCTATATTTAAATTCTTTATAGAAGATTTAACAAAATTCCTAAATTCACTACTTTCCATTTTACATAAGATATCGATACTCATATTAAATACTTCGTCAATAACCTTACCTTTTGAAAGCAACTTTTCATTTCTAACCTTTAGCTCTGCACTAGACAAAATTCTTTCTTTTCTAGTTACAGCTTCTAAATTTGTTTTTTCTATCATTGAAGTCTTAAGTTTATTTGCTTCTTCAGTTTTCTTAGTTACTATTTTAACTTTTTTATCTTCTGCGTCAGCTAATATACTCTCTTTTCTGTCTTCTGCATCCTTAAGGATTTTAGAAGTTAGATTATTAACATTTGACATATCTTCACATCCCTAACTATTTAACGCTGAATACTAATAAGATTGATACAACGAATCCTAATAATGCATAAGTCTCAACCATTGCTGCAAATATGATTCCTTTTGTAGTTTGCTCTGGCTTTTTAGCTAATATTTGAATACCAGCAGCTGCAACTTTACCTTGAGCTATTCCTGAGAATAAACCAGCTATTGCAATTGGTAAACAAGCAAAGAATAAGAATAATCCAGTTTCAAAGCTCATTCCAGCTCCGATTTTTAAGTAAACTAATAATCCAATAACAAATCCATATAATCCTTGAGTACCTGGTAATAATTGAAGAACTAATGCCTTACCAAACTTTTCTGGTTCTTCTGTCATAAGCCCTGAAGCGGCTTCCCCTACTAGTCCAACCCCTTTAGCTGAACCTATTCCTGATAATCCTACTGCTAATGCAACTCCTAATGCAGCAAATATAATTCCCCCATTTGTTGCAAAAAAACTAATCCATGTTGTAAATGTATTTTCCATTTTTAAATTCCTCCTAATTAATAAAAAACTAAATTTCTTTTTTAATGTTTATAAACTTGTCTAAAGTTTTAAATGGTTTAAAAGCTCTTCCCCCTCCATCATAAAACTTTGAGAAATACTCTACATATTCAAGTCTGCATGTATGAACATAAGCTCCTAGTAAAGATAATCCTAAGTTGAATACATGTCCTAAAATAAATACTATTGGCCCAAATATAATTAGCGCAACACCTGGGAACATTCCTATTATAAGGTTTAATGCACCTGCAATTGATCCCCCTGCTAACCCTAATGCCATAAGTCTTGTGTAAGAAACTAAGTCTCCTATATACCCTGTTATTCCATATAGTTGGTATAAACCTTCTCCTAGTTTTCCACCTTTTGATTTCATGTGTCTTCCTTGTGTAAGAACGATTAATATCATTCCTGCTATCATGCACCACATCCCTATTGTTCCTACTGTTTCATGTCCTGTCATTTTTCCAAATCCGAAAACTGCAATTGATACAAGAGTAATTACCCATGAACCAACATCAAAGAATGCGTCTAATGGCTTTCCTGCTCGAACTAAAACATATGCTTTTATTCCTAATCCAAAGAATATTTGAATTACCCCAAACACTATTGACATAACTAATATTGTTGTAACATCAGTTTTTGTATTTATAAGTGCTGGAAGTGGTATTAAATCACCAAAGAATGCTCCATATACTGCTCCAAATGCTATTGTTGGAAAGCTTAACCAGAAAAAGAATTTTGCAAATTGCTTTTGTTTTTCATCTAGCTTAAATACTTTAAGAGCTATTATTGAACCTATAAGTACTAATAATCCATATCCAATATCTGCAACCATCATTCCAAAGAATAATAAGAAGAATGGTGCTAAAAGTGGTGTTGGATCAATATCATTATATCTTGGTAAACTATACATTTCTGTAATGTTCTCAAATGATTTATTTAAAGAATTATTTTTAAGTTTTATTGGTACATTTGGTATTTCTTCTTCTTTTACATCTTCATATGTTAAATAATGATCTTCTCCTAAAATTTCTTTTGCTATTTTAGAAAGATTCTCATTTTTTTCTATTGGCGTCCAACCTTGAATAACTACTGTATTATTTGTTTTTAAAAAGTTATTCTTAGCTAATTTTCTTGTGTGAATATTGTGGTAATATTCATAGGCAAGTTCTAATGTTTGAACTCCCTCTTCAAGTGCTGAAAGTTCTTCCTTTATAAAAAACTTTTCTGACTTTATTTTTTCTATTCTATCTAAGTTTGTATGGATAATATTCATAGGTACTTCATCCCTATCATTTTTAAATCCACTAAATCCAAACCCTCTTAAAACTTCTTCAACCTTTTCTTCATCTTCTTTATTAACTAATGCTAAAAAGAAAACATCTTGATTGTTTTTACTTACTATTTCAAGATAAGAATTTGATAATTCACTTACTAAAGCTTCTTCATAATTCTTAGAAACACTTCCTATAAAGCTTTTTGTTTTTATCTTCTTTAACTCTCCAAAAGGAGCATCGAAGTTTTCCCATGGCTTTAACAAGCTATTTTCAGTTTCTAATTTTGTTACTTCATTATCTAATTCTAATAAAAGAGCTTCTTTTTCCCTAGCCTTTTCATAAAGTTCATTCCAATTACTATTTAAGACTTTATTTTTTAATTCATCTTGGCTTAAGGACTTTTTTCCTTCCTTCATTTTCTTAAAACCTGATTTTTGAGGTACATATCCTCCTAAGAAGTCAAGAGCAAACTTTACTTTGGATAATTTTTCTTCACAATTACTAAACTCTTCGTCAACAGTATCCTTAGAAAGCTGTTTTAACTCTTCATTTTCCTCTAAGTAGTTTTCATTTTGTAAATCAATAAATTCTACTTCCGAAAAATCTTGTAATTTTTCTAATAGAGCATCTTTTTTAGACTCAAAGGTTAGTAAGGTGAATTTATTCATCTTAACTATTGCCATTTGTCTTCACTATCCTCTCAATCACTAATTTTACTGCATCCTCTTTTTTGTTATTAGATACATTTAAAATTTCCTTAGCTTGGGCTTCCCCCTTAGCTAAAATAGGCTCTGCCTCTTTATTCCCTTTTGAAATCGCTTCATTTATAATTCTTTCGCTTTCATTTTTAGCTTCTTCTAATATTCTATTATATTTTTCTAAAGCTTCTTTTTCAGCGTTTCCAATTATTTCTTTAGCTTTAATATTTGCTTCTCTTACTATTTCTTCTGCTGTGTTTTCAACCTTTTTAACTTCTCTAATTGCCTCTAATGCCAAAATATCACCACCTTTTACAAGTAAGTAAAATATATATATAAATTAATGCTTTATATAGTATTAATTACTTTTTAATTATATTATACACTTTTTACGAATAATTTCAAGAAAATTATTAATTTTTAAATTTTTTTATTAAAATAGGATTTTTTAGCCAATTTTTAATATAATATTACAACCAAATTATAAAAATATAAAATTATTGTTATTATCTATTAACATATATATATCTTTATTAATTACTTCACCACATTTTAGATATTTTTCTACATCAATTGTAAACTTCTCTATTGTATATTCTCTAAATGAATATTCATCTCTTAATTTTTCTTTTAAATCTCTTTCCTCTTCTTTACTTATGTTGCTTCTTAAAAATTCTGGCATTCCACGCTTTTTATTATGAAGAAGGTATTCATATCTTATTATTTCATTTAATTTTGATTCATCATTTAAAACTTCTTTTTCAAATTCTAAAAATAATTTATAATACTCATTGTTCCCAATACTTCTATCGAAGTATCCTTTACTATCATAAAATCTACCTAACGCATAAAAGAATTCAAATGGATTATCGTATTTTGGATAAAAATATTCTAAAATATATTTAAACTTCCCACTGTTATAATATTTATCAACCATATGTTCTACTTTCTTAAGTTCTAAAAGACTAAAATAATCTATATCATTTGTACTTAAAATTTCATATGGTGGATATTTTGAAAATTTCATTCCCCATTTTTTACTTTCCTCTCTCATTGATGATCCTTTTAAAAGTTTTAAGAATCCTAATTGTATTTCTTCTGGTTTTATTGAATGCACATCATTAAAAGACTTCTTAAAAGACTGAAAATCTTCCCCTGGAAGTCCTGCTATTAAATCTAAATGTTGTTTTATATTTCTTAATGATAATAACTCTACAACCTTCTCTTTTATATCACTAAAATTAACAAATCTATTTATGTTATGAAGAACTTCATCATTTGTTGTTTGTACCCCTACTTCAAATTGGAATCTATTATCTGGTGCATTTCTTAAAAGTTCTATCTCTTCTTTCTTTAATATATCTGCTGAAATTTCAAAGTGGAATTGCGTTTCCGTATCTGCCTCTATTAAAAATTTCCATATATCCATAGCAAATTTATGATTACAGTTAAATGTTCTATCTACAAATTTAACTAACCTTACTTTTTTCTTTATAAAATATTGAAGTTCTTCTAATACTCTATCTATATTTTGAAATCTTACTCCATGAACTGTTGATGAAAGACAATACTTACAATTAAATGGACACCCTCTTGATGCCTCATAATATACTATTTTATTATCTAAATTTTCATCTACTTTATATGGAAATACTACTTCTTCAAGAGACATTAACGGTCTATTCCCATTAAATTTAACTTCATTCCCCTCTTTATATACTAATCCTCTTATTTCTTTTATATTAGTTTCACCTAATTTATATTCTATAAACTCTCTTAAGGTTTTCTCCCCTTCTCCAACTATTACATAATCCCCTACATGCTCCTTCAAGAAAAGAATACTATCATACGACACTTCAGGTCCTCCAAATAATACTTCAATATTAGAATCTACTGTTTTTATTAAATCCGAAATTCTAGAAACCATTTCCACATTCCAAATATATGTTGAAAATGCTACTACATTTGGTCTTTCTTTTATTATTTCCTCTAATATTTTTTCTTCTCTATCATTTATTGAGAACTCTCTTATCTTTCCCTCATAATCCATATCCTCTGTAAAGGCCTTTAAATATCTAACTGCCAAGTTACTGTGTACAAATTTTGAGTTAATTGCTGTAAATAATATTTTCATTTAAAAATTCCTCTCTTTAGTTAATTTTTTTAGCTTTGATATAAAATATATCTTCCCAAACTTTAGTTTCCTCTATTATACAGTTTTTTTCAAGAATTTTTTCTATTTCTTCTATATTTAAGCAAGAAAATATATTATTAGTTTTAATTCTTACATTCTTGAACTTATCATTTGGACATAATACTTTTAATTCTACATCTACTATTTCTCCAAAATTTTTATTTAAGTCCCATATATATATTTCTCCATCTTTTTTTATATAATTCGTTATTCTCTCAATTACCTCTTCTTTTTTACCTCTTCCAATCATTTTATTTAAATTAAAAAACAAAATTCCTGTATCATAATTATCTTCTACTGTTAATGCTATCTCATTTCTAGTATTTATTTCTTCTTTTTTAAAATCTAATAATGAAAATTCATCAATTGAAAAATCTAATACATCCCCTTTTATTTTCAAATTACTTAAATTTAATAAAATTGTTTTTTTCATACTCTTCACCTCCCTATATTATATTACCATTTTTTGTAATAATTAAGAATAAGAACAGCTTAATTTTAAATTAAACTGCTCTTATTTCATTACTTTTTATTTTTCATGATTTTTTTTACCAATATAAATAGTACTATTAATGCTATTCCTATTACTATTACCATTATACTTTTAGGCATATTCAAAATAAAGTTATTGCCTTCTTTTTGTAATTTATAAATATATCCTGATTCTCCATCAAGTAAAAGACATTCTGTATCTAACATTAATATATCACTTATACTACTCTTAGAATCTAGCTTTAAAAACTCTTTAACTATCTTTTTATCATCTAATGAATATATCTTTTTTTCTACATCATCGAAAAATATTATTGTATCTTCTTCTAATAATACACCTTTTCTATCTACTGCAAGTGCTTTTATACTTTTTAAATTATTATGCTCATAATAAGGTCCTTTAACAACTTCTTCTAACGGATTTTTTATAACCTCTTTTATACCTTCTCCTTCTTTTGAGAATTTAGGAGAACTAATTTTATCTCCTCCACTATAGTCTGGCCATCCATACCAAGTTCCTTCATTAATCATATATATATGATCTGTATCTCTTAATGCACCTCTTTCTCCATCAGCTTCTAACCCTTCAATAGCTCCAACTATCTCGCCTTTACTATTTATATCCCAACTTAATATATTCTTTATTCCACTTGCATATATAACTGGCTCTTTTCCATCTAGCTTTACTTCATATATAGCTCCATTTCCTAACATCTCTTCTTTAAGCTTTTCCCCTTCTTTACTAGATTCTCCATATTTTTTAAATGCTCCTGTCTTTCCCTCGCCATAATTTTCTCCTGTCAACTCTATTTCTACAGGAGTTTTATCCCATAACTCCTTTGTAAACGAATCTCCCTTTTCTGCTATTCCTGTATTAGTAAATGCTCCTATTGAAAGCAATATTTTATCATCCTTTATTATTATCTTTCTTTTTATTCTATCTCCACCATAAGGAATCTTTTTAAGTACATTTTCTAAATTACCACTTTTCACATTTATTTTAAATAAATCTCCTTTTGAAATAATCAAAATATTTCCCTCATGATAAATAGCATCTTCTATTTCTAAATTAGTATTTGTATATATTTTCTCTGTTTGATTATCACTATTTATTTTCACTATTTCATTTGTATAACATACAAAATAATTTCCTTCCTCATCCCCTTCTATTTGAATAGCATTTTCAAACCCTTTTAAAAATATATCACTTTTCACATCTTTTTCTTTAACTTGAATACCATAGCCACTTGTATAAATATAAATTCCTAAAGCGAGTACTACTATAAGAACGCTTGCTATAGAATACTTTAAAAATTTCTTCATCTCTTCTCTCCTTAAACTTTCTCTTTAATTTATATTTATAAAGCTATAATAAATATTCCTAAATTTACTTAATTCTAATTAATTAACTAAACTTTTTATTTAACAGTATAATTCTTATTCTTTTTGAATATTATTTACAGTAGTTTAAAAGGAGTGATTTATTTGAAAAAAGATAATTTTTTTAGAAATTCTCTCTTGCTCACAACTTCAAATATAGCAACTGGTATTTTAGGATTTATTTTTTCTATATACCTATCTAAAGTTTTAGGAGCAGAAGGAATGGGACTTTATAATCTTGTAATGCCTGTTTATCATCTATTCATTTGTCTTATGACTTCTGGAATAGTTGCTGCTATATCTAAAGTATCTGCTATTTATAATAATTCAAATGAGCATGAGAATTTAAGTAAAACTGTAAAAACCGTTTCTATATTTAATATTATTTGGGCAGTTTCTATTGGACTTTTTGTTTTCTTTTTTGCTCCTATAATAGCTAAATTTGGAATACATGATGTTAGAACTATTAACGCTATTCGCGTTGCTTGTCCTGCTATGATATTTATATCACTTTCTAATATTTTAAAAGGATATTTCCTAGGTACTTCTAGAATAAAAATTCCTGCTTTAATAGATATTTTTGAAAAGGCAATGAGATTAATTACAATATTTTTGCTTTTATATACTTTTAAAACAGATAACTTAACACTATTGGTTACTTTAGCATATGTATCTTTAGCTATTGGAGAGTTACAAAGTCTAATATTTTTATTTTTCTACTATAAAAAATGTACTCGTAATATTCCTTATAGAAAAAATGTACAAACTGACGGAAGACTTCAACTTTTATTTAATGTACTTATAATTACTTTTCCTTTATGCATCAATGGCTTTTTAAATGGAATTTTTTCTACTATTTCCACTTGGATAGTTCCTCAAAGACTTTTAGCCGCTGGATTTAATTATAGCGAAGCTCTTTCTATGATAGGACGCTATACAGGAATGGCAATGACACTTATAGGTATTCCTTTAATTGTTGTAGGAACGTTGAACTCTTTACTTATACCTGACCTTTCCCAAACTTTAAGTCAAGGAAGAAATTATGATGCTATTCAAAGAATAAAAAAGGTATTAAAGCTAACTTTTATACTTGGACTAGCTACCACAATTATATGTAATCTAGTTCCAAATAATCTTGGGGAAATTTTTTATGGTAGAAATGATTTAGGCAGTTATATAAAAATGGCATCACTTTCTGCTCCATTATTCTTTTGTTCTACAACTATGTTTGGAATATTAAATGGACTTGGAAAACAAACTGCTATTGTTAGAAACTCACTTATTGTTGCTTCCATGGAACTTATATCATTATTTTTCTTTACTTCAATTCCTGAAATTAATATTTATGGATTTAGTATTACTTTATTTATAAGTTCTATTCTTTGCTTAGGATTAAATATGTTTGAGATAAATAAGACTCTTAAAGTATCTATTTCACCAGTTGATATAATTATATTTACTTTATTTGCTATTTTAATTTACTTAATATTCAATCTTTTTATAAGATATTTCTTACTACCTTTAACAACTTTAAAAACATTGTTTTTAATCTTATTGATTTTTGTAGTATTTATTCTTCTCTCCAAATTTGGTTCTGAGTAAACTAAAAGGAAGTGTAAAATTACACTTCCTTTTATCTATCTTATTCTACTTTTTATCTTATTTGGAACTAATCTATATAATTTTGGTGACATTGACTCTATATCTACTTTTCTTATTCCACCTATAAGAATCATTATTCCACCATATACAATACCACCTATTAAGACTAATATTATTGTATATATTAAGTTTACTACCCAAGATAATATATCACCATGCATTCCACTTACTATCTTTTCTAATGGGATTTTTGCAACAAATAATGCTACTCCCATTCCTAAGGATGCAATTATTGGTTTTATACATGGTTTTAATATAGGAATTCTATATTTTACAGTACGTCTTAAAATTTTATAGCATATAAATGCTGGTACTGCAAAATAGAAAAAGTTTCCTATTAGAACTCCCATTATATTAACTTCTCTTATTCCAACAAAAATATAGTTTCCAAGCACTTTACAAACTACTCCAATAGAAAACGCAATTATTAGTGGCCTAAATTTACTCATTCCTTGAAGTATTGATGATTGTACTTGTGCAAGTGCCATAAATATAAGTATAAATGAACCTGCTGCCATAAGATATGATCCACCCGAGTTATGTCTAAATAAAATCATATATATTTCTTTGCTTAATATACTCATTCCTACAGCTGCTGGAATAGTTATCATAAAAGTCAATCTAAACCCAAAGTTTATCTGCTTTATTATTCCTTTTCTATTTTTTACTGCATAATTTTTAGCTACACTTGGTAATATAATAGTTGTTAATGCTGTTATTACTATTAATGGAATTCCAAGCAAAGTTCTATATTGTCCAAAAACTCCATATAAAGTATTTGCTTGCATTATAGTATAATGAGCACCATCAACTAACCTATTATTAACATTAATCATATCTATCATTCCACCAAAGTTTTGGATTCCTGCGATCAATGTTATTGGAAGAGCATATTGAAATACTTTTCTTTTTATTGTATGACTTGGAACTCTTTTTTCTTCTACAAGGTGATTCATATGCTTTTGTCTCTTCTTACCGTATAAATGCATAAGATAGACTACTGCAACTAACGCACCTATAGATGTTCCTATAGTTCCTCCTGCTGCTCCAAGAGCTAGCTTTAATCCATCACTTGAAAAATGCATAAAAAGATATGCAAATAAAAGACTAATTACAACATTTAAAATTTGCTCTACAACTTGTGATATTGCAATTCCATGCATAAGTTCTCTTCCTTGGAAGTATCCTCTATACGCTGCTAAAACCGATGTTAAAAGCACACTTGGTGCTAAAAACATAATTGCAAATACTGCTGCACCATTATTCGTAACTTTAGCAAATGGGTATGCTAATACAAAAACTAAAACCGCTCCAATTGCTCCAAATAGTCCAAAG
This sequence comes from Clostridium sp., assembly GCF_051656525.1. Taxonomy (GTDB): domain Bacteria; phylum Bacillota; class Clostridia; order Clostridiales; family Clostridiaceae; genus Clostridium. Next base: position 26,189 of record NZ_JBOGCC010000391.1, on the reverse strand, counting down.
GTCTTTCTTGATATTTTAAGTACCTTTTCACTATCTTTCTCATATCCCATAGCTCTAAGCTCTGAAACTACCTTTGCAACTGCTGGTTGACATCCCATAGTTGTAACTGCATAAACAAACATAAATACATCATACCCTTTTTGATATATTCCAAGTCCTGCAACTCCAATAACAGCTGTTAGTAAAGGTACATAAAAAGCTGATAATATTTTAGATACTATCCCTGCAATAGATAGTATCATAAATCCTTTGGTAACAGATGATTGTTCCTTCATTTCTATACTCCTAATTAAAGTCTAAATTTAAATACATCCTTTTTAATCTTTTTAAAGATAGGTGGTAATGTTTCTACTATTATTTTATCAGTTAAATATTCCATTTTCCCATCAATCTTTTTAAAATTTAATTTATATGCATATAAGAACTGGAACTCTAATCCAAATTTACTTCTAAAGAAAGAGTTCATTTTTCTATCTCCATATTTTTCATCTCCAATTATAGGACATCCTAAATGTGCAAGATGTGCTCTAATTTGGTGACTTCTTCCTGTTATTAAATCTATTTCTAAGAAAGAAAAAGCTCCGTTTGTTTGGATAGTCTTAACTTCCATTGATATTTCTTTTGAGTCTGGTACTTTTTTATCAAATATTTTTGATATATTAGCATCTTCATTTTTTAATATGTATCCTTTATAAAGACCATCTTTTATTTTTCCTTTTACTATTGTATTATAGTATTTTTTAACTTTTCCTTCTCTTATTATCTCATTTAGCTCTTTTAATCCTTCAAAACTTTTCCCAAATACAACCATTCCCGATGTATTTCTATCTAATCTATTACATGGTGCTGGTGTAAATGTTATTTCTTTTTCTGGTAAGTATGCTCCCTTTTCATTTAAATAAGAAAGTACGTAATCAGTAAGTGTTGGTATTTTCTTATTGCTATCCGGATGAACTAATACTCCTGGCCATTTTTCAACAACTAACATATTTTCATCTTCATATGATATTTTCATTCTTTTTGCATCTACTTTAATGAAATTATCATTTACTTCAGTTGCTTTTTTACTTTGAATATATCTTACTTCTACTACATCTCCAATTTCTAGTGAATATTTTTCCTTTTGTTTCTTACCATTTACTCTAATATCACCTTTTCTAAGTGCTTTAAATATTGCACTTAATGGTACATCTTTTAATAATTTTCTTAAGAATTTGTCTAACCTTTGACCTGCTTCATTAGCACCAATTTCAATTCTCACGTTTTAAATCAACTCCTATTTTTACTTCTTTCGTAAACTTCGCTTATCTTATTAGATTAATAAAGATTTACTCTCTTGTCAAATAATTAAATGCTGCAGCACTTTGAACACTAACTCCTATTGGAAGTGCTTCTTCATCTATATCAAACATTGCACTGTGAGCTGGTCTAAAACTATCTCTCCTTTCACTACCTGTTCCTAGAAAATAAAATGCTGAATCTCTTTCCATTGCAAAGTATGCAAAACTTTCTACTCCCATGCTTGGGTTTGGTTGTTCTAATACATTTTCTTTTCCTAAAACTTCACTTGCAGATGCTCTTATTAATTCTACACATGAATCTTCATTTATTAAACAAGGATAACTTTCCTCAATTAAAACTTCTGCATCTCCTCTTCCTATCATAGCTATTCCTTTAGCTACTTCCACAACTCTTTTTGTTACATATTCTCTATCCTCTGGAGTTGTTGTTCTTATTATTCCTTCAATCTGTGCTTCTTCTGGAATAATATTTTGTGCTGTTCCTGCATGGAAACTTCCTACTGTTATAACACATGGATTAAGTGGTGAAACTTCTCTACTTACAATAGTTTGAAGTGTTCCTACTATATTTGCTCCTATAACTATTGGATCTACTGTTGTATTTGGTCTAGCTCCATGTCCACCATGTCCTTTTACAGTTATTTTATATGGGTTTGATGCTGCATTTACCATTCCATTTTTTATCATTATTTTTCCAACTTCTAATTTTTCTTCAACATGAAGTCCTATCACTTTATCAACTCTTGGATTTTCTAAAACTCCATCTTTTATCATATGTGGTGCCCCACCTGTTGTCTCTTCAGCAGGTTCAAATATAAGTTTAACTGTTCCACCAAATTTATCTTTATTCTTATTTAAAACTCTTGCTACCCCTAAAAGAATTGTTGCATGTGCATCATGTCCACAAGCATGCATTTTCCCTTTCTCTTTAGATGAATATTCACATACTTTTCTATCTTGTATTGGAAGTGCGTCCATATCAGCTCTAACACCTATAACTTTTCCATTATCAGGAAGTTCACCTTTTATAATTCCGCAAAGTCCACTTTTCCCTACTTCTTTATATTCTATTTTTTCTCCATCTAAAAACTCTTTTATTTTTCCTATAGTTCTATAAACTTCAAATCCAAGTTCTGGATGCATATGAAAATCTCTTCTTATTTCTACTAATTCACTTTTAAACTCATTTGCTTCTTTAAAAAAATCTATCATCATTTTTCTATCTCCTTCTATTAAAACGAGGACTTATATTCATTTGAATATAAGTCCTATTTTAAATTATATATTATATCTTAAAACCCTTCAACTTAGCTTTATGGTTCAAAACAAAAACTTATTCCTACTTTTCCCATTTAATTACTCTAAGCATAAAAGATTTTTTTCTAATAAAATACTTAATTTAAAAGTCTTTTCTCCACTATCCATTAAAAGTATTGTTATTCTATCTCCATCAAGTTTTCTTATAATCCCTTTTTCTCCTCTACCTTTATGAATAACTCTCGCCCCTACAACATATCCCTTATTTTCTAACTCTTTCAGTTTAAATCCTGTTTCCTTTAAGAACCTAGACTCTTCTCTAGCTTTTCCACCTTTCATTCGTGGTGCAAAAAGATATAAGTTATCAATAGCTCTTGTCATTCCTACATAAAATATTCTTCTCTCTTCTTCTACTCCCTCTTCTTTTGCTGATGCATGTGGCATAATTTCTTCAATACAATTTACTAAAAATACATTTTTAAATTCCATTCCTTTTACTCTATGTATTGTACTTAACATAACTCTATCTTCATTATCATTTTCTTTTGAACTTTTAATTTCTTCTTTAACTTCATCTATATGATTAAAAAAATCTAAGATATTATTAAAATCACTTGCTAAAATTTTAAATTCTTCTAAAATCTCTTCTAAATCAGATATGTTTTGACTAAATTTCTCACTATATTCACTTAAATAATCTATATAGTTTAAATCACTTATAATAAACTGAATTGCACTTCCTAGGGAAATTTTAGATAAATAATTTATATCTTTTTTCAAATCACCTAATTTTCCTTTTTGAAATGTATGAATATCATCTTTATTAATTAATGCATCAAAAGGATTTAAATTTCCTGTATACCCCTTTATATACTCAATATTTGCCTTACTTACATATCTAAAAGGCTTATTTATTATTCTTAAAAAATCTGCTTTACTACTTTGATTTAATGCTAATTTTAAATATGCAATTATATCTTTACATATAAAATGATCATAAAAATTATATTCCTTATCTAATATATTAAATGGAATTCTACTTCTAGTTAATGCATCTATAAAACTCATACTTTCAGCATTAGTTCTATAAAGGATTATATTCTCATCAAATCTATAATCTTTATTCCATACATTTTCCTTTATTTTTTTTATAACCATCTCACTCTGTTCTTTTTCATCTAAAGGCATTAAGCATTCTATTTGTCCATTTTCTTCTTTAAAGCCTTCTATTTTTTTTTCGTTTCTACTTTTATTTTCACCAATAACCTTTTTAGATCCTTCTACTATATTCTTAGAACTTCTATAATTAGTTTCTAAAAAATATTTTGTACCACCATTGAATATTTTATCAAATATAACCATATATTCTGGCTTAGAACCTCTAAATGAATAAATACACTGATCCTCATCTCCAACGCAAAAAAGATTATTCTCTTTTCCTTCATTCATCAAACCTAAGAATTCCACTTGCAAATTATCACAGTCTTGAAATTCATCAACAAGAATATATTTAAATAAATGTCTATATCCTTCTCTTAATCTTTCATTATTTTCTAGTAATTCTAATGCCTTTATTGCTAAATCATCAAAATCTAATAATCTATTTTCATCTTTAAACTCCTCATAAGCTTTATATGCTTCTTCAAATATTTTTCTAGTTATTGTTGGATTAAAGTCTGATAATCTAATTCTACTTGTCTTAAATAAAGATATATTATTCCTAACTTCCTTAACTTTATCATCATTTACTTCATCTACATACTTTTTTAAAACTTCTTGTACTATTTTATTTTCTTTAAAATCACTTATTATATCAATCTTAATTCCTTCTCTAGAAAGAATTTTATAAAACAATCCATGAAATGTTCCAAAAAATGGTGAATTCACTCTATTAAATTTATCTTTATATCTTTCTTTCATATTAAGTGCAGCAGCTTTTGTAAATGTAATTACTATTATATTTTTATTTTCAACTTTTAATTCATTTACTAAAAAATTTATTCTATTAATTATTACTGTTGTTTTTCCTGAACCTGGCGCTGCTACAACTAGTATATTTTTTTCTTTCCCATAAACTGCTGCATTTTGATTTCTATCTAAATTCAAATTATCACCTTCCTATTCTTTGAATTATATCCATCTTTCAATTTTACATACTAACAGAAAAAAAGTGAAGTATCTTTTACTCCACTTTCTTAATTTTCTATATATAGATAGCCCCATTATTCTAAATCTACTGCCACTTCTGCTCTTATTTTTATATCTAAAAATCTTTTTAAACTAATATCATCTAAATATTCTAAAAAAACACATTCTTCTCCATTATTACGCTCTTTACTCATAATACATTCGCAAAAACATTCTCTTTCCACCATATTAGATGACCAAAACGGACATTTACTCATAATTCTCCCCCACCTTGTAAACGAAAACAATTATTTTAATTCCATTATATAACATTTTTATCAAAAAATAAAGTTTTTTCTATAAATTTATAATGCTATTTTCTTTATTTTTCTATCTACAATTATAGGTTTACTAAAATAAAATCCTTGATAATATTCATACTCGTCTTCTAATGCTTCTTTATATTCTTCATTACTTTCTATTTTTTCTGCTAAAAACTTTGCTTTTGCATTTATTTTTCTTATGTATTTTAAAATCTCTGCTCGTTCTTCTTTATTCGTTAAAATAAAATCTATTTTATAAATATCTATATAGTCTAAAAACTTTTTATAATTCATATTCTCACTTACATCATCTAATGCAATTATATACCCTAAACTTTTCAATTCACTAATTTTTTTTAATATCTCCTGTGTTGGAATTACATTTTCTAATATTTCAACAACTATATTATCTTTAGGTAAATCTTCAAAATAATTTTTTAATATTGCTTCTTCTGTAAAATTAATAAATGCTTTTTTATCTTTTATAAGTTCTTCTACTCCTAGCATAGATATAGCCTTTATTATTTTATATGTAGCTTCATTCTCTTCTATTTTCTTATCAAATTCATTTTTATGTGAATTTCTATATAATAATTCATAGGCAACTATTTTTTTATCAGAATCATAAATTGCTTGTTTCGCAAAAAAAATATTCATTATATCCCCCTTTAAAATGACCTAATTAAAATTAATACCGTATATTAAATTTTAACATACGGTAATCATTTTTTATAAATTATTTAAAAAAACCAATATTTTTTCCTACTGATAAATCTATTATTTCATTTTGGAACGCTTTCAATAAAGCTTTCTCTAAAACTCTTTCTTGATCAAAGTTCTCTATATCTTTGCATTCTGCAAAAACTTTATTTAATTCTCCATTTATATTTCTATAAGTTAATGTTACATTTGGTTTATCATATTCAACCTTAACAATTTTTATTCCCCAAGAAATTTGAGCAAAATCATCTTCTACTTCTAATTTTGTAAGATTCTTTAATCTAGCCTTTTCCTTTGTAGGATCATTCACAATAATTAATTTATCTCCAACTTTATATTTAGCCATAATTTGTTCCTCCTAATTTATCACATTATTGTCTTAATTTTAGCACCTTAAAATTCCATTTTCAACTAAACTTATCCATATTTTAGTTTTTTCATTATTTTTTAACATTTCAAAAAAAATAGAACAGTCTCCTGTTCTACAAAATAAAAATAAATAAACATGGAATTGTTATTTTTTTAACAACCTTGTTTTTATTTTAACATATTCTTTTGTGATTTTCAACTTTTATTTTCCAAATCTTCCTCTAAGTAATAATCTTTATTAATGAATAATAGTTGATTTTTTTTGATATCCGATATATAATAAATTCATACTAAATAAGGAGAACGGAAATTATGGAAAATATATCAGCAATATTTAAAGAAAAAAAATTAAAACTTACTCCACAGAGACTTGCAGTATATAAATATTTAATGAGTACATGCGAACATCCCTCTGCTGAAGTAATCTACAAAGCTATTCAACCTGAATATCCAACTATGAGTCTTGCAACTGTTTATAAAGCTTTAAAAACTTTGGTTGAAGTTGGATTAGTAAAAGAAATTAATGTTGGTGAAGGAAATTTTAGATATGATGGTAAATGTGAAACACATCCCCATATCCAATGCATAAAATGTGGAAGAGTAGATGATTTATCTAATGATGTTTTTAAAAATATCAATGATGATGCTACTAAAGTTTCAGATTATAAAGTTCTTTCAAATCAACTTTACTTCTATGGAATCTGTAAAGATTGTAAGTAAAAACAACGCTTCTTATGGCGTTGTTTTTTTTATTATCCTATTCCATTCTTCTCCATCATATTGTCCCCTCATAACCTTTTTTGCTTCCTCTGTTATATTTTCTACTCCTTCATTTGAAATTATATTAAAGAAAAATTTATTTATTTCACTATCACTATGTATTCCATCTGCCATCTTAGATTGTATACCTATTAACTCACTATCTCCCTTTTTATTCCCTGTAACTATTTTCTCACATTCTAAACTTTCTATTCCATTTGACTGAAGTAAAAATCTAAAAAATCTATCAATTTCATCTCTATTTTTATTTCCAATAGAACTAGCTATTATTATATCCATTCCAATTGGTGCATTGATACTTCTATTAGCTATATGTAATTTATTAATTAAAATTGTATCTATATCTGAATTAAATCTATCTGCTGATAATGTAGTCGTTAATATTGCTCCTATTTCTCCATTGTTAAACTTCTCAATTGCTTCTTCTCCTATATCTATAAAATTTTCTTCTCTAAAACTTCCTATTTTAAAGAAATAATTTAATTTTTTAAAAATTTCTTGCCCATTTTTTATTGAATATATTTTATTTTTTAATGAACTTGTTGTATTATTTCTCTTTATATCATAAATTATTGTATCATTAGCTATTAATGATATAAGTAATAACTCTTTTGTGTATTCACTTTTTATATATGAATGAATCTTAATTCCTTTTTCTTTTAATTTTAGTATAGCCTTAGATATATCATTTTTTTCAAAGGATAAATTTTTTTCATCACTAATTTTTTTATTAATTACTAACTCTAGTGAAAATGGCATTATACTTATCCCTTTATATATACCACGCTCTCGCCCGTAACTATTTGTCATTACAGAAAAGTTTTTTCTTGTTTCTTTTTCTTTATAAAGATATCCAATATCTCTTAAATAATCTTCATTTATAAATTCTAAAAATGAATATCCATCTAATAAAATGACATTTTGATCTTTGTTTTCACCAATATATTTTTTTATATCACCCTCCTCTTCTAATCCAATTATCTCTATGTCTCTATCTTCTAACCTCTTATATTTTTCTACTAATTTTTTTACTATTGAAATTTCTTTCACAGTATTTTTATTATAATAAATTTTAAACTCTTTTTCTTTTTTCAAGTTATAATTACAGCTACTTAAAGAAATAATAAGTATTATCAATATATTTATTAAACTTAATTTTTTATATCTCATAATTTATTCCCTTCACTTTCACCCTATATTTTATTTATTAAGGAGGATTATTTATGAAAACTTTAAACTATAAACATTTCAAAGTTTCTTTAATATTATTAGTATTATTTATAATTTTTACTCTTTTCTTTTTTACTTCTTTTGTATCTAGAACTGTTCCTGTCTTTATGAACTTTAATACTAATTTAAAGAAAAACTTAATTGACTTAACAGGTGATGGAGTAAAAGAAACCATAGAAATTATTCAAAGTAATGATTTTTATGATGTTAAGATTACCTCAAACTCATCTATCTTTCTATTAAGTTCATTAATAAGTGATAATAAGTTATGTTCTAGTGCAGAGGGTTCACCTTTCAAAGTTAGATTTGTAAATTTATCTAGAGATAGCAAACCTGAAATATTTATCCAAGGTATTAAAAACAATACTTTTATCAACTATATTTTTTCTTATAATAAAAATTTCGAACTTACTTTAAGTCACTCTAATAATATTTGTGGCATAATTAACTCTAATTTAGTAAAAACTCCTGAGTTAATATCCTTAAACTATTTCAAAAAAAAAGAAAATATAACATCTAATATGATTGTTAATAATAACTTATTAAATTCTACACATAAAGACATTAAAGTTCCTGGAATAGATAGTATAATTGCCCTTATTGACTACATTAATTTAGATGTTGAAATAGATACTCACCCTGATATTTTTATTGATTCTATTTCTCCGGCAGACTTATCTAATCTTTGGAAACTTAATAAGAATACATTTAATTATAGTTTTAACGGAGCTTTCTTTTTCGATTCAACCTTAGATGATAGAGGTAATATCGTAGAAGTAACATATATATTATCTTTCTCTAAAAAAAATATTAAAGATTCAACTATTCAACCATTTGATGTTGAAGTTAAACTAAATAAAAAACACTATAATGATTTACGCATTTCAGAAATGAGATTCTTCTCCCATTCAAACTAAATAAAACTTGATTCAGGTAAAATTTAATTTTGCTTGAATCACTTTACTTTAATTAACTCAAAATAAAAAGGCCGCAATTGCGGCCTAAAAGGGGGATGGGGGGGTAAACTATATTAAATACATAATATAGTATAAAAGATATATCTCTTTTACATTAATAGTATCCCCTTTTCTCTTTTTTATATTCATTTTTTTTAAAACTCACCAAAATTTCCACTAAGATATAATTGAATTATTTTATCAATAAATCTAACTCTTTCCTTATTCACTATTTTTCTCATTGCTAAAAGCATTTCTATGTTTGGATCATCATCCTCTATTTCTTCTATATTGCTATGTTTAACATTTTCTTTTTCATTTATTTTCTTATATATACTCTCTCGCTCTGCTTTAAAATCCCCAGTAGAATTGCCCATTAATTTATTTATTAATACATCTGCATCTAACTTATCATTTCCTCTTTCTTCTCTAATGTTTGTATTTCCTTTATTCTCAAAATCATTCATCTTATTATTAAAGTTATTATTTGGAACATTCATATTATTATATTGATTATTGTTTAACATACTATTCATATTATCCATATTAATCCCATTCTGTCCTAACATCTGTATCATACTCATAAGTTGATTTTGATCAATATTTCCAAATAAAGAATTTAAATTATTAAAATCCATTCCAAATGGATTATTATTCATCATTTGCCCTTCATTATAAAAATTAGTTTCTTTATTTCTATGTTTTTTTCTACTTCCCATATCATTCTCCTTAATCTATTTCCTTTTTTCTATACTATATGTATCTAATGTCTATAAGTTGATATTTTTTTGGAGGGCTATATTATTATACAGCCCTCCAACAACTATCAATTATATTTAATTGATTAATTTGCTTAAATTATTATTAAATGCATTTCTTAGCAGAATCCGTTACCAAATCCTCCGTTTCCACCACATCCCATTAATAATATTAATAATAACCAGATATTATTATCTCCACAATTATCATCACAGCCACATCCGCCACCGAATCCATTGTTTCCACATAATCCTAATAAAAGAATTAACCAGATAATATTATTGTTTCCATATCCTCCATATCCATAGTTCATTCCATTTCCACATGGATTACAAGGCATTACTACTGTATTATTACATCCACATTTTTTTGACATATTAATTTCCTCCTTTATTCATTATTAGCATTTACAGCTATTTCCATTCCCACAACCAAATCCATTATTTCCACATAATCCTAATAATAAAATCAACCAAATTATATTATTATTATATCCAGGATCTCTTGGCATTACATTATACTCTGGATAGTAAACTGTTTGTTTTACTTTTTTGAATTTTGGTTTTTCGCAGCAGCAACAACAACTATTGCATCCACATCCACATCCGTGATTTACAGAAGTTCCACATCCTCCATTAAATCCATTACCACCAGCTAATAAAAGTAATAATATTAACCAAGTGTTATTGTTGCAATTATTATTGCAATTATTATGATGATGATTAGTGTTACATCCTTTATCATCACAATCTGAGCCATTAAATCCATTTAAGATATCATTAATTTCCATAAACAAATACCTCCTTATTTTTTTATTTTTTTCTTTGTTTATACTATATACTATGACCTTTCCTAATTTTTGACACTAAAATAAAAAAAGATAAGGGAAATTTTTTCCCTTATCCTCTTAATCTAAATCTGTTGCAAATTCTAAAAATAATTTATCTATAAGCTCATCTTTTCCTTTTTTATTTAAAGATGAGAAAAAGTATAATTTATCTTCTTTTCCTAATTCCAACGTTTGTCTTATTAACTTTTCACTTTTTCTTAAATCATTATTAGATAATTTATCACTTTTTGTAGCTACTACAACTACATCATATCCATAGTGCTTTATCCAATCATGCATCATTATATCATCACCAGTTGGTTTATGTCTTGAATCAACTAAAAGTACAACTCTCTTTAATTCATCCCTTCCTGCTAAATAGTCCTCTATAGTTTTTCCCCAACTCTCTTTTTCTACTTTAGAAACTTTAGCATATCCATACCCTGGTAAGTCAACTAAATAAAAATCATTATTGATTAAAAAGAAATTTATAAGTTTTGTTTTTCCTGGTGTTTGACTTACTTTAGCTAATTTTTTTCTATTTGTAAGTGCATTTATTATTGAACTTTTTCCTACATTTGATCTTCCCACAAAAGCAATTTCTACTCTTTCATCTATTGGATATTGTGGTTTTCTTACTGCTGATATTATAAACTCAGACTGTTTTATTCTCATTATTTTTTCACTCCAATTACTGCATTCTCTACGACTGTATCAACTTGACTTGCAGTTATTATTTTTAATGTATTTTTAATACTCTCTGGTATCTTTTCTATATCTTTCTCATTTTCCTTAGGAATTATAATAGTATCTATTCCAAATCGTGATGCAGCTAAAGCTTTTTCTTTAAGTCCACCAATTGGAAGTACCCTCCCTGTTAAAGTTACTTCACCAGTCATAGCAACATTATGCTTTACTTTTTTTCCAGTAAGTGCAGATATAATAGCTGTTACCATTGTAACTCCGGCTGATGGTCCATCTTTTGGAACTGCTCCCTCAGGTGCATGGATATGAATATCTTTCTTCTTGTAAAAGTCTTTCTCTATTCCATATTTTTCTGCATTTGCACGAACATACGTAAATGCTGCTTTTGCTGATTCTTGCATTACTTCACCTAATTTACCTGTAAGCTCTAATTTTCCTGTTCCATCCATAACAACAACCTCTACAGGTAATGTATCCCCACCATATGCTGTCCATGCCATTCCTGTAACAACACCTATCTTATCTTCTATATCCATTTTATCTAATGAAAATATTCTCTTACCTAATAAATTAATTACTTTTTTATCATTTATAATTATAGATTTTTTATCATTTTTTATCATTTCAGTTAATGCTTTTCTTACTAAAGAACCAATAACTCTATTTAATCCTCTAACTCCTGATTCTCTTGTATATCCATCTATAACTACTTTTAATGCTTCATCTGAAACTTTAATACTCTTACTACTCAAATTATGTTCTTTTATCTGCTTAGGTAAAAGATACTTCTTAGCGATATTAAATTTTTCTTCATAAGTATATCCTGATACCTCAAGAATTTCCATTCTATCTAAAAGTGGTCTTGGAACAGTATCTAAACTATTTGCTGTTGCAATAAATAGTGTCTTCGATAAATTAATAGGCATTTCTATATAATTATCTCTAAAAGTGTTATTTTGCTCTGAATCTAAGACCTCTAAAAGAGCATCTGATGGCTCTCCTTTATAGCTTGAACTTATTTTATCTATTTCATCTAAAAGTATAACTGGATTCATACTTTTTGCTGTTTTAAGTGCACTTACTATTCTTCCTGGCATAGCACCTACATAAGTTCTTCTGTGACCTCTAATTTCTGATTCATCTCTCATTCCACCTAAAGCAATTCTTGCATATTCTCTATTCATTGACTCCGCAATAGATTTTACTATTGATGTTTTCCCAACCCCTGGTGGTCCTACTAAACATAAAATAGGTCCTTTCATATCTCCACTAATTTTTTTAACTGCTAAAAATTCTATTATTCTTTCTTTTACGTCTTCTAAACCAAAATGATCTCTATTTATAATTTCTTCAGCTCTTTTTATATCTACAACTTCTTCTGTAGTCTTTTCCCATGGAATATCCAATACCCATTCAATATATGTTCTTATTACATTTGCTTCAGAGCTATTTGATCCTACTGCTTTTAATCTTTTAATTTCATGCAATACTTTTTCTTTTACTTCTGATGGAAGTTCTCTTTCAACAAGTGATTCTTCAATCTTCTCAATATCAGTCTCTTCTTCATCTCCAAGTTCTTCTTGAATAGCCTTTATTTGTTCTCTTAAGAAATATTCTTTTTGATCTTTATCTATTTTACTTTTTACATTTGTTGTTATTTTCTTTTGAATTTTAAGTATCTCAATTTCTTCTTCTAATATAACCAATAATCTCTTTACTTTTTTCTTTATATCAGATTCCTCAAGCATTTTCACCCTATCGGACTCTCTTGCTATTGCTATTCCTGATATCATATCTACTAGTCTATTTAAATCCTCATCTAATTCTATTCCTCTTATAAGCTCTGGATTATTATCGCCTATAATCTTCATATATGTTATAAAAGATTTTTTTATACTTCTTAAACTTGCTTCTAACAAGTCCTTATCTTCTTCTTTTACTACTTCTTCAATTCTCTCTATTTCTGCTTCTAAGTAATCTTTTTTATTTTTAAATTTTACTATTTTAGCTTTTTCCATACCTTCAACTAAAACTCTAGAAATACCATTTGGTAATTTTACTATCTGTTTTATGTTTGCTATAGTCCCTATTTTGCCTATATCACTTTTCTTAGGATTTTCAACTTCAATATTTTTTTGTGGTACTAAAAAAATCTCTCCGCCATTTGCCATAGCTAATTCTATAGCACCCTTAGATTTTTCTCTTCCTACTTCAAAGTGAATAATCATATTAGGAAAAATTGTTAACCCTCTAAGAGGAATTAAAGGAAGTACAATATTTTTCTCCATTTTTCTCTTCCTCCAAACTTTTATATTATACCTATTTAGTATAACATAAGTCTATCATTTTTCAATAATTAGCCCTTATTCTAAAATACTCTATCTTTTTAGATACATATTATATTTGCTTTCATTTATAGAGTATTTTCTATAATAACTATCTATCAACAAAAAACTCATCTTTGAAATTCAAAGATGAGTTTTTATTATTCTTCTATTTTAGCTTCTTCTAAAAGCTTTTTGCTACTATCTTCTCTAATTAACTCTGGCTCTTCTTTAGATGTTATACATTCTTTATTAATTATAACCTCTTTTACTGAATCATCAGATGGAACAGTAAACATTATATCCATCATAACTTCTTCAATTATAGCTCTAAGTCCTCTAGCTCCTGTTTTTCTCTTAATTGCTTCTTTTGCAATTTCTTCTAGCGATTCATCACTGAATATTAGATTAACATTATCTAATTCAAATAACTTCTTATATTGTTTTACAAGAGCATTTTTAGGTTCACATAATATTTTAACTAATGCATCTTCATCTAAGTTTTCAAGAGTTACTATTATAGGAAGTCTTCCTACAAACTCTGGGATTAATCCAAACTTTAATAAATCTCCTGGCATTATATCTTTTAATAAAACACCTAGATCTTTTTCTTGTTTAGATTGGATGTTAGCTCCAAATCCTATACCACTCTTTTCAGTTCTTTTCTCTATAATTTTATCAATTCCATCAAAAGCACCACCACAAATAAATAAAATATTTGTAGTATTTATTTGTAATAACTCCTGATGTGGATGTTTTCTTCCACCTTGTGGAGGTACTGAAGCTACTGTTCCTTCAAGAATTTTTAATAACGCTTGTTGAACTCCTTCACCTGAAACATCTCTTGTTATAGATGGATTTTCAGATTTTCTAGTTATCTTATCTATCTCATCTATATATATAATACCTTTCTCAGCCTTCTCAATATCATAATCTGCATTTTGTATAAGCTTTAAAAGAATATTTTCAACATCTTCACCAACATACCCTGCCTCAGTTAATGTTGTTGCATCTGCCATTGCAAATGGAACGTTTAATACTTTTGCTAATGTTTGTGCTAAAAGTGTTTTACCTGAACCTGTTGGTCCTAGTAATAATACGTTACTTTTTTGTAACTCTACATCTCCAGCTTCCTTTCCTTTAGCATTTACTCTTTTATAGTGATTATATACTGCTACAGATAAAGATTTTTTAGCATTATCTTGACCTACTACATAATCATCTAAATGGTTTTTTATTTCTGCCGGTTTTGGTAATTTATCTAAAACAACGTCTTCTTTTTTCTCTATAATTTCTTCTTCTATAATCTCTGAACATAACTCAATACATTCATCACATATATATACTCCCGGCCCTGCAATAAGTCTTTTTACTTGATCTTGACTTTTACCACAGAAAGAACACTTTAGTTGCTTTTTATCTTCATATTTCGCCATAAACTCACCTCACTAAAGTAGACTATTCTTATATTTCATTTTTTTGAATTACTTTATCAATTAATCCATACTCCATTGCTTCATCAGCTTCTAAGAAATAATCTCTTTCAACATCAACATTTATTTTTTCTAAAGGTTGCCCTGTATTTTCACTTAAAATTTTGTTTAATTTTTCTTTTATTCTTATAATTCTTCTTGCATGTATATCTATATCTGTTGCCTGCCCTTGGAATCCTCCTAAAGGTTGATGAATCATAATCTCTGCATTAGGAAGAGCAAATCTCTTTCCTTTTTGTCCTGATGTCAATAAGAATGCTCCCATTGAAGCAGCCATGCCTATACATATAGTACATACATGTGGCTTTATATAATTCATTGTATCATATATTGCCATTCCTGAAGTAATTGATCCTCCTGGACTATTTATATAAATATAGATGTCCTTATCTGGATCTTCACTTTCTAAAAATAAAAGTTGTGCTACAACTAAATTTGAAGTCACATCATTTATTTCTCCATTTATCATTATTATTCTATCTTTCAATAATCTTGAAAAGATATCATAACTTCTTTCACCTCTATTTGTTTGTTCTACAACCATTGGTACTAAACTCATACTTTTCCCCTCCTTAAAATGTAACATTTATTAGTATTAACAAAATTTCCTTTTATTAATCTAATCTTTCATTAATTTTATTTCAAATAATTGCCAGAAAAAATTCTTCTTCTGGCAATCATTAATACTACATATTATTTACAATTGTTTTCTAATAATTCAATTACTTTTACAACAACTAATTCTTTTTCAATCATTGCACCTTGAGTAGCAGCTAACATTTTTGACATTTCTTCAGCTTTATCTTCTGAAGTATACATTTTAGCTAATTCTAATGCTTTAGCATTTATATCTTCTTCAGTAGCTTTTATGTCTTCTGCTTTAGCTATAGCTTCTATTACTAATTCACCTTTAACTTTTTTCTCTGCATTTTCTTTCATGTATGCTCTCATTTTAGCAGTATCGTTCCCTGTGAATTCCATGTATTGCTCAAGACTTAATCCTTGATATTGTAATCTATTTTCTAAATCTTTTACCATAGCATCGATTTCTTTTTCAACCATTACTTCTGGTATTTCTATTTTAGAATTTTCTATTACAGCACTTACTAATGCATCTTCAAATTCTCTTTTAGCTTTTTCTTCATTAGCAGCTACTAATTTTTCTCTCATATCTGCTTTTAAAGCTTCTAAACTATCAAATTCTGATACTTCTTTTGCTAATTCATCATCAATTGCTGGTAATTCTTTAACTTTTATTTCTTTTACTGTTACTTCGAATTTAGCTTCTTGTCCGTTTAAATCTTCTTTTCCATAGTTTTCTGGGAAAGTAACTACAACGTCTTTGCTATCTCCAGCTTTCATTCCTACTAATTGCTCTTCAAAGTTTCCTATAAATGATCCTGATCCTATTTCTAATGGATAATCGTGTCCTTCTCCTCCATCAAAAGCAGTTTCTCCAATGAATCCTTTGAAGTCTATAACAGCTATATCACCATTTTCAACAGTTCCGTCTTCTTTAACAGAAACTCTTGCATTTTTTTCTTGCATAGCTTTTATTTGATTGTCTATTTCTTCTTCTGAAACTTCATATACAGGTTTTTTAACATCTAAACCTTTATATTCTCCTAATTCTATTTCAGGATATACAGTTACTGTTGCTGTATAAACTAAATCTTTTCCTTCTCCAACTTCTACTACATCAATTGATGGGAAGTCTACTGGTCTTATGTTATTTTCATCTAATATTTTTGGATATGTTTCATTTATTACTGTATTTACAGCATCATCAAAAAGAACTTCTAGTCCATAGAACTTCTTGATCATTGCCATAGACACCTTTCCTTTTCTAAATCCTGGAATATTAAATTTACTTTTATTTTTATTGAATGCTTTATTTAAAGCAGCAGTAAATTTTTCTGCCTCTACTCTCACTTCAAATTTTACAACGTTAGCTTCTATTTTTTCCATTTTAGCTTCCATTTTTTATTCCTCCTAAAATAGTTCTTATTCACTTTATTTAACTAGGCTATTATAACATAGTTTAACAACTATTATCAAACCTTTATTGTTACTTCCTTCCTAATTTTACTCTTTAGAAAGGTTTCCCTTATTATCTAAATTATATTCATTATTTCCAATTTTGACTTTTACAGTTCCTTTGCCATTAGAATTTCCTATTATCTCTGTTTCTGGTGATGCACTTTTGTATATTGCTTTATAAGTATTATTTTCTATATTATATACCCAAATATATTTATTTTTCGCTGATGCCCCAAAATAAGGTAGATTACTAACATATGCAATATTACTATCATCTATAAATACTGGATTTACACCCCAAATATAATTCACTCCACTATCTTTTTCTTTTTTCATCATAGTTTCTTTTGGAAATTTGCTTCCTTTACTTGAAACATACTCTTCTTTAGTTATGTTTTTAACGCTTCCACTTACATTTATTAAAAACATATTTTGATTTTTATCTAATATAACCATTTCTTTTTTATTTGGTGATATAGAACTATAGTATCCTTTATCTTCGATACCATTAAATATTAAATTTCCATTGGTATCAGTTATTTTCACTTTAATATTTTCATTATTTAAAAGTTTAAATTCTTTAATTTGTTGTTTTGATATATTATTCACCGGTTTATCTTCTTTCACAGGTGTCTTTTTGTCAGCTTCTGTTTGCTTTTCAGCTGGAACAGTTTCATTATTTACCCATGCTTGAAGACTATTTATAATTTGGTTAAAATCCATATCTTTTAGCTTAAACTGATAAAACAAACCTAATGAAACAGCTAATAACACAACTATAACTAATACAACTTTTAATCTTCTTTGTTTCATTTTTTTCTCATAATCTTTACTAAATATACTTGGTTTAGCCAAACTTCATACCTCCCAAATTCTTATTTTCCTTTTTTACATTTACATGCACATACTTTTATTCCTAACATCTTTTTTTCTTCATCTGTTAGTTTTGCTTCATTTTCTGTATATGCTTCGTATTCTTCTGAGTCTTTTAAATGTGTCTTTTTATCTAAATGTATCATATTTTTCTCTCCTTCAGTATGTTAACCTTTATTTTACCATATATGTATTTTTTTAAAAATATATTTCATTATTTAACTTAATCTTTCTCTAAATAAAAGTAACATATAACTAGATTAAAATTCAAGTATAATCTAGCTATATGTTATATAAATATTAGCTTATATAATTCATTGGATTTGTATGTCTTCCATTAACTCTTACTTCAAAATGTAGATGTGGCCCTGTACTTTGCCCTGTACTTCCTACTTTCGCAACAGCTTGTCCTTTACTAACTTTTTGTCCACTTGACACAAGATTTTGACTTGCATGTGCATATAACGTTTGTACACCGCCTCCATGATCTATAACTACTGTATTTCCATATCCACTCATGACTCCTGAGAAAACGACTGTTCCACTATTTGCTGCAACAGTTGTTGCTCCATAAGGTGCTGCAAAATCTGTTCCTGTATGAAATCCATTTTTATCACCTGTTACAGGATGAACTCTTGGTCCATATTGACTTGATATACCATAGCTACTTGGCCTCATAAATCCACTTGAAGATGGTGCTGCTCCTCCCTGATTACCAATTTGATCAAATATCCCATCAATCTCCTTTTGAAGTTCTTTATTAAAATCAACTAAGTCTCCAATTTCCTTTTCAATTCTTTCTTCTCTATTCTCCATATTATTTATAATACTTCTCTTTTCATTTTCTATGGCTTCTAGCCCATCTACTTCAGCTTTCCATTTATTTCTTTCAACTTCTGCTTCCGTTTTTAATTTTTCTTGCTCTATTTTACTACTTTCCACTACTTTTTTATCATTTTCTATTTTTACTTTATTTTCTTCTAAACTTTTCTTTTCTTTATCAAGTTCTTCTGCTAATAATTTTATTTCTGTAATAAGTTCTTGATCTGTTTTTATAATTTTATCTATGTTAAATATAGTTGAAATAAGTTCCCCTACTGACTGACTTGAGAAAACCATATGTATGAATTGGGCATTCATATCCATTTTATAATAACTGCTTAATCTTTCTCCAAGTATTTCTTCTCTAACCTTTTTTTCTTCTTCATTTTCTTTTATTTTAACTTCTGTTGTTTCTATTGTATTTTGTGTTTCTATAATTTTATTTTGTAAAGATTGTATTTCACTATCTATCTTATTTATTTTATTTGTATATTCATCAACAATTCTTTGGTGTTTATCTAAACTTTTAGTTTTTATATCAACTTCTTTCATTATTTCAGAAAGTCTTTCCATCTCACTTTTCTTTTTCTCTTCTATTTCTTTCTTTTCTTCTTCTAAATTATTTATTTTATTTTTATTTTGATTAATTTGATTTTGTGACTTTGTACTAGCATGTGCTACTACATCCCCTATTAACGGTGTTGCCATTACAGCTATTAATATCATTGCACAAATTTTCTTTTTACTCATATGCCCCCCTTAAATTTTCAATGCTATAAAGAAAAATTCTCTATATCGCTTATTATCCATTTCCCATCCTTAAATGTAACTTTCGTAAAAAATTTCTTATTTTCTTTTGATGTTTGAATTCCTATAATCCCAAATATATCCTTACTAATTATATAATCTATATCACATACTATACTTCCTATATAATTACCATCTTTATATTCAAAATGACTTTTTTCTTTATCTATAACAACTTCTTTTAGACTATATTTATTCTTTAAAAAAATATAATTTTTTTCTAATATACTATAAACCTTATTTTTAGTTTCAACCGTTGATTTTATTTCTTCTTTATTTCCATTTGTTAACGCTAAAAATACACTTTCATAAAACTCATTTATACTTTTTCCTACTTTAATCCATAGTTCATCATTTGCCATATCTAATGTTAGCTTTATATCAGTACTATTTTTAACCACTACTTCTGACCCCTTAATTTTCCCCCATGGAAATTCTTTTTCTATACTAATTAAAACACTTCCATCCATTGGGATTGGTCCAACATTTTTAAATTCATTTACTGTTTTATTAGATGAAATTCCATTTATTAATACTACTGCATCCTTATGCTCCGATTTAACTGTAATATTATCACCCTTTAATTCTAAGTTTATATTTGTGTTATCTAAAACAGATATTTCTCCTGTCTCTTTTATTATTCCATATTTTGTATCTACAAGTGCTACAAGACTATATTCACCTGGAATTACTCCTGATATTACAGTTCCTTCTTCTATCTTTTTTCCATCTAATTTTATATCTGTATTTTGTAAGTTTGAAGTTACTTTTAAATCAAAAGTTTTTAAATTTACATAATAATTTTCCCCTAAAAATGTTTTT
This sequence comes from Clostridium sp., assembly GCF_051656525.1. Classification (GTDB taxonomy): domain Bacteria; phylum Bacillota; class Clostridia; order Clostridiales; family Clostridiaceae; genus Clostridium. Next base: position 5,652 of record NZ_JBOGCC010000391.1, on the reverse strand, counting down.
TCTCTCTTTATGTCCATCATTTTTGATTTTCCTTCAGATACTAATTTAATAAACTCAGGAATATTATTACTTCTCTCTAAAAAATATTTACTAAATGGCTCTAATTCTTTTTTACTTACTTTATTACCATTTACTTTTATAATCTTATCTAATTTATTAATATTTCCAATTTTTAATGCTACTTCTAATTCTTCGACTACTTCTTGTCTGTTATTTTTAGGTGTTCCAATTAAATATCCCATAAAAAGAAAGGATATAAATGTTATAGAAACTATTATTTTTTTATGATTTTTCCATATATATAATAATCTATCCTTATTAATATTTTTAAAATCAAATTCCCACTTTTCCCCTTTTTTTCTATCAGAATCTGTACTTTTTCTCATTTTACACACACCCTTTATAAATATAATATACATTTTTTTCATAAAAAATCAATACAATTAATATTTTATTCATAATTTTGTTTTTATAAAAAAAGGATAGATTTTAGTCTACCCTACTCTAATATATCAATTAACCAACTTCCACAATCACAGCATTTAAATACTCTTATAACAAAAAGATCTAATTTATTTTCAGCTAATACATTTCTATATTTATCTGCCTCTTCTTTTGTTATAAACTCATCATTTTCATCAATATATCCATGTATTTGAACAATATAATTATCTCTACTTTTGTTACAACATTCATTATCATCTGCTGTTTGTATTTTTTCATAATCTAGTTCACTGCTAAATTCCTTAATTAACTCTATTATATCTTCATACTCTTCAATATTATCTAAAAAATTTTCCTCTGAGAAACTTAAATCTTTGATTTTAAATAGTTCTTTCATGACTATTCCTCCATATATATTATAGTTTATTTTTACATAATCTATACATATAATACTATGCTATAATATAAAAAAGCAATTTTTATTTAAGGAGGGCAACCCTATGATTTTTGATACTCATATTCATACAAAACTTTCTTCTGATAGCGAAATGCAAATATCTGATATTGTAAAAAGAAGTAAAGAACTTAATATAGGTGTTATTTTAACCGATCATCTTGATTTAAATTATCATAATAAAAATGAATTCCGTGTTGATTTAGATAATTTTTTTAAGCTTTATGAAAAATATAGAAATTCTAATCTTCTTTTAGGTATTGAAATTGGACTTGGTACCAGTATTCTTAAAGAAAATATTAGAATTTCAAAATTGTATCCATTTGATTTTATAATCGGTTCAGTTCACGCAGTTGATGATGAAGATATTTATTATACTTACTCACAAAAAGGTTTGTCTAAAAAAGATTATTTCGAAAATTATTTTAAATCTGCAATTAATTATATTTCTGAATTTGATAATTTTGATTCATTAGGTCATATTGATTATCCTTGTAGATATTGTAACTTTGATAATAATAATTTCACTATTGTAGAACACGGTGATTATCTAAAAAAACTTTTCACTATTCTTATTTCTAAAAATAAAGCTTTAGAAATAAATACTAGAAGATTAAATATTCCTGAAGTATATAGGTCCACAGTTGAAATATATTCTTTATATAAAGAATATGGTGGAAACTTTGTAACTCTTGGTTCAGATGCACATACTCCTGATGCTATTTCTACAAACTTTGATATAGCTCTAACCTTATGTAAAGATCTGAACCTTACACCTGTATATTTTAAAAATCGTCAAATGATATACATGAAATAAAAAAGACTGCTTAACAGTCTTTTTTATTACCTTCCTATACCACTTCCTCTCCATCTCCTACAGTTTTTTTATTACTAGTTTCTCCATTTTTATTTGTATTGTAGAGATAATTTACCTATAGCACTTGCACCTATATTTTTTACCTTTAAGATACAATTTCCAATTTTTTCTGAGTAAATTGGATGTTCTATCAAAAACTTTAAATATTTCTAATCCTAAATTGAATGTTACCCTTTTAATTTCGCCACTCTCTATCTCTCCTATAACTATTTTGCTAACATCTGTTGTATCAATAAATACACTATTTATTTTTACACTCCCATCAATTAACCTTATTCCTGAACCTAATATATCTCTAACTCTAAAGTTTGTTCCTATTGTATTTCCTATGTTTTCAACTATTATTATATAATCTATATCACCTCCTAAAGATACTTCAGTATCTCCTATTTTTTTATTGTCATATATGCTTTAATAAGTGTTGTAATTACCATATTACTTTTCTCCGTAAAATTATTCCATATGATTTTTTTAAAGTCTTTCCTTTCTCCATTGGACCATCATAGGTTCTAATAGCTTGCCAACATTCTCTTCCTATAACATATCCTTCAATTAAAGATCTCACTGTATCATCAAATATTAATGGCTTTATCTCACCACATTCTATTACATCTGTAAAAATTCCATACTACATTTTAGGAATCATAATACTTTGAGCAATTGCTGACTCTGGTAGTTTTTTCTTTTACATATACATGCATACAGCTACTGTCCATTTCAAATCCATTCATGATTTTCTTTCCAAGACCTATTGCTACAATATTTTCCAATGTAAACATTCTTATATAATCATTTTTACATATATCACAGATAAACTCTTCTAGATTCATATTTACTCTCCATATAAGTTTTCCTTTTTCATCTTATCCACAATGACTTTACTTTGCTAATTTATCTATATACAAAACTAAAAGCTTAAGTAAATTTTACCCAAGCTTTTAAAATTTTTATTTTTTAATTTTACTTAATGCATACTCCAACATATTTTCTACATTATTATTGTTTTTTCCTCCACCTTGTGCTAGAGTCTTGCTTCCTCCACCACGGCCATCTAATAATGTAATCGCATCTTTTAAAAGATTTCCCATATGAATATCTACATCTTTTGATGCTGAAAATATAACATTTACTTTTTCATCATTTGTTATTCCCACTAATGAAATTGTATTTTCTAAAGTACTTATCTTTTCTATCATTTTACTTATTTTTTTAACATCTTCTTTATCATAAACCTTTTTAAATACTTTAATTCCATTAACTTCTTCGCAATTTTGAACTATTTCTTTAACCTTCATATTACTATTTTCATCTAAAAGAGCCTTATTTTCTTTATTTAAAGATTTTATTTCTTCTTTTAAGTTTTCTATGCCTTTTACTACTTCATTTTCACTACAACTTAAATACTCACATACTTTTTTAGAAAATATATCTCTTTTAAGTGAATCCTCTATTGCTCTTTTTCCTGCTAAGTATTCTATCCTTGTATTTCCTTTATGACCTTCTGATCTCTTTAACTTTATACACATAAGCTCTATTGTACTTGATGGATGAATTCCACAACATGCATTTATATCTAAGTCATCAATTCTAACTATTCTAATTTTTTCATTAGTTTTTGGTAAATCACGTCTAAGGTTCATCTTTTTTAATTCTCTTTTATCAGGAAAAATAAACTCCACCTTTAAATTTTTAAATATATTTAAATTTGCAAATTCTTCTGCTTCTCTTATTTCTTCTTCTGTAACTTTTCCTACTATATCTATAGTATTAATTTCTTCTCCTAAATGAATTCCTGCTGTATTTTTATTAAATAACTTATAAAAGCATCCTGATAAAAGATGTTGTGCTAAATGTTGTTGCATATAATCAAATCTATGCTCCCAATCAATTTCACATTTTAATCTATGCTTTTTTAAAATATTCTTTTCTACTACATGATAAACTACATCATTTTCTTCATAAAGGTCTACAACTTCAATTCCTTCAATAGTTCCCTTATCTTTTGGTTGCCCACCACCACCTGGGAAAAATGCTGTTTTATCTAAAGAAATATGATATTTTCCATCTTTCTCTTTTATCTCTTCTACTTCTGCTATAAATTCTTTTATATAATTATCTTCATAATATAATTTTTTCAAAAAAATCACGTCCTTATCTTCTTTATTTCCTTAGTATACCAAAATAATAAGTCCTTACACAAAAATTTTGCATAAGGACTTTTTTTCTTTAGCTAAACAATGAAAAATGCTGCTGCTATAATTAAATAAACCGCTAAAAGTTGTACCCCTTCAAGCCAATTTGATTCTCCATCACTTGCTACTCTATTACCAATTAGAACTGCAACAATAAGCGCTACTAATTCAAATGGATTAAATATTATACTCATTGGCGTAAATAATAAACTTAAAAAAATTAAAATTGGTGCAACAAATAAAATTATTTGAAGACTTGAACCAAGTGCAATTTCTACTGCTACATCCATTTTATTTTTCATAGCCATAACTACCGCTGTACTATGTTCAGCTGCATTTCCTATTATAGGAATAATTATTATACCTACAAAGAATTCACTTAACCCCAAAGATTTTGTTAAAGGTTCTACACCTGAAACTAATAATTCTGATTCAATTGCTATAAGAACTGTTGCTACTGCTAAAACCAATATTGATTTTTTCATACTCCAACCTTTTTCACATTCTTTTTCCTTTTCATCACATTTACTCTCTTCAACGGCATAAATATCTTTATGTGTAAAAAATGAAAAAACTAAACTTAATATGTAAATTATAAACATAATAACTGCAACAAATATACTTAATCCTTCATATCTTGTATTAAGTAAGCTTTTATCTACAGTATGTGTAAATATCGCCGGTATAGTTAATCCAATTACTGCAAATAGTAACATACTTGAACTAACTTCAATTACCTTCTTATTAAATTTTTGATTTTTATGTTTTAATCCACCTGCAAGCATACTAGCTCCAAGTACAAGAAGAATATTTCCTATAACAGACCCTGCTATAGATGATTTTACTACCTCAAATAAGCCACTTTTAAGTGCAAAAAAAGATATTATAAGTTCTGTTGCATTTCCAAATGTTGCATTTAAAAATCCCCCAAGCTTGGGTCCTGTAAAATGTGCAATCCCTTCTGTTGCTTCTCCCATAAGTCCTGCTAATGGAACTATAGCTAATGCAGATAAGAAAAATACTATTACTGGATTAACTCCTATAAAGTGAGCTACTATACTTACTGGTATAAAAATCAAGAGTAATCTTAATATTTTCATTATTTTCCCTCTTTCTCTATTAATTTTCTTTTTTATATTACAATAATTTTATTAACATTCTTTAAACTAATTTCATATTTTCTTTTTTCACTTATTAGCCATACTACCTAGATATTATCTCTTCTATTTTGACAGCGTCACTATTTATTATTTATTTATATCTTTTTTTTATTCTCATATTTGTATTTTTTCTTGTTGACTATTATTTTTTAGGGATATATAATAAATTCATGCAATTATAAATTGTATGTATGTAAGAGTAATAAATTAAAGACATTGATAAGAAGAAGTAGAAGTATCTAAGCTTTACAGAAAGTTGCCGGGTGATGAGAGGCACATAGTTATTTACTTTGAATACATCTTGGAGTTATACATTGAAAGCTTTTAGTTATTAGATGTTATCGGATAAGCTCGTTAAAGCTATTAAGGTTATATATTTTATAACGAATTAAGGTGGTACCACGTGAATAATCTCGTCCTTTTATTAGGAGGGGCTTTTTTTATACCCTTTTTTAAGAAATCTTTATATAATAGTTAATCTTATATTAACTCACCTAAACTTTGCATATTAAATTTAGCAAAACA
>NZ_JBOGCC010000390.1:0-4448 GCF_051656525.1 Clostridium sp. | reverse complement strand
TTGGAAGTATTTCAAAGGGAGATATCCAAAAGTTTAATAGTTTACTTAATACCTATGAAAAAGGAAATGTAACTGTAAATAGAAAAGATGTAGCAAATTTAGGATTAGATTATGGAAAAGCATCAATATTTATAGGATTTTTAATAATGTTTATTTTCTTTAGAGCTATGTCAGGAGCTGAAAGAATAAACGAAGATAAAGAAGAAAAAGTATTTACAAGAGTATTTATATCAAATATAAAACCTTGGCAATATTACGGAGCAAATATCATTGCAAGTTTAATTGGAGTAAGTATTCAAGTAGTAGTGTCAGTTTTAGTAGTAAAATATATAGCAAACTTAAACTTTGGAATGAGTATTCCTGTTATAAGTATAATTTTAATACTTGCAGGGCTTATAGCAGTTTCAGTAGGAACCGTATGTGTGTCACTTACAAAGGATGCACAAGAGGCAGGGATATTAAGTAATATTATAATTTTAGCTTTAGTTATGGTTGGAGGATGCTTTATACCAGTTAGCATATTCCCAAAAGTAATGGATACAATATCAAAATTCTTACCAACAAGATGGATAATGGATATGATAACAAATATTCAAAATGGACAAAGTTTTGTAGGTCAATGGAGATATATTATTATGGTACTTTTATTAAGCATGGCATTAATAGTATTTGCAGCATATTTAACAAAAAGAAAAGATAAAAGCTTTCTAGAAGTATAAAGAGTAAGGTAGTAAGAAAAAAATTCTTGCTACCTTATTTTTACTTTATTAAAAAATCGACAGAATTTGCTAAAAATATTGACACAAGGAAGCGTGAATGATAATGTAAAAATAAGAATAAAACATGAACAAAATTAATGAAAAGTAAATTAAAGTTCGGAAGAAGATACTTAGATATACTAAAGTAATTAAAGAGGAGAGAGAAAAGTGAGTAAAATAACTGTTATAGGAAGTTTAAATATGGATTTAGTTCTTGAAATAGAGAATGCACCTAAAGTAGGGCAAACTATAGAAGGAAATAATATAAGTTATTTATTTGGAGGAAAAGGTGCAAATCAAGGAGTTGCAGGAAGTAGAATTGGAGCAACTGTAGATTTTATAGGTGTAGTAGGAAATGATAGTTTTGGATTAAAAATAAAAGAGAATATGATAAATGAAAATATAAATATAGATGGATTGAAGATAACAGAGAAAAGTGCTACAGGATTAGCTACAATATTAAAAACTAAAGAAGATAATTCAATAGTAATTATAAAAGGTGCTAATGAAGAATGTAATATAGAGCTAATAGAAAAAAATAAAGAGAAAATAAAAAATAGTGATGTAGTTCTTACTCAATTTGAAATTCCAATGGAAACTATAGAAAAAAGTTTAGAAATTGCAAAAGAAAATAGAGTAAAAACAATAGTTAATCCAGCACCAGCTAAAAAGATAAGTGAAGAAATATTAAAAAATATAGATTATATAACACCAAATGAAACAGAATTTGAAATTATATGTGGTAAAGAATTAAAAGATGATGAAACCTTAGAAAAAGAAATGATAGATTGGCAAAAAAATCATAAAACTAGGTTAATAGTTACAAGAGGAAGTAGTGGAGTATCTTTTATAGAAAATGATGAAATAATAACAGTTGAAGCAATGAAGGTTAATGCAATTGATACTACAGGTGCTGGGGATACATTTAATGGTGTATTTGCATATTGCATAGGGGAAGTGATGGAGTTGAAAGAGTCAATAAGGCTTTCAAGCCGTGCAGCATCTATTTCAGTAACAAAGTTTGGAGCACAAGGTGGAATGCCTAGTCTAGAAGAGGTTAAAAAATATTATAAATAAATATATATAAAGAGAGGTTTTAAGGTATGAGAAAAATAATAATTGACACAGACCCAGGAATTGATGATGCAGTAGCTATAGCTGCGGCAATTTTTAGTCCAAGCTTAAAAGTAGAATTAATCTCTACAGTTGCAGGGAATGTCTCTGTAGATAAGACAACTAACAATGCACTAAGACTTATGGATTTCTTTGAAAAAGATATTGAAGTAGCAAAAGGCGCTTCAAAGCCATTACTTAGAACACCTAGAGATGCAAGTCATATTCATGGTGATTCAGGAATGGATGGATTCGAGTTTAAAAGTAGTGATAGAAAGTATTGTACTAAAAATGCAGTTGATAAAATAAGAGAAGTATTATTAGAAAGTAATGAAAAAATTACTATTGTACCAATAGGTCCATTAACTAATATTGCCTTATTTTTAAGTTGTTATCCTGAGTGTAAGGAGAAGATTGAAGAGATAGTTATGATGGGTGGTTCTAGTGGCAGGGGGAATGATACGCCAGCTGCAGAGTTTAATATTTATGCAGATCCAGAAGCTGCTAAAATTGTCTTGGATTCAGGTGTTAAAATAACAATTCTTCCATTAGATGTAACTATGAATGCAACATTAGATTTAGAAACTATAAATGAATTAAGAGATATGAATAAAGTTGGAGCTATGTTCTATGGAATGTTTAATCATTATAGAGGTGGAAGTGTACAAAAAGGTGGATTAAAAATGCATGATTTAACAACTATTGCATATTTAACAAAGCCAGAACTTTTTGAATCAGAAAAAGTTTTTGTAGATGTAGAAACTGATGGGAAATATACAGCAGGATTTATGGTAGTAGATTTAAAGGATTTATATAAAAAGGATAAAAATGTAAGATTCTGTACAAGCATAAATGTTCAAGAGTTTAGAAAATGGATGTTAAATTTATTTAGAAATATAGAGCTTTAAATATAAAAGGAATAAAGGGGAAGAGAAATGGTAGAAATTATTATAGCAGTAGCAGTTCTTTTAGGTATTGGGTACTTTATTAGTAAAAGGTATAATGCAACAGTAGTATTATTAATTGGGGGAATGATTTTACTTTTTGCAACAGTCCTATTAGGAAAACAAGTTTTATCACCAGAAGAAACAACGGGAATATTATGGCTTGATCCATTTAAGAAAATTGAATTGATTTTCGTTAAAAATATGGGGAATGTTGGACTAATCATAATGATGTTATTTGGGTTTTCAACATACATGAATAATATTGGAGCAAATGAAGTTACAGTAAATTTAATGGCAAAACCACTAGATAGAGTAAAATCAAAATACATACTGATTCCAATAATATTCTTACTTGGAAATTGTTTATCTTTAGTAGTACCAAGTGCAGCAAGTCTTGCAGTATTATTAATGGCAACTTTATTTCCAGTGCTAACAAGAGTTGGAGTATCACCACTTGCAGCAGGAGCTGTTATAACAACAGGTGCCACTATAATGCCAACTCCTCTTGGAGCAGATAATGTACTAGCAGCGGAAGCATTTAATGTACCATTAATGGATTATGTTGTAGCTCATGCTAAAATATCAATTCCATCAATAATTTTAATGGCAATAGCACATTATTTCTGGCAAAAACATTTAGATAAAAAAGAAAAAAATGTAGGAACTATAAAAAAAGAAAAGTTAGCTAAATTAAATGAAAACTTACCACCAAAATATTATGCAATATTACCAATATTACCTTTAATATTAGTTTTATTTTTTAATTTAGTTTTAAAGACTGAAATAGGGTTAGTACCAATTACAATAATGTCATTAATGATAGCAGTATTTATTGAAGTTCTACGTAAGAAAGATTTTGTTAAGGTATCAAATAATATAAATGATTTCTTTAAAGGAATGGGAAATGGACTTTCTATGGTAGTGGTACTTTTAGTTGCAGCAAGTACATTAGTTGAAGGGTTAAAATCTCTTGGAATAATAAATATGCTAATGGAATCAGTACAAAATATTCATGGAGCAGGGATTCTTTTAGTATTTGCTTTTGCAGGAATTACAGCAGTAATTGGATTTATTAGTGGAAGTGGACTAGCGGTGTTTTATGCAGCAATTGAACTTATACCAGCCTTAGCAATAGGTGTTGGAATTAATGGAATGATGATTTCACTTCCAATGCAGATGATGGCAAATCTTATAAGATCTGTATCACCAGTTGCAGCAGCAGTTATAATAGTAAGTTCTCTTACGGGAACAAGTCCTATGAATATAGTAAAAAGAACATCAGTACCAATGATAGTTGGAATGATATCAGTTTTAACATTATCAATTTTATATTTTAATTAAAAAGTATAGAGCTTTTTCTTAGAAATGTGTAATAGCAGTTCTTTGAAAAAGTTTTTTTGTCAAAACAAAAATAGGGTAAATGGGTAAATGGGTAAAGGAGAAGATAAGGGGAAATGAGAAAAGAATGTAAAATAGTAAGAGAATTAATGCCAATGTATTTGCAGGGAATTTGTGATAAAGATGTGATGAATTATATTAGTAATCATTTAAATGGATGTGTTGAATGTCGGAGTACCTATGATATTTTAAATAATGAAGAGTTAAGTGAGAGAACTTCATTATTATAAAA
>NZ_JBOGCC010000389.1:0-1154 GCF_051656525.1 Clostridium sp. | reverse complement strand
CCTTATATACCTTTATATATCCAGTAACATTATATCCATCATACCCTATTAAAGTACCATCCTCCTTCAATAGGGTATTAACCATTATATCTGTCGAATTTTTATCAAACAAATTCTTCCCAGTCACACTCACAGTCGCCTTATACTTCCCTAAGTTCTCTACTTTCTCTTCGCCATTATCAATCATAGCTTGTGTAACTTGACAGTCCTCGAATGATGATTGCATACCTTCAAAGTGACTTAGTATAACAGGACTATAACTTTCATCAACAGGTATCATTGTGATTTCAACCTCTAATTCACCACTAGTCGCATAAAAAGAGGATTCAAATTTCATACCATAATTTATTGGATAACTAGGGTTGTTAAAATCTTTCATTCTAACTGTACATATTTTTGTGCCAACTTCACCTATACTAAATCTTAAAGAGTAAAAACCCTCACTAGAGTTTTCAATAGCACTGTTACTATAATTATATGTAGGCAACATGAATGCTGCTTGAGTACCTCCACTTTCGATTAAAGTATTTTTTGTTACATTAGCGATTATTACATATCTACCGTTTGATGTAAATTTGTTTTTTTCTGAAACAGGAACTAATATCGTACCATATTCCATTCCTTTTGCTGTACGCTTGAATTTCGAATTGCTAATAGCTGTAAAACCTCCTGCCAATGACATATCTAAGTTGCTAAACAAATTAACCAATGTATTCCCAACAACTTTACCAACCTCACACACACCATCTTTAGAATGCTCTAACTTAACACTATTACCTTCTCCTTCTATAGATAACCTACCATCTCCACCTTCATTTAAAAGACCACTCATAACTACATCTTGTCTCTTATTTACATACTCAACATTATTTAATCTCGTATCTTGTTCCTTATCTTTGAGTACAATTTGTTCAAGTTGTGACTGAACTCCGTGCGATGGTATTAACTTTCCACAGTTACCATATATAGTATCATACTTACAAGTTACAGGAGTTAACTCTTTAGTTTTAGATACGTTAACTAAAGTATTACCTTCAACAACGACATCAACCAAACCGCCTTCAACTGTTCCGTCTATAGAAATATCGTATCCTTGTTTGTCTATTTTATCATTAAGGATTAATTCTCTATTTTCTTTAGCACAGTTAACTTCA
>NZ_JBOGCC010000388.1:0-5320 GCF_051656525.1 Clostridium sp. | reverse complement strand
TAAACCTTGCTTCTTTTTTACAGTCATATTGAATTTCTTCAATGCTCTTATTTTCTTCAAAGCCAGCTCTTGCTGTAGAAATTGCCATAGACATTTGCTGAAATCCTGGTGTTATTCCAACAATAAATACCTTTGCTTTCTTATTTAAATATTCATTATGAGGTGCATAATATATCTCAATATTTCCCTCTTTCTCTACAAGTAAGTCATCTATTAATAACTCTTCCTTATCATATTTATTCTTTAATGGAAGCTTTTTTATCACTTCTTTATAATCCTCTAATATTTTCTTCATCTATCTCACACTTTCCTTATTTCTATATCTTTTTATATAAATTCTAATATACTTTCTCTTATAAAAGAAATATGTCATGAAAATTTTAAGATTTCTTAATAAAAAAGGATTGTGTCGCATATACACAATCCTTTTTTATTCTATAATGATAAATCCCTTTTTGAAAATATATATGTTCCGACACCAAAGAACAATATCGCGACAGAAACAAGTATTAAAATCGCTATTCCGACACCTTCTCCTTTAATTATATCTGTCGGATTAAATACAGTAAATAGCGTCAGGTACTTTAATCCTTCTAACTTGTCGCCCATATTAGACATTGCTTGCATCAGGTAAAATAAAACTGGTACACCTGCGCCTATCATAAAGTAAGTCTTTGAACTATTACTTATACATGCTGCAAAGAAACATATTGAACTTATCCCTATTTGCAAGAAGTAGAGTACTATATTTAGCATAATAAACTTTTCTATATCTAAACTATTCGGATGTGACATACTGCTTAATATTATAATCAAAGCTGTCGCATAAGCAATTAATACAGCTGTCGCGACGCACATGAACAACGCTTGCGTCAATACTATTTTAATTCTTTTATTTCCTGTCGCTAACAAATATGCCATAGGCCCTTTATCGATGTACGACATGATTAATTTATTTCCTAAAATTATGGTACATATTATAGGAAACATTAAAAGTATAAATCCATACAAATAATTTGCGACATACTCTGTAAGATTAGTAACAACTGCATCCATTCCAAAAGCCTTCATCATCTCTGGCATACTCTTTGCCATTTCTTCAAAAATATTTATAGTAGATGGCTCATACATATATACAATGCTGGTTGAATACATCGTTAAAACCGCTAGAAATATTAGTATTATCTTATAATTTGATTTTATTTCTTTCTTAAAAAGCGTTCCACTAATCATTTTCTTTACCTCCATAGAAATGCATAAATAGCTCTTCTAGGCTTTGAGTTTTTACATCTAAACTTTTAACTTCATATTTACTCAATGTATTTATAAATAGATTTATATCTCCTTCTACTAACACGCTTAAAGTGTCACTATTTAATCTTTCTATTTTAAATTTCTCTGTCTCAAACCTTCTTGTCGCATCTTCTTTTTCGAATGTGACAATATAATGTTTACTTTTAGATCGCGACAATTCTTTCACGCTTTCTATTGCGACAACTTTTCCATCTTTTATTATAGCTGTTCTGTCGCAACACTTTTCAATCTCATCAAAAATATGTGACGACATAAAGATAGTTCTTCCCTTTTCCTTCTCTTCTAATATAAGTTCTATGAATTTATTCTGCATTAATGGGTCTAATCCACTTGTGGGTTCATCTAATATAAGAACCTCTGGACTTCCCATAAATGCACATATTATCCCTATTTTTTGTTTCATTCCTTTCGACATTTTCTTTATCTTACCTGTCGGATTAAGTTCAAACTTTTCAATTAATTCTTTTGCCCTGTCGAAATTTTTTATCCCTTTTAAATCTGCGACAAAATGGATAAACTCCATGCCTGTCATATCATCCATAAATGCAATTTCACCAGGAAGATATCCTAAAATCTTTTGTACCCTGTCGCACTCTTTTGAGCAATCCATTTCATTTATAGTACACTCTCCTGTATCTTGATGTATAAATCCCATTAGATGTCTTATAGTCGTTGTCTTTCCTGCACCATTAGGTCCTAAAAACCCAAACACCTCTCCTTTTTTAATTTGGAGGTTAACATTGAAAATCCCCTTGTTATTTCCATAATCCTTTGTAAGATTTTTTATTTTAATTATCTCCACTTAAATACTCTCCCCTTTATAAGTATTGCTCTTAAAAAAATTTATAATTTCTATAAATCTACGCCTTAATAATTCCATTAATTGGTATAATTATAATCCTATTGACCGTTTTGTAGAAGACCTTATAAACAAAAAAACTCAAAATAATTTTTCATTATCTTGAGTCTTTGTCTTATTTTGATATTATATCTATTGTCATTGATAAAATTAACCCTATTACTAAAAAACCTATTACAAAAATATATGGCGAATTAACTGTAAATAATATAGGTAAGTTTATATTAAAAAACCCTACTATTAATGCACTTACACCTATCATCCCTATATTAAATGTCCATTCAATTTTTCTCTTTTCTCTTCTTCTCTCTTTTCCAATCCTATTCTTTTTAGAAAATGCTCTTCCTAAGGTTGCACCTAATAACATTACTACAGCTAAAAATAATATATCTACAGTAAATTCTAGGACTCCTCCCTTTATTCTCGTTAATGCAATTCCGCCTATTCCGATTAAAAATATAGCAAGTGATTGTCCAAATCTCAATAAGCTCTCATTACCTTTTTCTAAGCTTTTTAAGATATCTTCAATAAATACCCTAGTATCAGAACCTACTAACTCTCTCACTGATGCTTTTTCATCCTGTGCTGATAAAAACATATCTAATATATCATTTCTCACTTCTTCCCTATATAAGGCATTTATCTCCTCTACCTCAAGCTCTATCATAATTTCATTATAAACATCTAGATACTCACCATCTAACCTCTTTTTTAATCCCATATTCTTCTCCCCTTTTTAAATCTCCCATAGTTTTTTGATACTTAAATCAATCGTTTCCCAAGCTTCTTTAAATTCTTTAACCTCATTCTCACCATCTTCAGTTAAACTATAATATTTCCTATCTGGTCCAAAAGGTGATTTCTTCTTCTCAGACTTTATAAGCTTATTCTTTTCAAGCCTTAAAAGAAGTGGATATAAAGATCCTTCTGCAAACTCTTCAAAGCCATAATCCTGAAGTTTTCTATATATCTCATATCCATAAGTTTCTTCCATAGATATTATCTTTAAAATAACTCCCTCCATAATCCCCTTCATTAACTGCGTTTTATTTATCATCTCATTCACCAACTTTTCTACATTGCATCACAACATAGCTTAATTAAAAAAATTTCATACCTATATTGTATTACACTATAGGTATGAATACAATAGAATATTCTATTGTATTTATATTTTTTTCCATTTTGCATTTCTACCTTTTCCAACGCTTTGTATTTGACCTTCTTCTTTTAACTTTTCAAATACTCTACTTATAGTTGATTCAGCTACATCAGGACATATATTTCTTATTTCATTTTTAGTAAAATATCCAAGCTTTCCTTCTATAGCTTTTTCCACTCTCTCACTTTTACTTCCTTTAGTATTCTCAATATATCCAACTCTATTTTCTAACTCTTTATATGCATTTACAATTACTCCAAGGAAATATTCAATCCATATTAAAATATTATTTTTTCCATCATGCCATAACATTGATGATTTATTTAATGCTTCATAATAAGTCTCCTTACTCTCTTCAATTATCTTTTCTAAACTAATAAACCTTCCTACTTCAAATCCATTTTGATATAAAAGCAATAAAGTTAATAGCCTAGACATTCTTCCATTACCATCATTAAATGGATGAATACAAAGAAAATCTAATATAAAAGTAGCTATTAATATTAAAGGTTCTACTTCCTCTTTTGCTACTTCTCTTCTATACTCTTCACAAAGCCTTTCCATATAACTTGGTGTACTAAATGCATCTATGGATTTAAATCTAATATAACTAGTTCCATCAGGTAAAATTTCTTCAATTATATTATCAGTATTCTTATAATTTCCACCCCTAAAAGAAGAATATTTATATAAATCTCTGTGTAATTGTAATAATATATTTGACCTTATTGGAATTGCCTCAGAAGCACTATGAATAGTATTTAATACATCCCTATATCCTGCAATCTCACTCTCACTTCTATCTTTTGGCTCAACCTTATTATTCATTAACTCATGCAGTCTTTTATTAGATGTATAAATCCCTTCAATTCTGTTAGACGATTCCGTACTTTGTATAATTGATACATCTTTAAGTGTTTTCAAAATTTGTGGTGATTGCTTTTTATATAAATCTTGCTTTCCCTTATACTCATTTATAGTTGTCAATAATCTTACTATATTCATAGGTAATGCTAAATTACTTAACCTATTATTTTCAAAAGAAATCATTTTTAAATTCCTCCTTCTTAATATATTTAAATTATTATCATAAACATATTCATTTAGTCCTAAATGAGTATGTTTATTTGAAAAAAACTATATAAAATAGCATAAAAACATATTCATTTCCCCTCAAATGAATATGTTTCTATATCTCAAGATTTATTTTTAAGTTTTAAAATAGTTTTCCACAGGCTCTTACTCTTTAATTTTTTTATTTCTCTAACTCTAGCTTTAAATACATATTATGCTCCAATCTATTTAAAGCTAGAAAATTTTAATTTTCTAGCTTTGTGTTTATATCATCTATATATCTTTGAATTTCATTTTTTTGATCTTCTAGCTTATCTCTATGTTCTATTAATATATCCCTTGCTGTTAAATCACTTTTCTTATCTAATAATAACATTATATTTTGCTTTATACCTTTCATTGGCATTCCTATAGTTCTTAAGCACTTAACTAGGTTTATAAGTTCCACATCTTTATCACTAAATACCCTAATATTATTTCTATCTCTTTCAAACGTAGGAAGTACGCCTTCTTTTTCATAATATCTAATTTTTGATTGTGGTACATTTGTTATTTCTGCAATCTCTTTTATTTGATACATAAAACCATCTTCTTTCATTTCTATTTTTTATTTCATAATTTATTTATATTTTTTTTAAATTTATTCCCTTGCCTTAAAGTATACTTTAAGTTATATACTAAATTCAACAGATAAATATCAAAATATTTTTAAACAAATTTGGTTAAACTAAATATGAAAAAAATAAATTTAATTTAACTAAATACAAAAAATAAATTTTAGGAGATGTTACAAATGAAAAAAATATTAGTTGTTGTTACAAATGTATCTAAATACGAAAATGCTGAAGTACCTACTGGTTTATGGCTTGGTGAAGCTGTTCACTTTGTAGATGTTATGGAAAAAGCAGGTT
>NZ_JBOGCC010000387.1:0-19564 GCF_051656525.1 Clostridium sp. | reverse complement strand
CTATAATAATAGCTTTTCCACTTTTGATATTGCTTCCTATAATGATTTTTTCACTTTTTTACTCTCTTAAAAGAGATATTTTTATAAAAAAGCGTATGAAATTGAAAAATGAAATAAAAAAAATGTCTTTAGAAGAGATCGGATATCTTTCTGATACCTTGAAAGAGATAAATATGAGATAAAAGATAATAAAATTAATAATGTAAAGTATTTTTAATAAAATAAGAATAGGATTATGTTCAAGGGATTGCTAAATATATTTAACCCAAGAAATTTTTTTAAAGTAAAATTTCTTGGGTTTTTTATCATTTTATAACTTTTGTTTCTATGTTATATTCTAAATTTTCTATTTTTTTAGTACTTTTTTTTAATGATTTTATAACTGGTGTTATTACAATAATAAATGTTATTACTATAAGAAATAATGAAATCGGTTTTGTTATAAAGATAGAGTAACTTCCATCAGAGATTAATAAAGCTCTTCTTAAATTTGATTCTGCTAATTTTCCTAATAAAATACCTAATATAAATGGACCTAATGGAAAATTCATTTTTCTAAATATAAATCCTATTAATCCTGAAATGACAACTATTAATACATCAAAATATGAGTTCTGAAGAGAGTATGAACCTATTACAGAAAAAATTAAAACAGTAGACCAAATATACTCTTTTTTTACAGATAATATTTTAGATGATGCTTTAGCTCCTAAAAGTCCAATTAATAATATACATAAATTTGCTAAAATCATAAGTGAAATCATTCCATAAATAAATGAAGGATTCTCTACAAAAAGTTTAGGTCCAGGAATCATTCCGTACATCATTAAAGCTCCAATTAATATGGCTGTAACTGAATCACCAGGAATACCCAATGTGAGCATTGTAGTTAAAGCTCCACCAATAACGCCATTGTTAGCTAAACAAGTGGCAGCTAAACCTTCAACACTTCCAGAACCAAATTTTTCGGGTTCTTTTGACATCCTTTTAGCTTGATCCCAACAAATTATTGAAGCAATATCTCCTCCAGCTCCTGGAATTGCACCAATTATAGGTGAAACTATTCCAGCAAATAATGATCCAGGTATTGTTTTTTTTATCTCTTCTTTTGTTGGAAAAATTCTACCTATTTCTCCAACTTCTTTTGAATTTATTTTATTTGAGAACTCATCATAGATTTGGACTAAAACTTCTCCTATTCCAAAAACTCCAATCATTATAGGTACAAAAGAGATCCCGTCTATAAGATTGATATTTTGAAAAGTATATCTTTGGATTCCAGATATAGGATCCATTCCTACTGTTGCTAACATCATGCCTAAAGTTCCCATTATTAATCCTTTAAGAGGCTCACCACCAGACACACTCGCCATTAAGGCTAAACCAAAAATAGCTAATGAAAAATATTCAGGAGCACCAAATTTCATAGCTAAATTTGCTAAAGGAAAACTGAAAATACTTAAAACTAAAGTACTTATTAAACCTCCCAGAACAGAGTAAATAACATTTATTCCAAGAGCTAATCCACCTTTACCTTGCTTTGTCATAGAATATCCATCAAAGGAACTTGCAATAGACGCTGGTGTTCCAGGAGTATTTATTAAAATTGCAGAAATTCCACCGGCAAATATAGCAGAATTGTATATCCCTATGAGAACCGCAAACCCTTGTTCAGGGGCTAGCCAAAATGTTAAAGGTGTCAATATTGCTATTGCCATTGTTGCACTTAATCCAGGTAAAGCTCCTACAACCATTCCTACTATAACACCTATTGTAAGGAAAATAAGTATTGATGGATTAAGCATGGCTATAAAACTGTTAATCATATATTATCCTCCTTTTTTAACTAAGCATAACATGGAATATTTTACTAAATATCAAATAAATAGCTGTGCTAGTTGTAATACTATATACTAAAGATTTTATAAAATTTGCTTTAAATATATATCCTAAAGAGATTAAGTAGATACTGCTTAAAGCTATAAAAGGAACATAAGGCCACAAAATTAAAAAAATTAAAATTATGCCAATCGTTTTAAAAAATATATTCTTGTTTAATTGGTTATTATTTTTAAAGTAATTATTATTTGCATTACTACGAAAGGATTTAAGAAAATAAACAGCACTTAAAATTATGAAAACACAAGACAATAATTTTGGAAAGTACTCTACTCCTGTTTCTAAGTTTTCTCTTCCTAAATCTAATGCTTCTGTTAAAAAAAATATACCAATTATTATAAATATTGAACTACAAATAACATCCTGTCTATATATTTTTTTCATAAGCTCACCTTAAAAAAACTCTTTATATTTACTGTCTAACTCGTGGAGCTTTTCAAATAAAACTTTTTCTTCATCTTGTGTTAATGCTAATTGTGGTTCTCTAACACTACCTATTTCAAAACCTCTATATTTTAAAGCTGATTTAAATATTGCCATGTTTGCTCCTGCTCCAAGGGTAGTCACATAGTCATTTGCCATTCTTTGATAAAATTCTGCTTTTTCTTTGTTACCGTCTTTATATGCTTTGTAAACATTTACAAAAGGTTCCGGATAAACCGAAGAAACACCAGAAACAGTTCCATCACAACCTATTTGTAAAGCTGGTAAAAAACATCTGTCTGTACCTTGTAAGACTGAAAAATCTTTACTTATTAATAAGTATTCATATGTAAGAAATAGATCGCTATAGCTATACTTTACACCTAAAATATTAGGATACTTCTTAAAAATATATTCTGCAGTCTTTGCATCTAAGTTATTATTTGACATTTGTGGAATATTATACAGATATATTGGAAAATCAGTTGAAACACTCTCAGATATTTTTTTATAGTATCCCTTTATAGCTTCATTACTTGTTCCAAAATAAACAGGTGTAACCGCTGCAATTCCAGTCGCGCCTATTTTTTCGGCATGTTTAGATAGTTCTACTACTTCATCCATATTAAAACTTCCTACATGAATAAAAATAGGAATTCTTTTATTAACTTTATTTACAATAGTTTCAGCTATTTTTTTTCTTTCATTTAGAGTTAATTTGAACATTTCACCTGTAGTTCCCAATGGGAATAATGCATCAACTCCTTTTTCTAAATAAAAATCTACTAAGTTTTCTAATGCTTTATAATTTATTTCTCCATTATCTTTAAACGGAGTTACCATGGCTGTTATAACACCTTTTAATCTCTTCATTTTTCCACTCCTAGTTATTTATTTTCTTTAATTAATTTTTCAAAAGCTTCATATTGTTCATTTGTGAAATTTGTAAAATCTTTTGAATCTTTATACTCCCAAACTATTTTTCTTTGACTTAATAATTTTTTTATCTCAGGAGCATTTATTGCTTCTTTTAAGTTATCTTCTAATACTTTTTTTACTTCAGGTGAGATATTTTTAGGTGCAGCAAATCCGCCCCATGCAGAGAACTCAATATTATATCCTTGTTCTTTAAAAGTTTTCATTTCTGGAAATTCTGGATGGGCTTCCATTAGACCAAGTACATTTAATTGGTCCAAATTAGAGACAAATTCGTTTGGAGTATTTGTTATAAAATCTACCTCTTTACCTAATAAAGCCATAGTTGCGGGTGCTCCTCCATCATATGGAACGTATATAAATTCAAGATTATATTTATTTGCTAACTCTTTAGCTGCATAGGTCCAAGTTGATCCGGTTCCAGCTGTTCCAACTTTTAATTTTTTAGGATTAGCTTTAGCATAATTTATAAATTCTTCTATTGTTCCAAATCTTTTATCATCTTTTCTAATAGTTAAAGAAGCTGGAGCCATATTAGCTTGAGCGAGCATTGTAAAATCATCTGGCTTTACTTTTGATATACCTAAAGGATTTAACATTGCTATTTCTACAGGCATATACATTATAGTATATCCATCTGGTCTGGCATTTTTTACAAACTGCATAGCTACTGCACCAGAACCACCTGTTTTATTTTGTGAAATCACAGGAACTCCAAGTTGTTCTTGAAGTTTTGCTCCTACAGCTCTAGCTATTGTATCTGAAGTACCACCAGCTCCAGCATGTATAATCATATTAACTTGTTTATTTGGAAAGTTATTTCCATATATAACACTACTAGTCAAAAAGAACGATGTTACAAATAATTTTTTTAATAATATTTTCATTTTTTCCTCCCGTATTTTTCTTATTTTTAACTATTCATTATTTCATTGTAACTTATATAATCTTCATACATTTTTTTAAAAACCTTATATTTTTTATCATGATATTCTTTTAATAAAATATTGGGTTCTATGATTTTTCCAAGATTACTCATTTTCTCCATTGCTATATATAGATTTGCATATTCCTTAGAAGATACTGCACCAAGAATAGCAGCACCTAGTAAAACTGACTCTTCTTCTTCACCTAAAAATATTTTGCATTCTGTTATATTTGAGTGAGTTTTTAAAAATAAAGGGTTTTTAGTTCCACCTCCAGTCATAAAAATTTTATTAATGTTAAATTGGGCCTGATTCATAACTTCTATTATGTGTCTTGTACCATATGCTACAGCTTGAATTGTAGCTAAATATGTTATTGCCATATCTTCAATGGAAGTTTCTATTCCTATACCTGAAATCATTCCTTTTAAATCTGCGTTAGCTCTAGGAGATCTATTTCCTATAAAATATGGTAATATGTGTTTATCTTTTGTTAAATAATCTACTTCATCATTTTTTGAAAGATTATCTAAAATAAAATTTAGTTCTTCATAAATATTTCTATTATTTTTGTTTGCTTGTATTTCAAGTTCATTGTATGCAGGATGAGTTTTTATTGTATAATCGATTAACGCTCCAGTTAGAGATTGTCCTCCTTCTAATAGCCACATATCGGGTAACATTGCATTAAAGTATGGCCCCCAAATACCATTAACTTTGATCATATTTGAAGACACAGCCATATGGCAACTTGAAGTTCCACCAATTAAAGCTAATCGTTCATTGTATGCGATATTTTCACCATCATCAATTCCTATAACGCCTATTCCTCCTGCGTGAGCATCTATTATGGATACTCCTACTTGAGTTTGAGTTGTTAAACCTAATTCTCTAGCAGCTTTATTAGAAAGATTTTTAGCTACTTCTCCAATACTTTTTATATTACCACCAATTTTTTTATAATTTGTTTTTACTAGTTCATTAAGTCCAATTTCTTTAAAAAATTCATCACTCCATTTTTTTTCATGATTTAAATAGTTCCATTTACATCCAAGAGAACATAATGACCTTATTGTTTCACCAGTTGCTTTATAGATCAAAAAATCAGGTAAGTCGAAAAAAAGGTCTATATTATCATAAACAGAGGGTAAATTATTTTTTAACCATAGAAGTTTAGGAATCTCCATTTCTATTGATACTTTTCCACCAACAAAATCTAGAATCTTATTATTTTTGGAGTTTATAATGTTAGTTTCCTCTGAAGCTCTATGATCCATCCATAAAATTATATTTTGATTATTGTTACCAGTTTTACTTACTGTTATTGGTTGACCAAATTTATCAAGAGCCACTAAAGAGCATGTAGCATCAAATCCAATTCCAGTTATTTCTTCCTTATTCACTCCACTATCTAAAATTATTTTATTTACAACTTCACAAATATTATTCCAAATTTCATCAGATGATTGCTCTTTGTAAATTTTTTCATAACTCCAAGTCGTTATATCTTTTTTAGCTATTGCGTATTTTTTTCCTGTAGAATCAAAAATTCCAGCTCTAACGCTACCTGTTCCTACATCAACCCCTATAAAATAATTCATACAAACTCCTTCCGTTAACTTTAATTTTATTGTCTGTTTTAAAAGCGTTTTGATTTTTTTAGGTTTATAAAGAAAATAATATATACACTATTAACGTATCAATATATAAATACAACTTTTATTTAAATAAGTCAACACCTATTTTTCATTTTTTTTCGTTTTTTTTTCTAAAATTAACTTGAATTTTTTCTGAAAAAGTAATATATATTAGATATAAAGAAAATTTTAGGAGGCTTTGTTATGAAATTAAAAGAAATTGCCGATATTGCTAACGTCTCTATAACCACAGTTTCAAGAGTTATTAATAAACAGGGTGGAGTTTCTGATAAAAATAGAAAAAAAATAGAAAAAATATTGTTAGAAAAAGGTTTTTATAAACGTAGTGAATCTAGTTTTAAAAATAATAGCTTAAAAAAAATAGCAATAATCTTGCCGGATTTAAAAAATCCATTTTTTGGTGAGATAACTAAAGAAACTTCAGATAAACTAAGAACTTTCGGATATCAAAGTTTAATTTTTAATACAAATGAAAACTATACATTGGAAAAAGAAGCGATTGAGTCAATTGTTAAACTTGACGATATAGCTGGGATTATAATTTGTATCTCATGTGCTATTAATTCTTCAAAAAATATTAATATTTTAAAAGAATACAATATTCCTTTTGTTTTAATAGATAGAGAATTAGAATTTCATCAAGATGGAATTTTTATGGATGATTTTAAAGCTGGTTTTTTAGCAACGGAAGCCCTTATAAAAAAGGGGCATCAAAAGATTGGAATTGTAATAGGAACAACTGAACTAATCAACATGAAAAATAGACTTGAAGGATATTACTATGCTTTAAAAAAATATAATTTAGAAAAAGATAAAAATTTGATATTTTCTGCAGATATAGCATTGGACAGTAAATGTGATAACTTAAAAAATATACTGAGTAATAAATTTATGTTTTCAGCTTTAATTACTGCAAATAATGCTCTTACAATAAATACTTTAAAAATATTAAAATCATCTAAAAAAAGTGTTGAATTACTTGGAATAGGAAAATTTGATTATTTTGATTTATTAGAAAATCATATAGAGTATATAGATTGGGATGTTCAAAAGATGAGCGTTGCTGCAGTTGATTTACTTATAAAAAAGTTTGAAGTTTCAAAAGATTATACTCAAAAGATTTTATTTGAGCCAATACTAACCCAAAAAAATTAATAGTGGTAAAAAAAGAGTTTCTTATACATTTTGGTATAAGAAACTCTTTTTATTTAATTATTATTTATATTTTCAAGTGTTTAAAAGAATAAATTTATATTTTTTATAAAAAAGTATTTTTTTCGTCATTTTTTTTCGTATAATAGACTATATGAACGAAAAAATTCATGGAAAATGTAAAAATATGACTATTTACTAAAAAGAGGAATTAGATTATAAATATGAGGAGGATCCTTAATGAAAGAAAGAGAATTTAAAATTTTAAAATTACTTTTAAATCAAAAAAAATTAACATTAGAGTATTTAAGTTTATATTTTAATGTTAGTGAAAGAACTATTAGAAATTCTATAGAAAAAATAAGAGAGGAGATATTAAGTCAAAATATAGGTGAAATAAAAGTATTGAAAAAAGAGTGTGTATTAAAAATAATTGATAATAAAAAAATTAGTGATTTACTTTATAAATATGAAGAACATTCTCCAGAAGAAGTTGTAGATTATCTATTGCTAAAAGTATTAAGTGAAAATAGAGTTAACTTAACTAAAGAGTGTGAAATATTAAATTTGAGTAGAACTACTTTAAAACAATATATAAAAAATTTAAAAATTATTTTAGAAAAATATACTCTTAATTTAAAAATTTCTAAAGAAGGATTAAATTTAGAGGGTAAGGAAGAAAATGTTAGGCGAATAGGATTAAGACATATAGTAATGTTGCTAAAAAAACAAGATTTCTTACCGAGAGTAACGAGAGATTATTTTAATAAAATTTTAATGAAAAATAGAATCGATATGGTTGAAGAAGTTGTTTCGGAAATTCAAATTATATTAAAAAAAGTACTTTCAGATTTAGCTTATAAAAATATTATTTCTAGTTTTATAATAACTCAACAAAGAATAAATTTAAATCATTATCTTTTGAAAGAGATAGATACTCCTGAAAAACAATATAGAACGTATAGCTTTAATTTAGTTGAAAATATGCTAAATAAATATGATTTTAAATTTACATTATATGAAATTTATCATCTTACTGACTATTTTTTAGGTTCATATAGTGGAGAAAAAGATATATCTATTTATAAGAACTGGGTTGAGTTGGAGGTTAAGACTAAAATTTTTATTGAAAAAATATCAAAAGAAATAAAAAATAATCTATCTGAAGATAGACTTCTATATGATTATTTAATAAAAGATCTAAAATATATTTCATATAATACAAATAGAGATATAAAAGAAAAAGATTTCATAATGGAAGATTTTAAAGATATTTTAGAAAAAAATAAAAATATAGTTGAAATAGTAAGAAAGAATATAGTTGAATTTGATAAAATATTAGTTTCTTCTATAGGGAAAGTTGAGTTGGAAATGATTTCATATCAAATAATTTTATCTATAAATAGAATGAAATATAAGTCTTTAAAAATTATAAAAGTTTTATTTATATCGGAATTAGGATATGGAATTTCAAAAGCTTTAGCAGAAAGATTGGAGGAGAAGTTTTATATTAAAATTATAGCAATTATTCCAATACATAGATTAAAAAACTACCCGAAAAAAGATATAGATTTGATTTTAACTAATACTTTTTCAAAGTTACAAACTGATTTAAATTGCATAAGAATATCAAATGTTTTATCTGTACAAGATGCTGATAAAATAAAAAAAATGGGTGTAGGAGAGAGAAGTCAAAAAATATTTTTATCTGAAATTGTATCTAACATTTCTGATAAAGGGGAAATAGGTGATGAAAAGCTTATAATAAAATTAAAAGAAATATTTGGTTCGAGATTAGTTGATGATTTGAGCATAAAAAATAATAAAATAAAAAAATTAAAATTAAAAATAGAAAAAATTGATACTTGGGAAAGATTATTGGAGTATCTTTGTGAAATATTAATTAAAAGAGGAAGTATAGAGGCAGATTATATAGAGAATATAAAAGATACAATTATTAGATTTGGAGAGTATTTAGAAATAAAAGAGGGTATATATTTTATACATTCTAAAAATAGAAAAGGTGTAAAAAAAAGTGATTGGATTGAAGTAAAATTAGAAAATGAAATTGAATTTATAAGTGGAAATAAAGTTTCAAAAGTATTTTTAGTAGTATCTCTTAATGATCAAGATTATTTAGAAATAGCAGAAAAAATAATAAATGAAATATAGGAGGGAAAAAATGTCTACAAAAGATTTGAAAAGAGTTTTGGGGAAAACAGATCTTATGGGAATTGCAGTTGGACAGATAATTGGTGCTGGAGTTATGTCTCTAACAGGAGTTGCCATAGCAATGACAGGAAGATCATCAAATTTTGCTTTTTTAGTATCCACTCTATTTGTATTGGCTGCAGCTATACCATTAGTTTTTGTTAATAGTTGTATTAGAATGAGAGGTGGAGCTTATACACAAACAAGTATATTTTTAGGAAAAAAATGGTCTGGATTTTATATAGTTCAATATATAGTAGGAAGTATTTCAATCTCAATGTTTGCAATTTCATTAGCTCAATACATTTTAACATTTATTCCAAATGCTAGTGAAAAAGTTGTTTCAATGGCAGTTTTAACACTGTTTTTCGGAATAAATTATTTTGGAATTTCTGGAGCAGCTAAAATTCAAAAAATGATGGTATTTATATTAATTAGTGCCTTAATAATATTCGCTGGATTTGGAATTTTTAAAATTCAACCAGGATATTTTAATCAGCCAGAATTTATGACAAATGGAGTTATGGGTATTTTACAAACAGCAGCATTACTTGTTTTTGCAACAGGTGGAGCTGAGGTAATTGTAGATGTTGGTGCAGAAGCTAAAAATCCAAAACGAGATATTCCACAAGTTGTTATAATATCTACTCTTGCAGTAGCTGTTTTATATGGAGTGATGTGTACTGTAGCAGCAGGAGTTTTACCAGTTGAACAAGTTGCTAATAAAACTCTTAGTGCCGTGGCTGAACATATATTACCAAGACCTCTATTTATTTATTTTGTTGTATGTGGAGCAATATTTGCTACAGCTACGACATTAAACGCTAAAATAGGAACATGTACAAAACCAGTTCTTCAAGCGTGTTCTGATGGATGGTTTCCAAGACAATTAGCAACACTACATCCTAAATATAAAACTCCAACTTATTTACTAGGTGTTTTCTATGTTGTTGGAGCACTTCCAATTTTATTTGGATTTAGTATCGGAACGATAGCGAGTACAGTGGTATTACTAGCTTATGGATTTAAAATAATATTAGCTTATAAAGTTTTAGATTTACCAAAGCTATTTCCAAATGAGTGGGAAAAGTCACCGTATAGAGTAAGTCCTTTAATGTTAAAAGTATTAATAGCAATATCTGTTTCAGGAATTTCCTTTCAATGTTATTTATTAGCTGCTAAAGCTGGAATTAATCAATTAATAGGAACTGGTATTGTGTTTTTAGTAGCGTTACTATATGCTAACTTCAGATTTTCTCATGCAGAAGATTTTATAGAGGTTAGTTACGAAACGGAATAACCGAGGATAATTATGGAAAAAGAAAATATTTACTTACTTATAGCTACATTTTTTTGGGCTTTGGGTCTTATAGTAGGGAAATTTTGTTCAGCAGAGTTTCCACCTATTACTTCAACTTTTTTTAGGTATTTATTAGCTGGTATAGGAATGGGAATAGTTCATTTCTTTAAAGAAAAAGAATTTTCTATTGAAAAAAAGGATATATTGTACATTTTTATTCTTTCTTTTTTAGGTATTGTATTAAATGGAGTTTTATTTTTTAAAGGTATTTCTCTAACATCCTCAATCAATATATCAATAATATCAAGTAGCACACCAATTATTGTATGTATCTTAGGTGTTATCTTTTTTAAAGAAAGTGTTAATATAAAAAATATAATAGCGATAATTTTTTCTATTAGTGGAATTTTGCTGCTTCTCACAAATGGAGAAATAAACTCTCTATTGAACATCGATTTTAATATAGGAGATTTGATTATATTTGGTGCTATTTTATCAAATGGAATTTATATAATAGGTTCTAAAAATATTTTAAAAAAATATAGTTCAACTAAAATTTTAACATATTTATTTATATTCACTGCGCTAATTTTGTCGCCTGTTTATATTTATGAATCTAAATTTTATGTATTATCAGAGATATCAAATAAAGCAATTGGATCCTTAGTATATATGGCAATTTTTTCTTCTTTAATAGCATTTTTGTTGCAACAGAAGGGAATAAAAAAAATAGGGCCAATAAAAGCTTCACTATACACTAACTTAATACCAGTATATTCTATAATATTATCATTTTTTATTTTAGATGAGCAAATTCAGTTAAATCAGTTAATAGCTATGTTATTAGTAATGTCAGGAATTTTTATAAATTTAGGTTATGGAAGTAAAATAAAGGGGAGTGTGTCAAATGAATCAAAAAGAATTTGAAGAAAAATGTAGTATAGAAAGAATAAATACAAATTCAGTTAAATGGGATGGATTAAAAAAGAAATTTGGTGAAGATAATCTACTTTCAATGTGGGTTGCAGATATGGATTTTAAAGTTCCACAAGAAGTTATAAATGTACTAAATAAAAAAATAGAGCATGGAGTTTTTGGTTATGCAGAGATTAAAGACTCATATTATGATGCTTTTATTAAGTGGGAAGAAGAAAAGCATAATTATAGAGTGAAAAAGGAAAGTATAAGATATTCTCCTGGTGTTGTTTCTGCAATATATTGGTTAGTAAATATTCTAACAAAAGAAAATGATTCTATAATAATAAGTACACCTGTTTATTATCCGTTTCATAATGCTGTGAAAGAAAATAATAGAAAATTAATAATATCAGATTTAAAAAATAATAATGGATATTATAGTTTTGATTTTATTGATTTTGAAAGAAAAATAGTAGAGAATAATGTAAAGATTTATATATTATTTTCGCCTCATAATCCAGTAGGAAGAGTTTGGAAAGAAAGTGAATTGAGAACTATTTTAGAAATTTGTAAGAGAAATAATGTGATAGTAATTTCAGATGAAATACATCATGATTTAGTTTTAGAAGGGAAGCATATTCCAACTGCAATAATAGACAATTATAAATATGAAGATATGGTTATAACTTTAACAGCTCCTTCAAAAACATTTAATTTAGCAGGATGTAAAAATTCTTTTGTTATAATAACTAATAATGAAATAATGGAAAAGTTTGATAAGTATACAAGCACAGTTGTAAGAGTAACTAACGGAAATGAATTTGGGTATTTAGCAGCAGAAGCTGCATATACTCAAGGTGATAGATGGTTAAATGGAGTTAAAAAAACATTAAAACAAAATTTTGATTATATGAAGGAAACTTTAGAAAGAGAATTACCTTTGGCAAAAATTTCTCCATTAGAGGGAACATATTTAGCTTGGATTAATATGGAAAATTATATTCAGAATGATGAATTAGAAAATATAATTCAAGGAAAGTGCAAACTAGCAGTAGATTATGGTCATTGGTTTGGAGATGCAGGACAAGGATGTATTCGTATAAATATAGCTACTTCAAAAGATAATATAATTGAAGCTATGGATAGAATTGTGAAAGAAATAAAAAAATAGAATAAAAACTTTATTCTCATAAAAAAGTTGCAGAGTACTAAACTGCAACTTTTTGTTATTAGGTGATTTCTATGACCAATTTTTAAATGGAGCTAAACCAGCACCAATTAAATTAGAAGATTCTCCATATTTTGAGAACTCTAAAATATTTTTATCCTTACAAAATAGATTGTTAAACACTAATTTTTTTAGATTTTCCTCTAAATTAAAATAATCTTTATAAAAACAGATTTCTCCTCCAATAATAACTTTATTTAAATCAAAAATAAGTAAAAGTGTTTGAATAGCTCTCGCTAAATATTTTGTATATTTTTTTAAGATTTCTTGCCCAATAGGAGTAGTATGTAAATCATTAAAAAATATATCGTTTAAAGTATGAATTTCTAAATTAAAGTTTTCTTTAAAATCGTTTATTAGAGCTATATTAGAGCAATAACGTTCAAAACACCCAGTATTTCCACAAGAACATTCTCTCCCATCAGGAACTATTGATATATGTCCAATCTCTCCAGCTTTGAAATTATCACCTTCATATATTTTATTATTTAAAACAATTCCAGCACCAATTCCAGTATCAATAGATATAAATGCTAAATTTTTATGTGTAAAATTATTTAGAATATATTCACCAAAAATTCCAGCATTAGCTTCATTCATCAAAAAAATAGGAAGTTTCATTTCGTCTTCAATGAATTTCATATCTTGTGAAAAGATTTGGAAATTAGTACCTATTTCAAATTTTTTAAAAGTGTCATCTACAATTCCAGGTAGTGATATTCCAATTCCAATAAGTTTTTCTTGCTCTTCAAATCCCTGTAGAAATAGTTTAAGTTGTTGAACAATATATTTGGCAAAATTTTGATTATTAAAAAAGTTATTATGAATTTCATTTTTTCTTAAACTTTCACCTAATATATTAGTTATAATAAAACTAACACGATTAACCTCAAGCTTAATTCCTATGGAGTATAAGCTGTTAGGATTAAATTTATAAGTTGTAGAAGGTCGATTATGTTTACTATTTTTTATTCCAATCTCTTCGATAATATTTTGTTCTAAAAATTCTTCAATGTATTTTGTAACTGTTGGAAAACTTAAATTTAAATTTTCTGAAATATCCTGTTTGTTAAAAATTTTATTTAATGAAATATATTTAAAAATTTTATTTTTATTTTTTAATTTTTCTTTTCTTTGATATCCCATATTAAGCACCCCTTTAATATTTTAATATAATATATAATAAAATTAAGTTAAAGTCAATTTAACTATAAATAAAAAAAACTAAAAAAAATTTGACAATTAAATAAAAAAAAGGTAATAAAGACATAAATAGAATTAAATTGACTTTAATCATAAAACGAGGAGGAGTTATATGGCATTTTTTTCAAAGGTAGAAAAAATTAAATTTGAGGGGAAAGATAGTAAAAATTTATTATCATTTAGACATTATAATCCTGAAGAGATTGTATTAGGAAAAAAAATGAAAGATCATTTGAAATTTGCGATGTCTTATTGGCATACTTTAACTGCTGGTGGAAACGATCCTTTTGGAGATGCTACTTTAGTTAGAGAGTGGGATAACTTATCACCTATGGAGAAAGCAAAAGCTAGAGTAAAAGCCGGATTTGAATTTATGGAAAAACTTGGGTTAGAATACTTTTGTTTTCATGACAAAGATATAGCTCCAGAAGTAGATACTTTAGAAGAATATTTCAAAAATCTAGATGAAATAGTTGATTTAATAGAAAGCGAAATGAAAAGAACAGGAATAAAGCTGCTTTGGGGAACATCAAATATGTTTTCGAATCCAAGATTTTTACATGGAGCAGGAACAAGTTGCAATGCTGATGTTTTTGCATGGGCAGCAGCACAAGTTAAAAATGCATTAGATATAACAAAAAAATTAGGTGGCCAAGGGTATGTTTTTTGGGGAGGAAGAGAAGGTTATGAAACTCTTTTAAATACAGATATGAAGTTAGAGTTAGATAACTTAGCAAGACTTTTAACTTTAGCTATAGAATATGCAGATGAAATAGGATTTAAAGGTCAATTTTATATAGAACCCAAACCAAAAGAACCAACAAAACATCAGTATGACTTTGATGTAGCAACAGTCATGAACTTCTTAAGAACATATAATTTAGATAAAAAATTTAAAATGAATATAGAAGCAAATCATGCAACACTAGCAGGACATACATTCCAACACGAGCTTCGTTTAGCAAGAATAAATGGTATGTTTGGTAGTATAGATGCAAATAAAGGAGACTTATTACTAGGATGGGATACAGATCAATTTCCTACAGATGTATATGATGCAACACTAGCAATGTATGAAACACTTATGGCTGGAGGATTTACAACAGGTGGACTAAACTTTGACGCTAAAGTTAGAAGAGCATCAACGGATATTTTGGATTTATTTTATGCTTATATAGGAGGGATGGATATTTTTGCTAAAGGATTAAAAGTAGCAGCTAAATTAATAGAAGATAAAGTCTTTGAAAGTTTTATTGAAAAGAGATATGAAAGTTATACAAGAGGAGTAGGAAAAGATATAGTTGAAGGAAAAGTAACACTAAAAGAGTTAGCAGAGTATGCTTTGACATTAAAAGATGTTAAAAATGACTCTGGAAGACAAGAGATGTTAGAAAATATTTTAAATAATTATATTTATTAAAAACTAGGAGGAAATTATGAAAGAGAAGATTACTTTTAAAAGTTCAATGGTTCCTGTTTTGGGATTACTAGTAGTATTAGTTTATGGATTAATTATTCAACCAAAAATGTTAAAGATGAATGAAATGTCTTTAGAAATGATTTTTTTACTTGCTAGTGCTATTGGAACTGCAAATCTATTTTATCTTAAATTCTCTTGGGATGAAATTCAAGAATCGATGGTTAAAAAATTAAATCAAGGACTACCAGCTATGATGATTTTATTTTCAATTGGAGTAGTTATAGGTGCATGGATTGTGTGTGGAGCAATTCCTATGTTGATATATTATGGTATAAAGATAATAAATCCAAGTTATATATATATTGTTGCGTTTGTTGTTCCTATAATTTTCTCAACACTTACAGGAACATCTTGGGGGTCTGTTGGAACAATAGGAATTGTTATTATTGGTATTGCGGAAGTTATAGGTGCTGATCTATCTATAGTTGCAGGAGCAATCGTTGGAGGTGCATATTTTGGAGATAAAATGTCCCCTTTATCAGATACAACTAATATAGCAGCTTTAGCTGCAAATGTTGATTTATATGATCATATTAGATCAATGATGAATACAACGTTTCCAGCAGCTATACTTGCAGCTATTTCTTATGGAATAATTGGAATATTTAATTCACCAATTTCATCAAATATTGATTTACAAATGATTTCAGAAACTTTGGAAGCTTTAAGAACATCTTTTAACTTCAATATTATTTTATTGTTACCAACTCTTATTGTTTTATATGGATCTTTAACAAAAAAACCAACAGTTCCTACATTAATTTCATCATCTATAGTTAGTATTTTATTAGCGGTTATTTTTCAAAAATTCAATCTAGGTGATATTATCCATGTTTTACATAGTGGATTTAATGTTGAGATGATTACTTGGGGAAAAGATTTACCTGATAATGTTATTAGAATTCTAAATAGAGGAGGACTATATAGTATGGCTAGTCCTGTTATAGTTACATTTATAGTTTTTATATATATTGGAACTTTAGATAGAATAAATGCACTTCCTATAATAGTTGATCATATCTTTAAATTTGTAAAGACTAGAAGTATCGCAATACTATCAGCATTAGGTGCGACAGCGATAACTAATGCAATGACATCTAATCAATTTGCTACAAGTTTTATAGTGGCAGAAGCATTTAAGCCAAAGTTTGATCAATTAAAAATTCCAAGAAAAGTATTATCGAGATCTTTAGAAGATACAGGGACGATGATTGAAAGTATGCTTCCTTGGACTACAACTGGATTATTTATGGCTGCTACTTTAGGTGTACCTGTAATGGCATATAATCGTTGGCAATTTTTGACAATTTTTAATATTATAGTTGCTATAGTATTAGCAATAACTGGAAAAGGGTGTTTTTATAAAGACGTTAAATCAAATATAAATCCTACTGAAGAAAATGAAACTAATATGGAGGTTATAAATGAAAACTAAAACAATGTTATCTCACTATGAAGAGGAAAGACATAAAAATAGAGGAGCTGTAGTTACACCTATATATCAAAATTCTTTATTTACTTTTGAATCTTGGGATGATATAGATAAAGCTTTTGATGACCCTTTTATCAATAGTATTTATACAAGAGGAAATAATCCATCAGTCTCTGTTGTTGAAAAAAAAATTGCTAAACTTGCTGGTGGAGAATCTGCTAAACTTTTTTCAAGCGGTATGGGTGCTATTAGTTCTGCAATTTTACATTTTTTAAAATTCAATGATCATGTTATAACTATAAAAAATGTCTATGGTCCTACAAATAATTTTTTAAATTCTTATTTAAAGGAAAAAATGAATGTTGAAACTACTTTTATTTCTGGAAATCATGTAAAAGAGTTTGAGGATGCTATAAGAGATAATACTAAATTAATTTACTTAGAATCACCATCTTCAGCTATTTTCTCCTTACAAGATATTCAAAAAGTTACAGAGTTAGCTAAAAAGCATAATATAAAAGTTGTTATTGATAATACTTGGGCAACACCTTTTTTTCAAAGACCATTGGAGTTAGGGGTGGATTTAGAAGTTCATTCTTGTTCTAAATATTTTGGTGGTCACAGTGATTTAGTTGCAGGTATTGTTATAGGTTCAGAAAAAGATATTAGAGATATTTTTAATAAAGAACATGCTTTTTTAGGAGCCAAGCTTGCGCCATTTGAAGCGTGGCTTATTCAAAGGAGTTTAAGAACAATGCCATATAGAATGCTTGCTCATCAAGAAAATACTTTGAAAGTTGCAAGTTACCTAGAATCTCATCCTAAGATTTCTAAAGTTTTACATCCCGGTCTTGAGAGTTTTCCACAATATGATTTAGGAAAAAGACAAATGTCTGGGTATAGTGGATTATTTGCGTTTGAAATTAACAGCGATAATCTTGAGAATATAAAAAAGTTTGTAAATTCTCTTAAATATTTTAGCATAGGTGTTAGTTGGGGAGGACACGAAAGTTTAATCTATGCTCCTGCAATAAGTTATTTAAAAGAGCTTCCAATTGAGCAATTTAAAAATATGGGGATATCATTAGGAACTATGAGAGTATCTATCGGATTGGAGGATTCTGAGGATTTAATTGAAGATTTAGAGAACGCTTTGCAATATATATAAAAATATAAGATGGTGGAGGATTTAATTGTGTATATAGGAATAGATTTAGGAACATCATCAGTAAAGCTTCTTTTAATTGATGATAAAGGAAAAATAAGAAAAGAGGTTACTAAAGAATATCCACTATATTATCCTCAAGAGAATTGGAGTGAGCAAAATCCAGAAGAGTGGTATGATAAAACTTTTGAGGGATTAAAAGACCTAGTAATGGGTTATGAAAATGAGATAAAAGCAATTAGTTTTAGTGGGCAGATGCATGGACTTGTTTTATTAGATGCAGAGGATAAAATAATTCGACCAGCAATATTGTGGTGTGATCAAAGAACCTCTTTAGAGTGTGATGAAATAAATAGTTATTTTGGCAAAGATATTTTAAAATTAACAGGAAATGTCGCTTTAACAGGATTTACGGCTCCTAAGATTCTTTGGGTAAAAAAGAATGAACCGGAAAATTTTAAAAAGATAAAGAAAATTCTTTTACCAAAAGATTACTTAGCTTTTAAATTAAGTGGAATTTACAGTACAGATGTATCTGATGCATCAGGAATGCTACTATTAGATGTAAATAAAAGAAAATGGTCTAAGAAGATGTTAGATTTTTTTAATGTAAAAGAAGAACAACTACCAAAATTATTTGAATCTTATGAAGTTGTAGGAAATTTAAAAGGAAATTTAAAAGACAAACTAAGCTTAAAAAATGATATAAAAATAGTTGCTGGCGGAGGAGATCAAGCTGTTGGAGCAATCGGTGTAGGAGCAGTTAAGGAAGGAGTGTTATCTGTAGCATTAGGAACTTCAGGTGTAGTTTTTGCAAGTAGTTCAAAATATGTTGTAGACAAAGATGGAAGATTGCATTCATTTTGTCATGGAAATGGTGAATATCACCAAATGGGAGTAATGTTATCAGCAGCGGCATCTCTAAAGTGGTGGATAGAAGATGTAGAGAAAACTAACAATTATAGTAAACTTTTATTAGAAGCAGAGGAAGCTAAGTTTGATAAAAAACTACATTTTTTGCCTTATTTAATGGGTGAGAGAACACCTCATAATAATCCTTTTGCAAGAGGATCATTAACAGGTTTAAATATTCAACACAAAAGAGGAGATATAACAAGAGGAATATTAGAAGGGATAACTTTTGGATTAAAGGATATCTTAGAAATAATTAAAGATATAAATATTGATGTAAAAAGTGTTAGAGTAAGTGGTGGCGGAGCTAAAAGTGAATTTTGGCAACAGATGATTGCAAATATTTTTGAAGTGAATGTAGATATAGTAAATTCAACAGAGGGACCAGCATATGGTGCAGCAATACTTGCTATGGTAGGAGACGGTATTTATAAAGATGTAAATACAGCATGCTGTACTTTGATAAAGGTTATAAATTCTAAAGTACCAAATAAAACTTTAGAAAAGAAATATAGAGAAAAATATGAAATCTTTAAAAAATTGTATCCTCTATTAAATAGTTAAATAAAAAAGTTGCA
This sequence comes from Clostridium sp., assembly GCF_051656525.1. Lineage (GTDB taxonomy): Bacteria > Bacillota > Clostridia > Clostridiales > Clostridiaceae > Clostridium. The sequence continues at coordinate 143 of NZ_JBOGCC010000387.1, read as the reverse complement.
GATTTTATAAAGCGGACCCTATGTCAAGGACATTTTAAAAAAGAAAGTTAAATATTTAAAAGCTGATTTCTGTATTGCACAGGAGTCAGCTTTTTTAGATTCCATTGACAACGGTGATTATTGTAATAATCAATATAATTTTC
>NZ_JBOGCC010000386.1:0-2004 GCF_051656525.1 Clostridium sp. | reverse complement strand
TACCAAAACTTACAATCCAAGAAGCTACAGTAGAAGAGATTCAATCTATCTCAAGCGAACGTGGGACTGGTATGTTAGGCTCAAGTGGTAAATAGATTTAAAGAGGGATTATCCCTCTTTTTTAATATAATGAAATTGAGGTGATATGATGGAGTATAAATTAAAAATCTAAGGGAGAGATAAATGTGAAAGTTAAATTTGTAGGTATGAGTTCAGAAGATGTTACAGGGAGTCAAACACTTGTTGAATTAAACAATGGAAAGAAAATATTAATTGATTTTGGAATGTATCAATCAAACAATATGATGAAAGACCATTTAATCAACAGTTCGAACTTTAAGTTTAGAGTTTCTGAAATAGACTATGTAATAATAAGCCACACTCATGCAGACCATTGTGCTTTGCTAGGATTGTTGTACAAAAGAGGTTACAAAGGGAAAGTTGGGATTGTCAAGGGAACTAGAAATTTAACAAAATTCATGCTTGAAGATTGTGCCTATATCTTATCAAAAACTGCCAAGACTCTTTCAAAAGGTAAAAAGCAATATCAATCATTATATGAGTTAGAGCACGTTGAAATGGTAATGAACAATATTGAAGAGTATGATTTTTTTGATGAAGTAAAAATAGGTGATGGTGCTTCATTTGAGTTCATACCTTCTCAACACATTGCAAAGTCAGCACAAATAATAATTAAAGAAGGAAACAATAAATTTGTTTACAGTGGTGATTTGGGAAATCTAAACAAGGCTTGTTTATATTCAGAGAAACTTAAACCAGTTTCAAACTGCCACACATATGTCACAGAAAGCACGTATGGAGAGAGAGATAGGGTTGATGGTACAATTACTAGGGCAAATGAAGAAAGGCTTTTAGAAGCGATTTTAAGCAACACACAGGGCATTACATTAATTCCTTGTTTTAGTTTGCAGAGGACTCAAGAAATTCTACACCTATTGAAAGATAGTAAATACCAAATATATGTAGATAGTCCTCTTAGTGTTAAAATTACAGAGGAGTTTAATAAGCTTTATGGGCTAGAAGAAATACTGCAAAAGTCAAATATTCATTTAATTGAAAAATGGGAAGACAGTCTTTCTATAATGTCAAATAATGAGAAAAAAGTTATATTAAGCTCTGCTGGTATGTTAAATGCAGGGAGAAGTGTCGAATGGGCTAAGAAGATAATTTCAGATCAAAGAAACTCTATTATATTTGTTGGGTATTGTTCAAATGGAACAATAGGTAGAATTATACAAGATAATCCAAAAGTTGTTAAATTCGATTCGACAACAGAATTAGAATTAAGATGCAGTGTTACAACCCTAACAACATTTTCATCTCATATGCAAAGAGAGGACTTGATAGAATATTTATCAAGCATAAATTGTGAAAATATAGTACTTCATCATGGCAACAAGAAAGCTAAAGAAGACTTAAAGGAAGATTTGGAAATAGCCATTAAAGACAAATTAAAAACAACCAAAGTCTATATAGCTTCAAGAAACTATGAAATTTTTATTTAGCATGGGTATAAACTCATGCTCTCTTACATATAATATTAATATAAACACATTAGGAGGACTATATGAACAATAGAGTGGGAGAAAAATCTACAAGCAGTAATGGCGAAACTATGACTATAATAAATTATAAAGGGGCGAATGATATTGACGTTCAATTTGATGACGGAACAATAATTGAAAGTAAAGGATATAGAGAATTCAAAAATGGAAATATTAAAAACCCGAACTTTTGGAAGAAAGAAGTTGGTAAAAAATTTAATAAGCTGACAATTGTGGATTATGATTTAAATAGAGTTAACAAAAAAAGGTGGAAGTGTGTTTGTGATTGTGGTAATTATATTTATACAGAGCTATATTCTTTAAAAAATGGTGAGACAAAATCTTGTGGATGTTATAGAAGAGATATCCTTTTATCTCAAGGAAAATTAAATTCAAAAGCAAATAAATATGTTTTTAAGCATGACTATGTAATTGGTTA
>NZ_JBOGCC010000385.1:0-2295 GCF_051656525.1 Clostridium sp. | reverse complement strand
CTGTAGTATCAACAATAACTTTATATCTTAGAGGATTGTTGATTTGTTCCTGTTTTACGGGAAAAGTAGGCATTCCATTAACAGTTTTAGCTATATTTACATTTTCAGGAGCAGAATATTTAATAGTTGTAGAATTTTCATAATTATCTCCATTGACCGTAGTAACAGCGGTATTTGTTATAGAATCTAATTTTTTCGTAACTTTAGTACTAAAGTTAATAGTTATTTTATTGTTAGTTGATACTAATGTTGTACAAGAAATAGTTCTTGTTTGATAATCTAAAGTTATAGTAACGCCAGTATCCTTTTCTGTATAAATAGTTGATTTATTCCCATCTTCAGCAATTTTATATATTGTAAGTCCGGGGCTTGTACCACCGTTATAAGGACTATTTAGCCAAGCATTCAATCCGGAATTTGTATTATTAGAAAATGCAAGGCCTTCTGGAAGTTTGTCAGTAATAGTAGTCCCAATAGGTAATTCAAAATGTCCAGAGTTTATAGTTAGAGTATAATTTTTCATATCACCAACTTTTTCATAAGTTTGTCCATTCACACTTTTTTGTGTGAGTGATTTAGAAGCCTCAGGTGTTAAGTTATTTCCTAAGTTTGAATTTACAATAACTGTAGAGTTAGAAGAAACACTTCCCATAGTAGCTGTATTTTCTCTATACCATAAAGGTCTATTTTCAGCAGCTATTTTATTAATATTACAAGAGTAAGTTATAGTATAAATATCTCCAATGGGAAAATTTGAAATATTTATAGTAGTATTAGATTGATTTTTTTCGATTTTGATTTGATTTTGTAATTGTGAAGTGACATTAACACCTTTAGAATTTGTAATTTGTAGACTATTATCATTTAAATCTAATCCAGAATCCATAACATCTTTAAAGTTTTCAGTAGTAGATTGGTTTTTAGTATTAACTACAATTTTGTAATTTAAGGGATTATCAATTTCATTTGCCTTAATTGGAAGAGTTTTAGAGTCATTTACTGTTTTATTTAAAGAAATACCAAGAGGTGGAGGATAGTTTATAGTAACATTTGAGACTTCACCATTTATTTCAATAGGTACCTTAATAGAGCCAGTAGTATTTTGAGAGTTAAAGGTTGCTTGGAGAGTAATATACCCACCAATTACACCAATAATATTATCATTAGCAGTAAGGGTAACTGTGTTGTTTTCTATAACTGGCGGATCAAAGCATACATACGGATAAGTTAAAGTTTTTATTGAATTAAAAACAGAAGGCAACTTAAATGTAAGTTTATCACCAGGATTTATATTGGGACTACATGTAAAATTAATCTTGAAATCTACAGAATCACCATTTTTTAAAGATAGACTGTCGTCATTATTTATAGGTTTGTCATTTATCTCTAAAGTAGTATTAAATGAAGACGTTTTAATTTTTTTAGTTACATCACCATAAGAATATGTGTCAGGAAAAATATTAGTAAAAAGTGTTAAAGAAAAAACAAAAAAAGTTACTTTGGAAATTAAATTAATTTTTTTATTTTTCATTTTATCCCCCCTTAATATAAGAAAATTCAGAATATTTGATTTAATATCATTATTATTGCATGAAGATAAAAAATATGGAATGGAGTTTAAATAAAATTAACAAAAGTCAAAAATTAGACTTATTTATAAATAATGATGAACAAATAAAAAAAAAGAAGGTATCTATTGATACCTTCATAGAAGTTATAAACATTATCCCCACATAGTGAATCCAAAAAGTTGTCCGATTCCAGCACCTAAGATTCCAATTACAAGTAATAATCCGATACATGCAACGGGAGTCCATCCTCTTTTCTTTAAAAGGTAATATAATAGAAGAGTGAATGCAAGTGGTAACATTTGAGGAAGTACACCATCTAATATTTTTTGAATATCAATTGGTGCTTCACCATTTGGAATGACAATTCCAAGTTTAGTAGCTCCATAGTTACAAGTTAATGCACCTACAATGAATACTCCTAGTAAAGAAGCTGAACGAGTAAATTCTTTTGCATTTCTAGTAAGAATATCGATAGCTTTTGAACCAAGATTGTATGACCAATGCATAAGCCAGCATCTAACACCAAACTGAACACCGTTAAATATCAGTAGGAAAAGAATAGGTCCAAAGAGTGAACCATTAATGGCCATATTTGCAGTAATACCAGCAGTTATAGGAACTAATGTGAACCAGAAAATAGCATCTCCAATTCCACCAAGTGGTCCCATTGCAGCAACACGGACAGCTCTAATTGTAGGAATATCTGCTTTTTGTTGCTCTAAAG
>NZ_JBOGCC010000384.1:0-1166 GCF_051656525.1 Clostridium sp. | reverse complement strand
TGTTAGTAAACGCCTATTCAATTATTTGTTGTGTGAGCCTATCTAAGTAGTAGTCGATGTCATAAGTAACTACTTTGATGCATCCCCTCTTGTTTATGTGGGATTTATGCTGTCTTGTGGTAACATCAATAATATCATTTCCACACTCCTTAAAGATCTTTATAGAGTATGAATGTTTACCATTGACCTCTTTACTACCTTTTTCTACTGTGGCAATATAACCGTTTATTCTCTTCAGTTGCATATTGTAACACCTTCTTAATTTATTTTATTATAACCATAAAAGGGAATAACCGTCTGCCTACTCAATTATAATGAGATGTATGTATATGCTTAAATTGACTTTATAGGTGTCTTACGACCTTCCAGTGTATAAACTACATAACAATCACCGTTTGAATAGTGAGTGGTTAATGTTTTAACCTGTTATAACTATGTACTTATTATACTATATACAAATCATAATTGCAATAGTTTATTGAAATAAAAAAAGGGTATTTTTCATACCCTTTAAATCTCTATAATGTCATTCTCATATTCAAAGTAAACCTCATTCCCAAGCTCATCATACACTGTAGCACCTTTTAATAAAGACATGTTACCCTCAAAGTCAAACGTAAACACTTGATCATATTCATCTATATACATTTCCATTTCACATCCGTATATTACGCTTCCATTGTATAGTATGGTGTAATTTGAATCTATTTCATTACATAGAATATTATCGCTTGTATAGTAATCCCACGTGCTATTATAGCTATCATTGCTATATATGCACCCATCGTCTTCTATAAACTTGTTAGGGTTAACAAGGTAATATTCCCCATTAGGAAGCAAAAAAACCATTTTAGAGGTTATTTCGTGCTCTATCTCAAGTAGTGAGCTATTGTCTAAATAGAATTGCTTATCTTTTCTATAGCGTTTATATAGTACCTTTTTAATATAATGCTGTGTATCACTCAATTCAGAGTCTGGTGTATCTATGCTTATAATACCATTATGAAATACGGCTATATCTGTCGTATATGATAGCTTCATTAATCCCTTTTTATTGCCTGTTATAGGGAAAGGATGGCACCCGTATTGGCTTATTCCGGCGTGTGTGCTTATTCTAAAATGGAATACTACTGTTTTATCCTGTGAATCATCTATTTGTGATATGG
>NZ_JBOGCC010000383.1:0-1543 GCF_051656525.1 Clostridium sp. | reverse complement strand
GAATTGAAAATAGTAGACCTTTAGGTGTAGATTGGAAGAAATATATTGTTGTTGATGGATTTGAGTTAACTGAACAACAACAAGGGCTATTAGAAAACTTTTGCAAGTATAGCTTTACAATATTAGCTGGTTACAGCGGTACGGGGAAAACGTCTAGTGTTGTTGCTTTAATTAAGCTATTAGAAGACAATGGGTTATCATACACTTGTCTTGCACCAACGGGTAGAGCAGCGTCTAGGATGAAGGAATGTATCCATAGACCAACCTCAACACTTCACAGAGCTTTGGCTGGTGATAGAGTAATAACAACAGATGTGGTTATTGTTGATGAGTTTTCATTCTTTGGCGTTGAATTAATGCAAATGCTTATTAGAGGTATTGCAAATGACAACACTAGAATTGTACTTTGTGGAGATAATGCTCAATTGTCATCTATTGGATGTGGTAGAGTATTTGATGACATACTTGAATCAAACAAAGTCCCTATGTCATTACTAACAAATGTATTTAGATATGCTAATGGTGGTATTTTAAAGGTAGCAACGGACATTAGAAATGGTCAAAAATTCTTAGGGGATGAAGAAGTTCAAAAGTTTGGTGATGACTATACCTTTATTCAAAGTGATTCACCACTTGATGAAGTAATTAAGCAATATTCAAAACTAATCGACAAAGGTGTGAAACCTCATGAAATCATGTGTTTATCACCTTTTAATATAGGGGAGTTGGGGACATTAAACATCAACTCAAAGCTACAAGCTATGTTTAATCCAGCTAAACCAAATCAAGTTACACTATCATTCAAGCATAGAGGTCATGATGTATTCTATAGAAAAGGTGATCTTGTTATCAATGTTAAGAATAACTATAAAGCTATTCCATTGGATTCGTGGAATGAACTACAACAAAATGAAGAGTTGGATGAAGATGATGTTAGAAAGACTGTAGTATACAATGGTGATATTGGATATATTAGGTCTGTTGATGAGAAAAAGGTTGTTGTTGAGATAAATGAAGAACTAGTAGTTTATGAGAAGTTCAAATTAAGTGATTTATTGTTGGCTAGAGCCATTTCGTCGCACAAATCTCAAGGTTCGCAATCAAAGTATGTAATAAACATAACAAGTCCCATTCATGAAAGAATGTTAAGTAGAGAGTTGTTATATGTAGCAGATTCACGCTCATGCGGTAAGCATATTGAAATTGGGGATGTTGGTGCTATTAATAATGCAATTGATAGGCAGGATAGTACATCAAGAATAACTTTCTTAAAAGAATTATTAATAGAGGGTTGATTTTTAACCCTCTCTATGTTATAATAATACTATCTTAATTGAAAGGGTGATTAAATGAAAAAAGGTAGAATAGTAGTATTAATTGGTAGGTCGGGGTGTGGAAAGGACTTCTTTATGAAGAAACTTATTGGGGAACTAACAATTAAACCAGTTGTGACATACACTAGTAGACCTAAACGTGATGGAGAATTAAATGGAAAAGACTATTATTTTGTTACAAAAGAAGAGTTTGATAAAATGGTTAAGGA
>NZ_JBOGCC010000382.1:0-8017 GCF_051656525.1 Clostridium sp. | reverse complement strand
TCTATAAACGTTTTTCTATATCTATAATTTTAAAATCCTATATAAAAGTTAATCTTTTTTTATACAAGCACACAAATCATAAAATAAAAAATCTAGTTATTGGCAGTAAAATAATCGTCTAACGCCGTTTATTTTACTGTATTATAAAAAATTATACTTAAATTATAATCCTTTAAATTAAATATATCAAGTTTAAAAATATATCTTTTATTTAATATTCTTACTATAATTTTTATTTAAATAATTTTAAATAGATACTTGAATCATAATAAAAAAATTTAAGTTATTGAAAATTTTACTTTATAAAAAGCTCTAAGGATTTCTTAGTCTACTCCTCCCAATTTTATCGTTTAGAAAGCTTCTCGGTCGCCTCCTGGCTCCCTCAAACCTTTCACACTCAAAATAGCTCGTCATAGCCTTTCAAAATCCTTGACCTTTTAAAATAAAGTAAAATTTTAAGATAGTTACTCTTCCTTCCCTACTAATAGATGTTTCAGTAAACTTATTTAAATAAAAATATTAAATCGGGTGAAGGGGTTGGGGGCTTACTCCCCCCACCCTCCAATAACTTTAATTAAACAAGTGTCGCAGACATAGGGCTTTGCCCGTAACCGAGGGTTTGGGAGGTTGCCTCCCATTAGAAAGTAAGAGGCTAAATGCCTCGCTTTCTATATGATTTTCTTTAAAATTTTCTTTTTAAAGAAGATTAAAGAGAGCATTTTAAATAAATGGCTCAACCACGCCATTTATTTCGGTTAATAGGGGTCATAGTATGCCCCCTATTATGGTCATACTATGACCCCTATTAATCATTTTATATTTCTAATTTATGAACTTTCATTCATTGTCAATAGTTTTTTCTTTATTTTTTTACAATATTATGCTAAAATGACCTCATAAGGTTCACAAAAGAACCTTATGTAGTTCAAATTTATAAACTAATTGAAAGGAGATTTCTAATGGAGTTAAAGGTATCAACAGTTCGTGATTTAAAAAATAATACTATTTCATTTGAAGATAGAAGAAAAGAACTCATATCAAATGAATTAAAAGAAAAAGAAAAGAAAGAAAAAGAAAAAAAAAGTCCTTATAAAAATTTTATACAATTTAATAAAGCTTCTTATAAAGCTGAAGATCAATTATTAGAAAAATCAGCAACTGCATATAGAGTTTTCAAATTCTTAATTCAAAATATGGATAGTTATAATGCTGTTATGTGCTCATATACTGTTCTAGAAGAAAATTTAAATATAAGTAACTCAACTGTAAAAAGAGCCATACGATTATTAAAAACCGAAAAATTTATTGATGTCTATAAAAGTGGAACAAGCAATGTTTATTGTATTAACAAAAATATTGTTTGGAGTAGTTGGGGCACTAATTTTAAATATGCTAAGTTTGGAGCTAACATTATTTTATCTAAAACAGAAAATAAAAAAGATTAGAAAAATCACCACTTTTCCTAATCTTCAATCAAATCCAAAGCAACCTACTGGTTGCTTTCTCTTTATTTACTTTTATTGTTTATTTTTAAAATTATAACTTAATTATTTAAATTAATCAATGTTCATTAATTTAAATGAACATCAATTTAATAAAAATACTTTAGTTATCGTGTAATTTTAATACCACTTCATCTTATTTTTTAATATTTTCATTTTTTCTTCAAACTTATTAGTTCTTTTCTCTATTTCTTCTTCGTAATTACTCTTCTCTTCATCTTTCTTAATCATTTCATCTATGTAATTACATACTATTTCACTCATTGAAATTCCTTGTTTCTTAGCTATTTCTTTTAATTTCTTTTTATCTTTTGATGTAATTCTTACTTGTATTAATTTATCCTTTTTTTCTCCCATCATTACACCTTTATTTTTAGATAGTTATTATAATTACATAATAACTAAGTCTCCTTACTCCTTTTCTTATTCTGTAATGACACCCTTATTCCTTTTATTTATTCTATTTTTTATCTATTTGCCCTAAAACAATTTCCCACATTTCATAATATGGATTTGTTCTTAATCCAATAATATCACAGTAGCCATTTTTTCTATTTGGTAGAATAATATCATTAATCATTCCATTTTCTCCATTAAAAATATACTCTTTAACTATATCTACATGGGTAGTATCTGGAATAGGTAATACAATATTCTCTTTTCCTACATAATGTTTTTTTCTCATTTTTACATCTCTTAAATCATAATATTGAGTTCCTTTATAGCAATCAAACCCTCTACTAAATTCATCTGCTGTTATAGATTCTGTTCTCTTATAGTTTCTTATTTTTTGTGACTTTAATTTTTCATATTTTTCTTTCCAACGTCCAACTATATCATATGCATTATTTAATTTATCTTCACATCTATCTTGAATTTCGAATGATTTATCCTGTATTATTTTATTTTGCTTTTTAATCTCATTATATCTAAGTTCCATTTGCTCTTTTGATTTTTTTGCATTTAAAGCGTAGTTGTAGTATTTAGTTACTCTCTCTTTATACGGATCTTCTTTATCAAACTCCTTTAACTTTGCTGTTAATCTTTCAACATCTCTATTTAATTTTTCTACTTCTAATTCTAATTTGTGTGCTTTATTTTCTGCATCAGCTACAAAGTGTTTAGGAACATAATCCCCACTACCTCCATACTTTTTCATATCATGATATTCTTCTTGATCTAAAAGAAATAATAATTCCTTTGATTCAGAATCCAAATTTGCTGCTATTACATCTTCCCACTTCTCATATATTTTATATTTGGGTCCTAATATTCCATTTTCTCTTTTTGCATGTTTCATCTTTTCACCTTCATTTATAAAAAAGTGCTTATATAATAAATTTAATTTTCATTATTAGCACTTTTCATTTAATATATTCTATTTTAAGCCTCTTTAAGCGCCTTTTTAGCCTTTTCAAGTTCTTTAGTGTATTCTATCTCTTTTTTACTTAACTCTTCTTTAAAAGCCTTTTTTACGGATTTTATAGCTATCTCATATTCTGACTTGATTTCCTTAATTTCATTTTTATAATTTTCTTCTGTAGTCTTTAAAATATTATTCTGTTCTTTTAATTCTAATTTCATTAAATTAAGTTCTTCTTTATAACTTTGTTCTATTTCTTTTGATAGCTTTAATTGCTCTTTAATTTCTAACTTTAATATTTCTAACTCATTTTTATAAAACTCCCTCATGTTTTCAACATTTTCTAGCTTTTGTAAGACATCTTTATTTCTATGTTCTGTATTTGTAAGACTATTTTTTAATTCAATATTATTTTTTTCTAAGCTTTTATTTAGCTTTTCTAATTCCTTATTAATTTCTTTAAACTCTTTATATTCTGTAATAATACTATTCAAAGTATTTATTTGTTCTTGCTGACTATCAATAGCTTTAGTTTTTTGCTCTAACTCATTTAATGTAGTTTCTAATTTAGAATTCAATTCTTTTGCACTTAATTCTAATTCTTTGTTCTTTGAACTAATTTCTTTGAACTTTTCTTTTAAATCTTCTTTTTGTTCTTGAAGATCTGCTATTGTTTTATCTTTAGTATTTAATTCTAAACTTAAAGTTTCTCTTATTCTTTCTTCTGATGTTTGATTTATTGATAATGAGTTTATAAACATTCCAACTAATCCATTTATAGTTTCCTGGAATGTTTCAATTTCTTTTGCTCTATCTGAAATCATTCCTTTTGCTTTTGCCATTTCGTATGAATTCAGTACACTTTTAAACATTTCTGCTTGATTTAATCCATTTTCATCTGTTATTTCTCTAAATTTTTTTATTTCTTCCTCATTTAATCTAAATGATACTGCTTTTATTTCATTACTCATTTTATCCACCTCTAATATTTTTCAATGTAGTTGTATTGTATTACAATGTATTTTATATGTCATACTTATATTTTATCATATTATTTTTATAATAAAATATTAAATTATGCAATGCATATCTTTTATTTATAATTATGCTACTTACATATAATCTTTCTATATTAATTTATCGTAATCAACCCTAAAAGTTTAATCCACTACTCTATTTCTCTTTAAATTAAGAATCATCAAAACTACTCTTCAAATTTCTCACTCACTATTTCATTTTATAAGTTTCTGTACAAATTTTAAGTACAAAAAATTCATCTAATTTTATTTAATTAATTTTTTGTTAATTTTTTTCGAATTTAAAAAGGAAATATAAGGTTTTTGTAGAATATTTTACCTTGAAGCAAATTTAATTACTTTAAAAGGGGGAATTTTCAATGAATTTGAAAAAATTTATATCATTAGGTCTTTTAGCATCTATAGTTATTCCTGGAACAATTGCTTTTGCAAAAACTTCTGATGCTAAAACTTTAGATTTAGGAAATGGAGTAGTAGTACATGGAACAATTAAACTAGTTAATGCATCTACTAAAGTAGCCGAAGCTACAACAAAAATTGTTTCGCCAACTGGAGGATCTACAGTAAAACCTGGTGCTGGTTTACAATACTATGATGGAAATAATGATTATTTTTATCTAGGTGGTGTTTATGGTTCTTCTAACTCTTCTACAGCACGTTTATCTAGATCTCATAAAAATGCTAGAGGCTTTGATAGTCTCCATACTAGTTCAAAAGGTGGAAGTAAGCTACTTCATATAACATTATAACTTTAAACAAACAGTATCTATATAGATACTGTTTGTCATATTCCAGCTTAATTTTCACTTTGAGAAAGGAGACTCTATGCGTGAAATAAAAGAATTATTTTCCAAGCCAATTAATACTTTATTTTTAGGATTTGCTATTTTTTTAACTATTTTTAGCTTAGATACAGTTGCTCAAATTATTGGTTCAAATTATGAAAGACAAACTCTAAATAATAAGTTTTATGAAAATCATATTTCCTTGAAATTTAATACAAATGACTTTAATAAATTTATAAGTTTAGATTCATCAACTGATTATGTTTATACTCATATTGATGAATCTGTATCTTTTGGAAATGCCATACGTAAATTAGATATATTTGGAATGAATAACTATTCTAGTATTGAAAAATTTTTTGAAACACAACATAGCAAGTATTTTTCTTTAAATGATTACATTTCAGGTAATAAAGTTGCTATAGTCGGTGAATTGGTTAAAGATTTTACATATACTAAAAATAATATTGAATATATATCTATTGATAATGTTGAATATAAAGTTATAGATTATTTAAAAAGCACTAAAAATTCACACTGGCGAAATGCTATTTTAGTTCCATCAAAATCTCTAAAATCTACATTTTATACAGCTAATATTATTAATATTCCTAAAAATGAAAACTATAAAACTACACTTACTCAAATAAAAAATACTTTTACTAACATAGAAATATTTGAACATACTTTTAATAAAAAAGACTCATTACTAAATGCTATAACTTTTGATTCTTCTATACTTAAAGATCTTCTTCTACTTACTATATTTGGTATATTAAATATAGTAATAGCAACTCTATTTTGGATTAAATCTATGTATTCAGATATTTTTATTAAAATATCAATTGGTGCAAATATAATTTGTTTACTTAAAGAATTTTTATACAAGACTACACTTATAAATATAGTTGCATTATTCAGCAGCACATTAATTTCTATCAATTTCATTCCAATAATAGGAAAAACCTATTCAATTCCTATTAACTATAATATTTATACAACCTATTTAGTATTTTTAATAAGCTTACTTATAGTTTTAATAATTTCATTAAGTTGCATATTTATTATATATATTAGAATAGTAAAGACAGGAGCTATATACCATGAGAAATAAAAGCATTTTAAAAATCTTTTTGAAAAAAAATATCTTTATTTATTTTTTATTATCTATTGAAATAACTCTATCTATTTTTCTAATTTATAACATTCAAAAAGAGTTTTCAATTAAAACACAAATAAATAAATTAGATAATTATTACTGGAATAATAACGAAGCATATTCTTTAATTTTAAATTTATCTCATTTTAATAATAATATTGATTCAGCTTTAAATTCTTTTTATAAAGAACTTACTAATATTAAAGGTATTGAAAATAAAGGAATAATCTTTAATGATTATCTCTTTGCAGAAAATTTAGAAGTAGACTATCTTAAAGAAATTCACACAAAATTTTCTGGGTTTGCCTCATTAGTTGCAAAAAATTTTAATGAAGATAATTCGTTAACTGGAATTCCAATAAGATTTATAGATATGAATTACTTAAATCCATTAAATTTAAAATTTACTCAAGGCGGTATAACTGAAAATTCTTTATCTATTGATTCTTTATTCTTAGGAAGCAAATTTAAAAAATTTTTTAATATTAATGATCAATTAAATTTAAATGAAAAACTTTATACAATAAATGGTTTTGTAAAAAATAATACTCCCTTTAGATTTGATAAAGACTACTATGAAGTAAGTCCTTTTATAGATGATTCTGGTTTTCTAATATTAACTAATGATATTTTACAATCAACAGATACTTTAAAATTAATTAGCTTAATGGGCGGAATTCAGGTATCACTAGCTAAAGATGTAAGTTCTACTATTGTTTTAGAAGATATAAATAAACTCTCTCAAAAATATAATTTAAACTTTACTTTATCAAAAAATAGAGATATTTATGAAAATAGAATTATAGAAGCAAAGGCGGCAACAAAATATACTCTTTTCCGTAGTGTATTATTTCTAACTATCTCATTAATTAGCTTAAGTATTATAATTCTTTATACTATTTATGATTGTAAAAAAGATATTGGAACAATTATATTAGTTGGTGCTAAAATAAAAGATATAGTATTTATTGTCTGTTTAAAAACAATATTAGTCACTATTGTTGGATTTATATGTGGAACTATTTTAAGCTATTATTACTCCATTACTGGTGGTGGATACTTTGAAATAAACACAACATTCTTTATGATAATAAATACTTTTATTTCTACGATTATCTTTATTTTGATTACGTTAATATTTCCAATTCAAAAAATATTAACTATAGATATTAAAACTTTAATTGAAGGAGATAGCTAATGAGTAAATTGATTTTAAAAAATATAATCAAAACATATGGACAAGGTGATACTAAATGTGAAGCATTAAAAAATGTTAATCTCATCATTAATGATGGTGATTTTATTTCACTTATGGGAACCTCTGGTTCTGGTAAAAGTACGCTTTTAAATATTTTAGGATTCATAGATAAACAAACAAGTGGAACATATTATTTAAATGGTGAAGATTGTTCAACAAAAACTTTTAATGAACTTGCAAAAATACGAAATAAAAATATTTCGTTTATCCTACAAAATTTTTCATTAATAAAAGATTTAACTGTTAAAGAAAATATTTATCTACCACTTGAATACAGAAAAAAAACTAAAATTAATGATACTGATATCATTAAAATAACAAAAGATCTAAATATTAACAGTCTTTTAAAGAAAAAAGTTAAATTATTATCTGGTGGACAACAACAAAGGGTTGCTATTGCTAGAGCTCTTATTCAAGAAACTGATATAATATTAGCAGATGAACCTACTGGTTCATTAGATGAAACAAATAGTAAAATAATAATGAATATTTTGACTGAATTAAATAAAGAAGGAAAGACAATAATTATTGTAACTCACGATAAAAATATTGCTAATTATTGTACACGACATCTTATAATAACAGATGGAGTTGTTAATGAATCACTAAAATAAAAGAATAAACTAAATTAGTTTATTCTTTTATTATTTAATCTAAATAATGTTTTACAACTACATTTATTCTATTATGTCCAAGATTTTCAGATACTTTTTCTAAAATTTCTCTATCAAAAGATCTATGACTGCCATCTCGTGTATGATAATTATCTTTTACTTCTTCATCATTATCAATTTTATCATTAACTATTTCCTCATATTTTAAAGTTGCATATTCGCGTCTTAAAGCGTGTTCATCTAGTCTATTAGGAATATGTTCAAATATAGTTCTATCTTCTCTCTCAAGGGCATTTTCA
>NZ_JBOGCC010000381.1:0-3295 GCF_051656525.1 Clostridium sp. | reverse complement strand
CATTGGTCCTTGTATTCCAGTGGATACTATTAGATTAGCCGTAATTCCATTTATGCACGAATAAATTACATCACTACAACTGGTATTTACTAATCTAAAGGTTATTGGTACTTCATTTATCTCAATATATGCGTCTCCTATTATTTGGCCTTTTTGTTCTTCTGATACTGCTGTAATAATTTGACCATCACTAAATACTAAGGAAAAGCTAGTTCCAAAGCATCCTAGTCCATATTTCATTGATATCCACCATGAAATATAGTATTCTCCTTTATCTCTTATTGTAAATACTCCTGTATATGAATTGTAATATATTCCTTTAAAGGTAGTTGTAGTTAAACTATTAAATAAAACATTTTCTTTCCTTTTAACTACTCCACCACCTTTTTTTTGAATCTGAATTCCATGTCCACATGCTTTCATCATTTACCTCCTAAATTATTACTTGAACATCATCAAACTATATTCTTTCTTTACTTTTAAAATTATTCTCTAATTCTTTCTATCTAAAAAAACAATCAAATTTATCATATAATTTTAATACTATAATTTTTTTCTATTTTTATCTTTACTACATAAATTTATCATTATCTTACAATTTATTATTTTTATTCATATTTTGATACAGTATTTTCGACTTCTAGTCATTATATTTATAAAAAATATACTTCAAAAAAAAGAAACCTTAGCTAAATTAGCTTAGGCTCCTTCTTTTGTATTCTATTTATTTTTTATTAATACTCATCTTTCCATCTAATATTCTTCTTCTTAAATCTTTAACCTTTTCTTCAATAACTCTTGCAGTTTTTATAAATTCCTCTTTATCTTTTCCTGTAGGATCTTCTAATCCCCAATCTTCAATATGCTCTCCTAAAACAACCGGACAAACCACATTACAGCCCATTTTTATAACTATATCAAGCTTTGGAATATCTTCTAATAACTTTGATCTCTGCGTTTTCTCCATATCAATATTATATAATTCCTTCATCACTTCTACAGCATCTTTATTTATATTTGGCTTTTTTTCTGTCCCTGCTGAATATGATATAAATACATCCTCACCATATAATTTTCCTAAAGCCTCTGCCATTTGTGATCTACATGAATTATGAACACAAATAAATCCTACCTTCTTTTTCATCTAATCTTCCTCCATCAGCACACTTTTATTTATATTATATCTTAATCTTTCTTTCATAAAAATCAATTTTCAGTTTATTTTTTATAACCTTTTTTTGATACTTTATATAAAATCACAATAATCACAATTAATATTACTAATGAAAAATATAATAATTCATTTTTACTATACATTGATATTTTAAAAATATTAGACATTTTATCTGGTATCACATTCCAAATATTCACTACTAGAAGCATAGAACATAGTGTTAAACTACCTCTCACTCTACTTAAGTTTTTATTAAATCCCTCTACTTCTTTTCTACAAGAAACAATAGCACTAAATATACAATCACTAAAGGCATCTGTTACTTCATTAACTTCTTGCACTTTAACAGTATCTCCATTTTCATTAATTATTTCTTTTACAGCATAATAGTAAACATTCTTCTTAGGTGATGTTCCTTGTGGCTTAATATATTTCCCATCTACAATCTTATTAATAAACTTTTTATAATCTATCCTCATATAGTTAGCTAAAGTTTTTAAAGAGTAAACATCATTTTTCTCTAATTCCTCATCACAAAAATTTAATCTCTTATTGCACATAGATCTATTTAACCTTTTATTACTTATACTAAATTCCCTTTTCATATCACTACTTAATACTAGATCATACTTTCTTCTCTTCCTAATACTATATTGCTTAAGTAAATACAAACAATCCTCATCAAATTGTAATTTCAATTATATTCCCCCTAATAAGTATTCAAAAACTTTAATTATACTTATCTATTTTATTTTTTTCTTTTATTCTACTATAAAATTTTACCATACACATTATATTTATATCTTGCTTTTCTTAACTTTTACAAATTAAACAGTACTTTATATTTTTCACTGATATTCTCAAAGTATTTTAATAGTTAAATTTACCTTTAGTTAATTAAATTTTAAAGATTATCTACTCTTTGATATTCTGGAATATATCTAAGATTTATAGTTCCTACTTTTCCTGTTCTATTTTTTCTTACTAGAAGTTTCATTACCTTTTCATCATCTTTTTCTTTATCATAATAATCTTCTCTGTAGACAAACATAACTACATCAGCATCTTGTTCTATACTTCCACTGTCTCTTAAGTCTGAAAGCATTGGCTCTTTATCTGCTCTTCCTTCTACTCCTCTAGATAATTGACTTAATAATACTATACTTATGTCAAGCTCCTTTGCTAAAAGTTTTAGTCCTCTTGTTATTTTTCCTACTGCATTTACTCTATTTTCTTTTCTATCATCTATCTCCATAAGTGTTAGATAATCTATTATTAGAACATCTAACCCCTTGCTTTCTTTTACTGCTTTTGCCTTTGCTTTTATTGAAATTAGGTCTTGCATTTCACTACAATCTACCATCATTCCGCCTTTTTTTACTAATTTATCACATACCTTTGTAAGATTTATAAAGTCTTCTGGCTCTAAATCTCCATTCATAAGGTTTTTTCCATCTATATTTGCTTTAGATGAAAACACCTTCATTGCTAAAGCCTCTGCATTCATCTCTATTTCTGTGAATAAGGTTTGATATCCATTTTGAGCTAAGTTCACAAAAAGATTTACTGCAAAAACTGTTTTTCCCATTCCTGGTCTTCCTGCTACAACAACAAGCTCTCCCTTCTTTAATGCTCCTATATTCTCATCATATGAAGAAAAACCTGTACTCATTCCATAAGATTTTCCACCTTGAAGATATCTCTCTTCAATATCTACAAGTCCCTTATATAAAAATTCTTTAGTATCTAAAATACTTTCATGTCTCTTACTATTTTTTTCAAGCCCCATATAAACATATTCACGAATTTCCTTTATAGGTCTACTACTTATATGACTAGCTGCCCTTAATAGTACTTCCCTTAAATGCCTCTTCTCACTATATTCCTTAACAATTTTTATATAACCTGTTAAATCTAAATTTCTTCCACCATTTAAAATTTGAAGTACATAAGATAAACCTCCAACCTCTAAAATATCTCCATCTCTAAGCTTCTCAATTAAATTTACATCACTAATCCTTCTACCATTTCCATACAAATCTTTCATATGACTAAATAAAATTTTATGTTTTTTATCATAAAAATCTAACTCATTTAACTCATCTAAACACATAGGAAAGT
>NZ_JBOGCC010000380.1:0-10701 GCF_051656525.1 Clostridium sp. | reverse complement strand
AAAATAAAAGTGCCCACAATAGGGCACTTTTTTATTTTATCTCTAAATAAGATTTTATAACTTCTTCAAGAATTTCATCTCTCTCAAGTTTTCTTACTAAAGCTCTTGCTCCATTGTAATTTGTAATGTAAGTAGGGTCACCTGATATCAGATATCCAACAAGCTGATTTATAGGATTATACCCTTTTTCATGAAGTGAATTATATACCTCACTTAAAATTGCTTTTGTTAATGCTTCTTTATTTTTTAATAAATCGAATTGCATTGTGTTATCTAAATTATTACTCATACTAATTGCTGCTTACTGCAGCTCCACCCCCTCACTTATCTATAAGGCTTTTATTATACTTTCTAGTATTAACATTTATTTTTTTATTATACTATATCCATATTCTAATTATAACCTATATTTTTTTAAAAGTACACTACTTTACTAAACTTTGAATTACTTCATAAGCTTTTTCTATTGCTTCATTTATTTTTTCTG
The DNA here is from genome assembly GCF_051656525.1 of Clostridium sp. Lineage (GTDB taxonomy): Bacteria > Bacillota > Clostridia > Clostridiales > Clostridiaceae > Clostridium. The sequence goes on along the minus strand of NZ_JBOGCC010000380.1, from coordinate 10,214 downwards.
GATTCTTTCCTCCTGCTTGAGCCATATCTGGTCTTCCACCACCACCACCGCCAACAACAGTTGCTACTTCTTTAATTATTTTCCCACAATGCACTCCATTATCTAAAACATCTTTTGTTGACATTGCTATAAGATTAACTTTTCCATTTGCTTTACTTAATAAAACAACTACTCCAGAACCAATTTTATTTCTTAACTTATCACCTAAATCTCTTAGTGCATTTCCATCAACTTCCTCTAATGCATATACAATAGTTTTTACTCCATTTACTTCTTTTACTGAATTTAAAATTTCATCTTCAGCACCAGCAGTTAATTTTGATTTAAGTTCTGAAATTTCTTTATCTTTCTCTTTAATTTCAGAGGCTTGACCTTGAATTTTCACTAAAATATCTTTTTCATTGCATTTTAATGCAGAACAAGCTTCTTTTAAAGTCTTCTCTTTATGTTCCATATATTCTATAGCCTTAAATCCAGTTACTGCTTCAATTCTTCTCATCCCTGCTGCAACACCTGATTCACTAACTATTTTAAATAAACCAATCTCACCTGAATTACATACATGAGTTCCTCCACATAATTCCATTGAATAATCCCCAACTTGAACAACTCTAACCTTATCTCCATATTTATCATCAAATAAAGCCATTGCACCTTTAGTTTTAGCTTCATCCATAGTCATTTCATTTGTATCTACTGAAAAAACATTCATTATCTTTTCATTTACTAAAGTTTCAACTTTTTGAATTTCTTCAAAACTTAACCCTTGGAAATGTGTAAAATCAAATCTTAATCTTTCATCATCAACATATGAGCCTGCTTGATTAACATGTTCTCCCAAAACAACTTTTAATGCTTTATGTAACATATGTGTTGCAGTATGATTTTTACAAATATTCTTTCTTCTTAATAAATCCACTTTTAATATAGCTTTATCTGAAACTCTAACTTCACCTTCTACCACTTTCACATAATGAATTATTTTTCCACCTACATTATTTTTAGTATCATAAACTGCTAATTTAAAGTTCTCTCCCTCTATAGTTCCTTTATCTCCAACTTGACCACCCATTTCTGCATAGAAAGTTGTTTTATCAGTAACTACAAAACCTTTTTCTCCTTTACTTAAGCTTTCTCTTACTTCTTCATCAGTTCCTAAGAAAAGAATTTTTCCTTCAATTTCTGTTTTTGTATATCCATCAAATTCAGTTTCAATATCTCCAGGTACACTATTTATAGGTGAGCTTTCTCCTCCCATATAAGTGAATTCTCCTCTAGCACTTCTAGCTCTTTCTCTTTGCATATTCATTTCTTTATCAAATGCAACTTTATCTATAGTCATAGATTTCTCTTCTAAAATTTCTTCTGTTAACTCATAAGGGAATCCAAAAGTATCATAAAGCTTAAATGCTTTTTCTCCACTTAAAACAGTTTCTTTATTATCTATCATTTCAGCAATATATCCGTTTAATATTCCCATTCCTGAATCAATAGTCTCATTGAATCTTTCTTCTTCAAGAGTAATTATCTTCTTAATATAATCATTCTTTGAAATTAGCTCTTCATATTCTCCACCATAGTTATCTACTACAGATTGAACAACTTCATTTAAGAATATTCCTTTTATCCCCAACACTCTTCCATGTCTAGCTGCTCTTCTAAGAAGTCTTCTTAGAACATACCCTCTACCTTCATTACTTGGTTGTACTCCATCACAAATCATCATAGTAACACTTTTAACATGGTCTGTAATTATTCTTAAAGAAATATCTTTTGAAGAATCTTCTCCATATTTAACACCTGATAATTTTGATACTGTTCCTAATATATTTTTAACTGTATCTATTTCAAATATATTATCTACACCTTGCATAATAGTAGCAATTCTTTCAAGTCCCATTCCTGTATCAATATTAGGATGAGCTAATCTTTCATAATTGCCTTTTCCATCTCCATCAAATTGAGTGAAAACTAGATTCCAGAATTCTATTATTCTATCATTATCACTTTCACGTACAAATTCTTCTGCTGAAGTTACTACTCCATTTTCTGGTTTCTTATCATAATGAATTTCTGTACAAGGTCCACAAGGTCCTGCACCATGCTCCCAGAAGTTATCTTCTTTTCCAAGTCTAAATATTCTGCTTACATCTATATCAGTAGATTTTTTCCAAATTTCAAAAGCTTCGTCATCCTCTAGATATATAGTTACATATAATCTATCTTTAGGAATCTCTAATTCTTTTGTTATAAACTCCCATGCCCATGGAATGATTTCTGCTTTAAAATAATCTCCAAATGAGAAATTCCCAAGCATTTCAAAGAATGTTCCATGTCTTGATGTTTTCCCTACATTTTCAATATCACCAGTTCTAATACACTTTTGACATGTAGTTATTCTTTTACTTGGTGGCTCCTGAAGCCCTGTAAAATATGGTTTTAAAGGTGCCATTCCTGCATTTATTAATAAAAGACTTTTATCATTTTTTGGTACAAGAGAAAAACTTTTTAATCTTAAATGTCCTTTGCTCTCAAAGAATTTTAAGTATGCTTCTCTTAAATCATTAGTTCCTGTAAATTTCATTTCTTTCCCTCCACTAAACTTTCCTATATATTAAAAAAGTTTCCGCCTCTTGCAAAATACAAGGGACGAAAACATAAATTTCCGCGGTACCACCCTATTTATGTAGAGTTTACTACATCACTTAAAAAATTAGACTCCTAGGTAGCTTCAATTTAAATAAATCAAAAGTTTTCACCAACCACTTTCTCTCTAAAAATTTATTTTTAAATTTACTCATCCTAATCTTCGCCGTAAAATATTGTTAGCTAACAAAATTATATTTTATATAGGTTAGTCTGTCAATATTCATCCCTTTAATTTTAGAAAATATAATAATTTATATCATCATATATAACTTTTATAATAACAGCAACAGGTATTATAAAAATCATTCCTATAACCCCACCTATCTTCTCTCCAATTATAAGAAGTAAAATTATTAGCATAGGATGGAAATCTGTACTATCTGCTGTTAGCTTAGGTGCTATTAAATTCCCCTCTATTTGTTGAACTACAAAAATTCCAATTATAGTCCATATTGCAAGACTTGGTGATTCTATAACCCCTATAAATACAGCAGGAATCGCCCCAAACAAAACCCCGAAATATGGAACAATATTGAAAACTCCATTTATAAGTGCCAAGATAAATGCAAACTTAAGTCCTATGCACCAAAAGAAAATAAAAGATAATATTGTTGTTATAAGACATAATATTAATTGACTTACTACATATCGCTGTAATAACACATTAATGTCTTTAAAAATTTTTCGTAAAAGTTCCCTTTTACTTATAGGAATTAACATATAAAAAGCATTACTTATTTTTTCTCCATCACTTAAAAAATAATATGCTATTATAGGAACTATAATATATGAAATAATATTTTTTGATATTTCTATAACAAAATCTAAGCTCCTATAAGAAAGCCCCATCAAAAAAGCCCAAGTTTTTTCACTTATCTCTTCATATATAGTTGTAACAACTGCATTATTACTTAATTTAAGTTTTTCTTCTAACTCTAAAAAATATGTATTTAACCGTTCAAAAATTTCTCCTACATTCCCCATTTCCTCAATAATCTTAGGTATTGTTATAATTATAAATAAAATAATAAAAAAACTTAAAATCAATAAAATTATAAGACCACTTAATCTTTTAGAGATATTTATCTTTTTAACCAAAAAATCTCTTAAAGGCATTAATATATACGCTATAACTCCTGAAACAACAATTAAATTAATTGTCTCACTAAATATTTCAATATTCCTATATAACAATACTATTATAAAAAAAAGAAGAAGGATTCCTATTAAAAATATAATCTTTTTATTTAATTTTATTTTTTTCATAAAAACGCCCCTCCATACCTTTTATCATAATCTTAAATTCCAACTTCTCACATCCTATATAAATAATAGACTTATCCCCTAATATACAATCATCTAGAAACAGAACTCTCTTTCCTTTCATAATCTTTTCAATAATTCCTGTTGATATTATAATTCCACATATTTTATTAGTGTTTTCATCTATAATTAAATCTTCAAATACTCCTATCATATCTCCTTCTAAATTTAATATTTCAAGTCTTCTCATTTCCTTGAAGTATAATCCTATTTTTTTTGTCATTTTTTCAATAATAATATATTCATCAATTGAAATTATATCTTTAATATCTAAAAAATTTTTTTTAGATATTAAACTTACTAAGGATACCTTAAACCCAATAATCTCTCCTTTAAAAAAATCTAAGGCTAAATCTTCTATAATCCCTATATATTTTCCTTCTTTTGTATACACCCTCTTCATATAAAAAAATTTAGTTCTAATCATTAACACACCTTCCTCTTTTAATACCATTATTTTTACCAATAACCATTTTAATATTCATAATACTTTTTTTAAATTTTATGTTAATATAATTCTTAAATGGTTTTTTTTCTCAATTTATTAATGTATAATGTTATTAACTTAAATAGAAAGAAGGTTTTCTTATGAATATAAGCATTATTTTCCACTTTCCAGTTCCTTTAATTTTTATTGTCATTGGGATTTTCGCATGGTTTACAGCACCTCTTTTAAAACCAAATGGATTTATAGGTTTTAGAACAAACACTTCTCGAAAAAGTAACGAATCATTTCTTTATGCCAATAAGAAAATGGGGATTTTTTTCATTATTTCTGGAATTATAGCTTTAATATTAGATATTTTTTTATATATTTTTTTCAAGAATTTTACAGAAACCTCTTTTATTATTCCACTTCTTGCACCTATAATTTCAATTCCTTTTATGCTTAAAATTGAATTAAATCTAAAAAAACTTTTCAAATAAAAAAACTCGCAAATTTGCGAGTTTTTTCTTAATTCTTACCTATTCCTTCTATTACACCACCACCTACTACAACTTCTCCATCATAGAAAACAACTGATTGGCCTTTTGTTATAGCTCTTTGATTATCTTCAAATACAACTTTAACTCTTCCATCTTTTAAAGGTATTATTGTAGCTGGCGCTGGTTTTGCAGCATATCTTACTTTAGCTTGAACCTTCATCTCTTCTTCTAAAGTATCAAAAGGTATAAAATTAACATCTGTTGCTATAAGTGTCGTTTTAAATATTTTATCTTCCGAACCTAATATTACACGATTTCGCTTTGCATCTATACCTGTAACAAAAACAGGCTTACCTAATGCTAATCCAAGTCCCTTTCTCTGTCCTATTGTATAATAAACTATTCCTTTATGTTTACCTAAAACATTTCCTTTTTCATCAACAAAATCTCCCGGTATAACTTCTTCTGGTCTAGCTTCCTTTATATATCTTCCATGATTATTATCATGAATAAAGCAAATTTCTTCACTATCTTTCTTATTATGAACAGCAAGACCTATCTCTTTTGCTATTTCTCTTATTTTATCCTTTGTATATTCACCACAAGGCATAAGAGTATGAGCTAATTGATCTTGTGTAAAGTTATATAAAGCATATGTTTGATCTTTTCTATCATCATCTGAACGAATTAAAAGATGTCTTCCATCTCTTTCTTCAATTTTTGCATAGTGCCCTGTTGCTACATATTCAGCACCAATCCCTCTAGCTTTTTGAAGTAATTCATCAAATTTAAGATATTTATTGCAAGCAATACATGGATTAGGAGTTTTTCCATCAATATACTCCTGAACGAAATAGTCAATTACTTTTTCTTTAAAAGACTTTCTAAAATTAAAAACATAAAAAGGTATATCTAATCTCTCTGCAACACGTCTAGCATCCTCAACAGCTGAAAGTGAACAACAACCACCTTCTCTTTCTTCAAATTCATTGTCTTCTTGCCAAACTTGCATAGTTATCCCTATTACATCATATCCTTGTTCCTTTAAAAGGTAAGCAGCGACGGAGCTATCTACTCCGCCGCTCATACCTACAACCACTTTAGGCTTCGTCATACTATTCCTCTCCGTGAACGTGGTCGTGTAATGCATCATGATCTGTTTCTTCAAAGTCCCAAGCTCCAAGCCCAGCCTTTTCTCTATAATCATTTATTGCTTTGTGTATTGCTTCTTCAGCTAAAACTGAACAGTGCATTTTTACTGGTGGAAGTCCGTTTAAAGCTTCTGCAACTGCTTTATTACTTAATTCCCATGCATCTTCTAAGCTTTTTCCTATAATCATTTCAGTTGCCATTGATGATGATGCTATTGCTGATCCGCATCCAAATGTTTCAAATTTAGCATCTTTAACTATGTTATCTTCAATTTTTAAGTAAACTCTCATAATGTCTCCACATTTAGCGTTTCCTACTTCTCCAACTCCATCAGCATTTTCCATAAATCCTACGTTTCTTGGATTTCTAAAATGATCCATAACTTTATCTGTATATATCATATCTCTTATCTCCTTTTTCCTAATTATTTATTTTCGTTTTTTATAAAATCTGTCCATAATGGTGACATACTTCTTAATCTTGCAATAATTGGAGGTAATGTTTCTATTACATAATCAACATCTTCCTCTGTAGTTCCATCACCTAATGTTAATCTTAATGATCCATGTGCTTTTTCATGTGGTAATCCTATAGCTAAAAGTACGTGTGATGGATCTAATGATCCTGATGTACAAGCACTTCCACTTGATGCACAAACCCCTTCAAAATCTAATGAAAGAAGTATTGATTCACCTTCAATAAATTCAAATCCAATATTAACATTTCCAGGAAGTCTCTTATCTCCTCTTGGTCCATTTAATTTTGAATATGGAATTTCCAATATCCCATCTATTAATCTATCTCTAAGCTTTGACATTTTCGCAATATGTTCATCTAGATTTTCCGTTGCCATTTCTATAGCTTTTCCAAGACCAACTATTGAAGCAATATTTTCTGTCCCTGCTCTTCTATTTCTTTCTTGACCACCACCGTGGATTAAATTGTGTATTCTAACACCTTTTTTAATATAAAGCGCTCCTATTCCTTTTGGTGCATAAATCTTATGTCCTGCTAATGATAAAAGATCTATATTCATATCTTTAACATCAATTTTCACATTTCCAATTGCTTGAACTGCATCAGTATGGAATAATACTCCTCTTTCTTTACATATAGCACCAATTTCTTTTATTGGTTCAAGTGTTCCTATTTCATTATTTGCAAACATTACACTTACTAATATTGTTTTATCTGTAATTGCATTTTTTAAATCTTCTAAATTTATAAATCCTTCATCATCTACATCTAAATATGTAACATCAAATCCATTTTTTTCTAAATACTCACAAGTATGAAGTACAGCATGATGCTCTATTTTTGTTGTTATAATATGATTCCCTTTATTTTTATAAGCACTTGCTATTCCTTTTATAGCCCAGTTATCCGCTTCTGAACCGCCACCTGTAAAGTAAACTTCATTCACTTCACAATTTAATGCTTTAGCAACTTGTGCTCTTCCTTTATCAATGGCCATTTTAGTTTCTCTTGATGGCCCATAAAATGATGATGGATTTCCAAACTTTCCTGTAAAGTAAGGTAACATTTCCTCTAATACTTCCGGCTTAACAAAAGTTGTTGCCGCATAATCCATATATACTGTTCTCATTTAACTTCACCTCTAAATTTCTAATTCTAATTTCGAATTTTTTTCTTGAATTATCTTATAATCATCTACTATATCTTGAAGAGTTACGCCTTCCATAACTTCATCTATACTTTCTTTTATCCTTTTCCATAACATTCTAGTTGCACAACAGTCAACGTTATCACATGCTACCCCATCAATACAATCTGCTATTTCAATAGGCCCTTCTAATATATACATAATATCTGCAACTGTTATATCTTTAGGTTCTTTATTTAATACATACCCACCCTGAGCTCCTCTTATACTTCTAATAAGTTTCGCCTTTCTAAGGGGACTAAATAATTGTTCTAAATAGTATTCTGATATATTCTGTCTCTTAGATATTGTTTTAATAGATACTGGAGATTCACCAAAATTTACTGCTAAATCTACCATTGCTTTTACTCCATATCTTCCTTTTGTTGATAATTTCATCATGTCACCCCTTAAAGTAGAGTAAGTTACTACGATTTCTGTTTATATCTTACCAAATCACTCGGTTATTGTCAACAAACTTATGTGAATATTCTTTAAAGTTTATTTAACACTTTTCCAATACCTACTCAAACTCTCTTCATACTTATTTTTTCCTGGTACATAGTATTTTATATTTTCCATTTCCTTCGGTAAATACTTTTGCTTTACATAATTATTTTCATAATCATGTGGATACTTATATCCACCTATTCCCAATGTTTTAGCCCCACTATAATGACCATCCCTTAAGTGACTTGGAACTTCTCCTACACTCGTATTCCTAATATCACTCATTGCCTTATCAATAGCTTTATACGCCGTATTTGACTTTGGTAAAGTTGCTAAATATATTACAAGTTCCGAAAGTATTATATTTGCTTCTGGAAAGCCAACTTTCAAACAAAGATCTATTCCTGAATTAATTACAGGCAATGCATTAGGATAAGCAAGCCCTATATCTTCTGCCACAATAACACTTATCCGCCTAGTTATTCCTAAAAGATTTCCCGTTTCGATTAATCGTGCCAAATAATGTACACTAGCATCTGGATCGCTTCCTCGTATACTTTTCTGAAGGGCACTCAATAAATTATAATACTCATCTCCACTAGTATCTCCTCTCATATTTGATTGGTTTAACTCTTTTACATTTTGAATGTTTATCTCTTTTTCATGCTTACTTTGAGAATTTATTAAAAGCTCTAATATATTATATGCTTTTCTATAATCACCTTGAGAAATCTCACCTATATACTTTAAAGCCTTCTCTTCATACTTTACTTGTATTCCATCTTCAATTAATTTATTTAACGCTTTCTTTAAACCAATTTCTATTTCACTTTGCTTCAAAGGCTCTAATTTAAAAATATTACACCTACTTATAATTGCTTTATGAATCGCAAAATAAGGGTTTTCTGTTGTACTTGCTATAAGCGTTATTTTTCCATTCTCTATAAATTCCAACAATGCCTGTTGTTGTTTTTTATTAAAATGTTGTATTTCATCTAAATATACTACTACGCCTTTATAATTCATTAATGTGTCTAAACTATCAGTAATTTCTTGAATATCTTTTATAGATGCTGTAGTTGCATTTAGCTTATAAAATTTCTTATCTACATAATTTGCCATTATATTAGCTAAGGTTGTTTTTCCCGTACCTGGCGGTCCATATAATATACAATTTGGAATTTTTTTATTTTTTATTAATTTATATAGTGGTTTATTTTGTCCTAATATTTGCTTTTGCCCTATAAAGTCTTCAATTTCTTTTGGTCTCATTACTTCAGCCAAAGGCTTCATTTCAGTTCTACCACCTTTTTATCTAAATTTTATCAATTTACATTTTACTCTTCTCTCTACTCATTATCAACATTTTTCTCCTTCTCTTTCAAAATTAAATGGAGCTACTTAAAGTAACTCCATTTAAAATATAATCTTACTTCTTCTTTCCATTAACACAACATCCATCCAATCTCCATTTGGTAACTGCGCAACCCTATCTCTTATCCCTATTGTTCTAAACCCACATTTTTCATGTAACTTTAAACTTCCTGGATTATTTCTTAGTATAACTGCCTGTATACTCCAGAAACCTTCTTTTTCAGTTTCTTTTACTAATCCATTCAAAAGAGCTCCTCCGACACCTTTTCCTTTGTAATCTTTATCTATGTATATACTTAATTCTACTACGCCTCTATATGCTTCTCTTGGTGATATATGTCTTACTGCTGTCCACCCTATTACTTTTTCTTCTTCACAAATTACTAATCTACATTTTTTAAGATACATTTTATTCCAGTATTCAAAATCTGGAACCTCTCTTTGAAATGTCGCCCCACCTTTTATTCCATCACCATAAATTTTTTCAATCGCTTTCCAATCTTCATCAAACATTGCTCTAATATTATATTTCAACTCTTCACCTCATATTTTCCTCTGTTTCAAAACCGAATAAATTATACATACTCTCTATTTATAAGTCAATATAAATATCTACTCAATTTCAAAAGTTAAAATAAATTTTATTTAAATCATGATTTTGAAGAATAACTTTAAG
>NZ_JBOGCC010000379.1:0-2195 GCF_051656525.1 Clostridium sp. | reverse complement strand
GCACTCTGTCAGCATTCCTGTTATTATAAGTGTGTTAATACCCTGTTTGTCTAAATACTCTTTTAGTTTTGTCCTCCTGAAAGATGAATTAAAGTTTTTACTTATCACAGTTTCATTTTCTTTAGACTCAACACTTTTATGAATTCCCCACTCATAACTTCCTATCTTAAGCTCTCCATCCTCTTCTAAGTCTTCATGCTGAACATAAATTACTTCAACATTATTTTCTCTGCATTTACTTACTAAACTTTTTATATTTTCTAAAACTATTTCAATATCAAAAGGCTTATTATCAACTAATAAATTTTGAACATCAATTATTAACATAGCAACTTTATTCATATGCTCCCCCCTATTTATAAATACATTCAAACTCTTCACAAACTACTAGCATATCTTCTGTAAAAACTTTATCATACTTTTCTAATTCCCTATTAAAGAATCTAAGATGTTCTCTTTGCCAATACTCTAAAGATTTGTCCCCTTCTCCTTCTTTATAAGCAAACTCTTTTTCCACCTCTAAAAATGTTAAAACTGTCACCTTTTTAGTTTCTATAAGACATTTTTTGTTTCCATCATAGTTAGTAACTACTGAAAATGAATTTTCTTTAGGTAGCTCTTCATTTTTAAATTTATACAAACAATATAATGATGTTGTTGCTGTCTTTTCACCTTTTATAACTAAATCAAAAAGCTCATCTGCAAGCACTTTATTATCACCAAAATACCAAGTGCCGTAGTAGTCTATCTCTTCTTCATCTCGCCCAACTAAAATTAAATATTCTTTAAGTAAACTATCCATTATATATTATATCCCCCTCAAAAATTACATTCTTATATATTTATCCTATTTTATCACTTCCTTAGCATATACTTTGTCGAAAAAATATTATATAAAAAAGAACTTTTAATTATACTTTTCATAATATTTGAAATGCTCTAAAATATAACAAATTTCTTTACTTATCATATATTCTTTAATAATACTTTTATATAAATAAAACAGCCTTATAGATATATTGTCTATAAAGCTGTTTAATCATTTAAATTCTTTTCTACAAAAGAATTTTTCAAATTAATTTTTATCTATTTTTTTCTTTTAAATAGCACTGCTAATCCTAATAGAGAAGCTAATAAAGTTGCCACTCCTTCACCTACAGTTTTAGAGTTAACTACTTGTGAGATTCCTGTTTCTGGTAATTCTTTTATTTTATTTGAGCTTGAAAGACTGTTATTTCTTGAAGCTTCATTATTTGAATAAACTCCATTGTTCTCACTACTGCTTACATTATTATCATTATTTGCAGGTTGAGAAGTAATACTCTCTTTATTCCCTACATTTGTTGCAGTTGAATCTCCATTTACATTGTTATTTGCATTTGAAGAATTTTCTGTTACTGAAGAGTTACTATTTACAACATTTGAATTACTTGATGATACAGTATTACCCTTTTCACCTGATACTGCATTTGAATCGCTTGGCTTTGTATCCGGTGTACTTGGTTTCACATCAGGGTTACTTGGCTTTGTATCCGGTGTACTTGGTTTCACATCTGGATTACTTGGCTTTGTATCCGGTGTACTTGGTTTCACGTCAGGGTTACTTGGCTTTGTATCTGGTGTGCTTGGTTTCACATCAGGGTTACTTGGCTTTGTATCTGGTGTACTTGGTTTCACGTCAGGGTTACTTGGCTTTGTATCTGGTGTGCTTGGTTTCACATCAGGGTTACTTGGCTTTGTATCTGGTGTACTTGGTTTTACATCAGGGTTACTTGGCTTTGTATCTGGTATACTTGGTTTTACATCAGGGTTACTTGGCTTTGTATCCGGTGTACTTGGTTTTACATCTGGTTTACTTGGCTTTGTATCTGGTGTACTTGGTTTCACGTCAGGGTTACTTGGCTTTGTATCCGGTGTACTTGGTTTTACATCTGGTTTACTTGGCTTTGTATCTGGTGTACTTGGTTTTACATCAGGGTTACTTGGCTTTGTATCCGGTGTACTTGGTTTTACATCTGGGTTACTTGGCTTTGTATCTGGTGTACTTGGTTTCACATCAGGGTTACTTGGCTTTGTATCCGGTGTACTTGGTTTCACATCTGGATTACTTGGCTTTGTATCTGGTGTACTTGGTTTCACATCAGGGTTACTTGGCTTTGTATCCGGTGTACTTGGTTTCACATCTGGATTACTTG
>NZ_JBOGCC010000378.1:0-1413 GCF_051656525.1 Clostridium sp. | reverse complement strand
ATTCTTTAAAGAACTTTCCTTCATAGCAATTATAGCAATGATTTTTTCAATTTTAATTCAATTGTTATTAAGTTTTTTAACAGGTGGTTATTTATTAGATATGAACATAAAGATTACAGCAGTTAATTTAATTGGTGCTATTATAGTAACTTTAATTAGTACTTTAGTTACAACAATTCCTTTTTTAATTTATTTAATGAAAATAAGTCCAGTGGAAATGTTAAGGGAGGAATAAAATTATGTTTAAAGCTATAAAAAGAGTTAAAAAAATGGGGATTATAGCCTTTTTAATGATAATTCAATTAAGCGTAGGATTAACTATGATAAATAGTAGTGGAAAGTTATTTTCAGATTCACAAAATAGAAAAAAAGGAATAGAAAGTTTATTTGATTTAGATAATACAACCTATGTAAAGATATTTCCTAAGGGAGGCTATGAAGCTAGAGGTGAAGATTTTTGGAGTGCTGCTTTAAGAGCAAAAGAACAGGTTGGGGATATATATGATAAATTAATTAAAGAAAATTTAATAAATAATTATTACATTTATGAGTCTGGACCAAATGTATTTGAAGAATTTCGAGAAAATATTCCGGAAAAATACAATAAAATGGGAGATGTAGGACAAAATTATATAGGAGAAGTTATAATAAATAAGAATTTTTTTAATCATTACAATTTAAAAATAAGTAGTGGAAGAAATTTTGTAGAAGAAGATTTCAAAAAGGATTATAAAAAAGAAAATATACCAATAGTGATAGGAAAAGATTTTGAGGGAGTATATGAATTAGGAAAAACATTTAAAGTAAAATATATTTCAGAGGCTAAAAGAAGAACTGAATTAGAAGTGGATTTAACTGAAGATTTTATAACCTTTGAAATTATTGGTTTTTTAGAAAGTAATGCTATTCCCTTTCAATTTGGTCCAGCAGAACTTTTTGCTAGTAGCTTATATTATAGTGATGGAATAAAAATAATTCCAGTAATAGAGAATTTTATAGGCTATGATTTTTATACATCTACAATTGGAAGAGGAATCTTTTTAGAAAGAAAGGAAAATATTACAGAAGAAGAACTTATGAAAAGGTTAAATAAAGAATTAAATGAAAATGAGTTACAGGCTAATTTGTATAGTCTATCTAATACTACTACTTTAATAGAAAGTTATGAAAGAGATGTGAAATCTTCTTTAGTATTAGGTGCATTACTTCTTATTCTTTCAATGGCTGGGACAAGTTGTATAATTCTTGGACAGTTAAAGAAAAGGACAAAGGAATTTGGAATTAAGTTAGCTATGGGAGCTACCCTTGAAAATATAGCAAAGGAAATAATTTTAGATATTTTAACTATAACAGTAGCAGCTGTGATTATAGCTATAATTACTAATTTAAATCTGGGGATTAATTCTTATATTA
>NZ_JBOGCC010000377.1:0-5893 GCF_051656525.1 Clostridium sp. | reverse complement strand
TGATATTATTCAGATGGCTCTAAGTCATTATTTAATTTTGACATTAAACTATTTCTAGTCATTAGGCTAAAAATCATAGGTATTCCAACTTCGGCTCTTTTAGATAATTCTACCAATTTAGAATACTTAATGTCTCCATATTTTTCCACTTGCTCCTTAAGCCATTTTAGTATTTTTTCTTTTTTCTCTCTATCCATTCCGACCGTCGGAAACCTCCTTGTTTAATTTATTTTATGTCTGATAAATCATCCAAAAGAAAACTCATATCTTCTAGTTCTTTTAAAACAAATTTATCTGTCATTGAATTATTTCCTTTCCAGTAAACTACTTCTATAAGATAATTATAAGTTTCATCATCTGAATAAAAATATCTTCCATTACTATCATAAATTCTTTCTTTGTCTTTAGATAAGTATTTAAAATCAGTATCTTCCCAATCTCCACTTAATACTTCTGTTAAATCATCCTCATCTAGGCTGAAAATTGGAACTACACTTTTTACTTCAATACTTTTTTCCTTTAATTCATTTATAATAGCTTTCAATAACCTTGTATTTTTTCCAGTTACTTTTCTACATTTAACTAAGTGTTCATTTTGAACTTCTTCCAATTCAATATAAAAATATGGTATATCATCAAAGCCATCTATTCCTATATCTATAACTTTAAACCACATGCCATATATTTCATGAGTTTTTCCATCCTTTTCATCAAACATATCTTGATACGGATTCTCTCCATTCATTTCATTTTCATTTGTTATATACTTTCTTAATCTCATTTTGTAACTCATTTAATTCCCTCCATTTTTAAATTCCGACAGTCGGAATTTTATTAGATTCATTTTTCATAGATATTTCCTATTATTTCCATAATTTCTGTATCATGTTTTTTTATATAATTTTTTATAATTGGAAAAGTTGGTGTATTTTCAAGTAAAAAACAAAAGCCTTCTATTTCTACAAGTTCTCCAGAATCCATTCTTCTTTTCCATTTTCCATAACTACAAACAGTTATTATTTCCTCTTTGTTTTTATCCAATAATTTTAATTTATCTCCCTCATAAATAAAGTTACCATTTTTATCTTTGTATGAACTTTTCCTCATAATAATTACATCAGTAAATGGAATCTGTTGTGTATCTTCATTTTCAATACTTTCATTCCAATAGTTTATAGCATCAACTTGTATCATTTTTTTATTAATTTCATCCCAAACTCTAATCTCTAGCATTACTCCCATCCTCTTTCATTTCTTCAATCCAAATATATCCCTTTATACATTTTTCTAAATATTCTTTACGTAACCAAGCTATTTCAAAACTAAGAGGATATTCTTTAGCTATACGTCTTTTTTTTCTTCCTAAAAATACTTCATAGCTTTCAAAATAACAAACTCTATATCGCACTTATACCCTCCAACTTAACTATATACTTTCATTTTAACGCTAAAACCAATAAATTTAACTTTAACCACAAGATACTTTAATTTTTCAGTATTCTTTATAAATTTATATCTAACCTGGTAATTTTTTACTTCTCCATCAACTCCAAGTCTTCTGATTAATTGATCTAGCCAATATTTATTATTTGGAAATTTTTCCACTATTTCACCTCTTAATATTTTCTGAAAATTTTATCTATTAAATTTCTGTTGTCATGAACCTTGTGAAAATCTATAAAAATATACTTAAAACTATTTAACTTATTAACTTTTATAGCTTCTTTATTATCTTTATAGACTAAGCAATTATTTACAATTAATATAAAGTCAGATTTTAGAAATATTTTTTCTTTATAGTTATGAAATAAAAGTTTCATAATGTTGCCTCAATATAATTTACCATTATCAAAATCTACAATTGTTTTTACTGTCAACCATTCTCTAAGTAAGCTTTCTTTAACTAGATAATCTGTTTCTCTCATTCTACTTCTACCACCTCTTAAAATAGCTCTTACGACTTTTCTTAACTTTTCTACATCTTCTATTACATCAATTCCATATCGATACTTTTCTAAAGTTTTATCTTTATCGTATCTTCCAGCTTCTTCCAAGTTTGTTGTATATCCCTTCCCATCATGATACCAAAACATCAAGTATCTTTTTTTGTTACTTGTATCTCTACCATTTATAATTAAATATTTTTCCATTATCTAACCTCACTTTTATTCAATCTACTATTAAATAACCCTGAAAAAGTTTCACTTTTTGCAATATTTTTAATTTTTTTTAAATATATTTCAAACAGTTTAAAAACTTCATTTGTATCTTTAAATATAACTGGACTCCAATATGCTTTTTCCAATCCTTTACCAAAATCATACTCATCATGTAAGCTATAATTTTTGTCTTCTCTAATAGCTTTGATACACTTTTCAATAATAAAGCTTTCTTTATCTCCTCCACAACAAGGTCCTTCATAAATATCTATACTATTTCTAACAAATTTTTTTAAATCTCCATTTAAAATAAATTGATATGCCCATGTTTTCCTATTTTGTGGAACTTCCATAGCTTTTTTAAATACTGTTGCATAGTCCATTACAAACATTTGATATTTTTGAAAAATAAAACTTTTTTCATCAAAGCTATAATTTTCAAATTCTGATTTTATTTTATTAAAAAGATTTATATTATTTTCTAATGTTTCTCTATCAAAAGCATCTGTTAGAGATAAAAAACATCTTTCTATTATTTTTTCTATTTCCAATTTTACACCCCTTTATTTTTTAATGTAACAAACAAAATCAATAAGCCACTCAGAGATAAAAATAAGGATGCTACTAATGAAACATCCCATATTTTTTTGTTATTCTCTTTTCTCTTTACATCCAAAGTTGTAACAAAAACTGTTACTCCAGATCCTGTCATACAAAATCCAAATATTATAAACCAAACTTTCATAGCAACTAAGACTGCTTCACCCATTTTATGCCACCTCTTTGGCCTTACTTAATACCTTTCCTAATTCTTTTGCTAAAGTAACTTTAGCATCCATCTTTATATCTAATATATCTATTTTTTCTATCATTTGCTCTGTTATAAATTCTAATACTACCTCACTCATTTTATCTCTCCTCTAAACAAGTATTCTATACTTTAAAAAATCATAACCTTTATTTACATAATACATTTTCTCTAAATAATTTTTTGATTCTAAACTACTAACACATCTAGAAATAACACTTTGAGTAACTCCAATTTCTTTAGCCAGTGTAACTTCAGTAGGAAATATTATATAATCCTCTTCTTTTCTGGCATACTTTTTCATCAACACTAATAATTTAAATTCAGCTTGGCTAATTAATTTATGCATAACTAATCTCAATAATGCAGGACTTATCATTACATATCCTCTATTATATTGTCCTTTTCTGCTGTATACATAAATATCTCCACACTGTTCCACAAGTTTTTTATCTAATAAATCCTCCAAAACTCTTTTTCTTGTTTGGTCATGTAAAAAAACTTTACCAGTTTTTTTAGTAGTGCATTTATCTCTTATTTCGTCAAATGTTAATCCATCTGAGAATATTTGTAAAAGCCCTAGAAAAACTAACTCATAACCCGTTATATTTTCATAATTTTTCTCAAATATTTTTGTATCAAACTTTATCGGAACATTTCCAATATCAAGTTTAGGTTGAATTATTGGACTGAAGCATTTTTCTTTTTTACAAAATTTTTCAACTCCATCAAATTCACATCCTAATAACTTATACTCTTTATCCCAAACAGAATTGAAGTTTCTCTCAAGTTCAGAAAGACTTTCCATCGGTTTATTTTTTTTATTCCACATTTGTAAAATTTCTAAAGCTTTATTTTTATCTAGTTTCAATACATCTCTAAAATAAGAAGTTAGTCTTAAGATTGCTGAATGTCTATCACCTCTTTTAACTCCCGCTAACATTTTTGAGATACAATAAGACTGACACCTACTTGCTATTTTAACTAACTCTCCATTTGGTAGCTTTGTTAAAACCTCTGTAGCTTCACTATCCTCAACCACAAACTTTTCAAATAGCTCTAAAGAATATTCCATTCTATTAGTTTCTATAATCTCACACCATTTATCATTTTTTTTATTAACTGTTCCTGGTAACCTTAAAACTTTAGAATGAGTTGAAACTTTTGGATCTGCTCCAATCATTTTTGTTAGAGGTCTTAAAACTTTTATAACTTTTTCAGTTGAAACTCTTTCATCAAGAATATAATAAACATGATATCCATTTCCACTAGAAACTATATAGCTAGGTTTAACTTCAAATAACTTTATTCTTTCTCTCACTTCTTCAAGAGTTATATAATCAAAATCAAACCATAGAGCTTTAACATCTTCACAATTAATATTTTCTCCAGAAGTTTTCCCTTTAGAATTTTTTCTTTGACCTCTACTAGAAACTCCAAAATAACAATGTTTTTCTAAATTAGGTTTATACAATGCTATTAACTCATCTAAAGAACTATAGAAATAGTTTTTACTAGATGTATCTGTAATCTCCCTAATCTCTATAAGAAAATTATTATCTAGATTATCAAATATACTCTCTAAAAACTCTCTAGTTGTAAATTCCATGTATCCTCCCTAAGAATAATATAATAATAAATCTTGTATATACTTCTGTATTCATTTTTTCACATTTTTTCAAAAGTAACCCAATAAAATCAATGGTTCCATTTTAAAAAACCGTATTCATTTTTTCACATTTTTTCTTTTCATAAATTCCAGCTATTTTTGATGAAGCTGCTTATGCAACCAATCATACTAAAATTCATTTTAAGCTATATTTTAAGTCCTCTTTAATATTTGGCGATGAAGTTATAACCTAATATAACCAACCACCTTAAAATGGATTTTATAAAGCCTATTTACTTTTTATTTTTTTGTGATATAATCTTATTAAATTAAATTTTAAAAATTTATTTGTAGAGATCCAGTTGCACCTGGGTCTTTTTTATTTAAAGCTATTAACGCTTTATCTAGTTCATTACTTCTTTTAGTTATTCTCGCTTCAGATTCATTCCAATACATTTGTGCTTCCATTCTATTATTATCATCCTGTTCCTCGTAATAAAGTGTATCTTCTATATACTTCTCTGTAAATTTGCTAAGTTCATTTATAAGACTTTTGAACTCTTCATCCTTAAACTTATTAGCATAATTTTTTAACTGCTTTATATAACTTCTCACACCCTTTATATAATTCTCTCTTACTTCATCATCCATAGCATCTATATTTTCAGCTATCCTATGATGATTTTTCCCTGTTAAAACTACACAATGCATATCCATACTCACTGCTAATAGTTCTCCAGGTAAGCTCCTTATTTTTCCTCCTTTATTAGTACCCATTTTGTTTCCTCCCCATTTATACTTTATTTTAGAGATTTTAAACCTCTATTGAAACCACCAAATTATCTTGGGGGTGATATTAAACTTCTACGGGGGTAAGTTAGAAGCTTAAATTGATGATTTCAATGGAGGCGATGATCCGAATGATCATCTGTAAGTGAAAGCTTAGAATATAAAAATTCAAATCTTTAAATTCTTATATTCTAACACCTGGTACACTACTTCCAGATGCTAAAAACTAAAGAAATTATTGATAAAATTAAAGCTAAATATGAGTTTAAATTACTTCTTTCACTCTGTGCTTTAGTATAATAAGCTCTTGATATATCTACAGCTTTTTCATATTCTAGTCTATCTATACGACTTTTTAATTTTCTTAAGTTTACATCTGGATATCCAATCTTAATTATTTGACCTTTTTTTACAATTCTTAAAAAACTATTTACTTTAAAATTACTCCGTTTTTTCATCAAGTATTACTCTCCTTTTATTTATAATTGCTTTTTTTATTGACTCTGCTGTTATTATATTTTTATTTTT
>NZ_JBOGCC010000376.1:0-6973 GCF_051656525.1 Clostridium sp. | reverse complement strand
GATATTGAAGACCCTTGGGGTTAATATAAATATGGATATAAATAAAGAGAGGTATTATCTACCGTTGCCAAAACCTTATAAAACTTTATAAAGTATGTTTATTTTCTTTTTCAATGTATCTGATTTTGCAAGTCAAACTACAACAAGCTACTTTCATTTGATGTGATACTCCAAAGACGTAAATTCGGATACAACGAATCCTACATATTAGCTTTATCTTTCAAGTGATATTATGCTAATTTATAGTTTGAGAGATTAATACTAGCATTTAAATCTCTATCAATATTAAGCCCACAACTACAGTCATACACTCTATCTTTAAGTTTTAAATCCTTCTTAATCTCTCCACATTGGCTACAAGTCTTTGATGAAGGATACCATCTATCAGCTATTGCTAACTCAATTCCTCTGAATTTACATTTATATTCAAGTTGTCTTCTAAACTCATAGAAACCTTGTTTTGATATAGCTTTAGATAGATGTCTATTCTTCATCATATTAGAAATAGCTAAATCTTCTATTACTATTCTGTATGGTTTGGTTTTCACTATACTTGTAGTAGTTTGATGAAGATAATTATTTCTTATATTAGCCAATCTTCTGTGCATCAGTTGTATTTGCTTTTCAAGTTTTATAATGTTGCTAGTTTTGACATACTCCTTTCCTTTTTTATTTTGTTCATATTTGCGAGAAACTTGACGTTGCAACCTACGAAGTTTCTTCTCTAATTTTCTAACTGCATAAGTTTTATTTATATTCTTATAAACTTTGCCATCTGAACAGATTGCCAAGTCTTTCAACCCCAAATCTACTCCTAGTGATACATCTATTAATTCTTCTTGTATTTCTTCTTGCTCTATTCCTACCGATAGATACCAATATTTATTGTCATAACTTATTCTTGGATTACTGTATTTCACTCCAATAGGTAGTTGCTCATTGGTTTTTATCCAACCAATTTTTTCAATATTAACTAATTTTCCTTCTTTAACTTTCAACTTACAATTATCATTGTAGAAAGATTTTTTACTTTTTCTTCTACTCTTAAATCTTGGTTTATCTGATAATCCCTTGAAAAATCTTTTATAACTATCACAAGCATCTTTAACTGATTGTTTAGCTACATTGTTAGATACTTCTTTAAGCCAACTTAATTCAGTTTTCTTTAGCCCCGTTATTTCTTTTCTAAGGTCATTGTCAGATATAAATTTACCACCATTTTTATAATTTTCTTCTTGTCTTGCGAGTGTCCAATTATATATAAATCTAGCAGTACCTACTGATTGCCACAGCTTTTGTTCTTGAAGTTGGCTTGGATATAATCTAACTTTCTTCGCTAGTATCATCTTCTATCAACTCCTTAATCATTTTCTTAGTTTTATTTGCTCTTTTGCCTTGAAGTTTACAACTAAAAACTGTGATTATTTGTATCATATCTTCTACCAATTCTTGCTGCTCTGTCTTTTCAGTATTATCTATTACTTCTATGTCACAGTTGTATAATGTAGCTATATATTCTATAAGTTCATAACCAAACCTTAAAAGTCTATCTTTGTAGACTACAACAACTTTATCGACTTCATTTTGAGTTATTAGCTTTATGAGATTTTTAAGACCTTTCTTTTTATAATTTATACCACTTCCTATATCAGTTATTATTTCAAACGGACTGCCTTGTGCTATTAAATAAGTTTCCATATTCTCAATTTGTCTTACAAGATCATCTTTTTGCCTATGGGAACTCACTCTGCAATAACCAATTACTTTTCTTGTTGTATCTTTTACTCCTAAAACTCTATTAAGTTGTTCTTGAGAGTAGTATCTATATCCACTATCAGTGGTATGATGTGGTTTTAATTTACCACTCTTATCCCAATTTCTTAAAGTTTGAGCAGTCACATTTAATAATTTTGATGTTTCTGCTATTGAATAATATTTCATTTTATCACCTCTTTAATAAAAGTATAATGAAATAAGTTATAAAAGTCAATAGCATTTTATAAAGTTTTATAATTTATTATTAACTGTTACTTACCTCTCTTTTAGTATTGTTTTAATTTATCTTTATGAACTTCAAATCTTACTGCTCCTAGTATATCATCACCTGTTGATACTGTGTACATATTACCTTTTTTAGATAGTATCCTACACTTCATTCCTCTTATTGTTGGGTCATTACCTATGTATATTGCCTTTTTCACTATTTACCGCCTCCAGCTTATCTTGTTTGTATTATTGTTGCTTTTACTGTTCTCTTACCATTTTTATATATTCTTTTTATATAATCTGTATCATTTTCTCCACTTAATCTTGGTAAGAATACATCTAATCTATTTGGACTATTAAAGTGAGAACCACCTCTATCTGAGACCGTGTATACTCTACCTTCCCACATTATCTTTGTTCCAAGTGGATAAACATTAGATGCTATCATTCCGCTTTGAAGTGCAGCTCCTGTGCATGTTATCCCTGGATATCCTCCATTTTGTTCGTATGTATCTCCATAGAAAGTTATTGTTATATCTCTTTCTGTAAATCCTACTACATCAAGTCCTGTTTTTGCTCTAAGTTCTTTTGTTGTTCTATAAGTGTAGTCTTTCATTCTTTCTATTTCTTCTTGCTCATATTTAACTTGTTCATACTTTTCTTGTGCAATCTCTTTGAATCTTTCTTCTTCTAATTCTCTGTTTTTTCTATGTTTATCATATTTTACCTTGTCTTCTTTGATACTTAATTCATGTTCTTTATCTATTTGATTATTATACTCCATTATACTAGCAGCTGGCACTGTTATATTTATTGCTATTACACTTGCTAATAACATTGCTCTTGCCCTATCTACACCACCACTTTTCTTTAAACTCATAAATCTATCCTCCCTAGTGATATTAAATTACTTGGAACTATGTATTAAGACTATAATTCCAAGTAATTTACTTATAAATATTTAAGTATATGAGATATTACATCTACTGTCCACCCATTGCCTATTGCTTTTTTCCTATTGGTTGTCGATGCCAAATCTGTGTATCCAGCTGGCAATGTTTGTAATTTCTCAAGTTCTTCTATTGTAAGTTTCCTTAATATGTTATCATAGTAAACTGAAACATTACATTGCTTATCTAGTGTATTTGACTTTTGTTTTATCACTCTACCCCTTCTTGTCTTAGAAGTTGGGAATGATAAGTTTACTCCATCCCCATCGTTTGCAACTATATATCCTTGTTTTGTTGCTTGAGATATTCTAACTTCTCCATTGACTACATTTATAAGATTTAACTCTTTTTCATTGAATGTTTTATCTACTAGCAATCCTTGATGACACATTAGATTATCTTTATTAAAATCAATTAATATATCTTTTAAACAAATATTGTTATCTTCTGGAATTTCAACTCCTTCTATATTAGTCCAATATGTTCTTGGTCTATTTTGCGCTGACAGTAAGTTACTATTTATATCCAATGGCTCTACAGATACATATTTAGTTATTGTATCTTTCCACTCTTTTTTCATCTCAACATTTTCCAGAATGAATTTTACATCTAAGTTATTGTGCAACCTAATTGTACTTAATATCTCTATAAAATTGAAAAATAATTTACTTTGCTCATGATCAAAATTAAGCATATTGCCATTCCTACTAAACCCCTGACAAGGCGTCCCAACTAATATCAAATCTATCTTTGGTAGCTTCCTTAATGTGGTCTTATTAATTTTAGTTATATCGCCTAACCTAATAATTTTATTATAGTTATTATCAGATATCTCCTCCGCATGCTTGTCTATTTCACTAGCATAGTAATTATCCACTTTTATCCCTGTTCTTTCTAATGCAACCATCCCACAACTTATTCCATCAAACAAACTTAATACATTAATTCCCATGTCTATCTCCTACTATTAATTATATGTTAACTATTTTAGTTGATACATTCTTCCATTTCTTTTCTGTATATATTACTGTATACTATTTTCTTAGCTACTGTATCCATTTCAGATTTTGATATGTTCTCTCTATAGTTGAATTTCTTTATGTATTCATCCATTACTTTTAGACTTTCTTCCATTGTCTTAAGATTCTCTTTAAGTTCTTCTATTTCATCTCTTAAAGTTTGTCTACTTGTTATTACTCTTTCTTTTTCTGTCTTAGTATCTTCAATGCATTCTAAGTATTTTTCTTCTGATTCTGAAAGTTCTTCTATTAGAGATTTAAGTATTACCATATCTACTGCTCTACCAAATCCAAATTCAACTCTGTGAACTGTCACTAGGCTAAAGACCTAGTGGCTTCCTGTTCGATAGTGCCAATGCACTAAGCAATCACAGGCTAACAAGCTTGTTCCAAGCTCACTAATCTTAATCCTTCTTTTAGGATGTTTATACTAGCATTTAGGTCTCGATTATGGTGCTCACCACATTCACAAGTCCATTCTCTAAGTGCCAGATTCTTTACATCTTTATTTCTATATCCACATACATTACATAGTTGGCTTGATGGATATGTTTTAGATATTACAGAAATAGTTCTACCATACCAACTCGCTTTGTATTCAAGCATTCGTCTAAACTCAAACCAAGATACTTCACTTATTGCTCCTGCTAATTTATGATTTTTCATCATATTACTTACTTTCAAATCTTCTATGCAGATTATTTGGTTTTCTTTAATTAGTTTATTTGATATTTTATGTAAGTAATCTTTTCTTTGATTAGATATCTTTTCATGTATCTTTGCAACTTTAATTCTCTGCTTATCCCAATTATTACTGAACTTTTGCATCTTTGATAACCTTCTCTGTTCTAACTTTAATCTGTAGTTAGCTTTTCTTAACCATTTAGGATTTTCAAAAACTTCACCATTAGAACATATTGCAAATTCCTTTAATCCTAAGTCTATTCCTATATTAGAATCTATTTTATCAAGTTCTTCTATATCAACTTTACAACATAGGCTTACGAAGTATTTGTTTGTTGGTGTCTTTGATACAGTAGCATTTAATATTCTTCCATCTATTTCTTGAGTTATCTTTGCTCTAACCCATTTTAATTTAGGTAGCTTAATTAGATTATCTTTAATAGTTATGTTGTTATTTACACATTTACTTTCATAACTTCTTTTAGGATTTCGTTTACTCTTGAACTTTGGAAATCCTTGATTATTACCCTTTTTAATTTCTCTAAAGAAGTTACTATATGCACTATCTAAATCATCTATTGTAGCTTGTAAGCACGTTGAATCCACTTCTTTAAGCCACTCATATTCTTTTTTTAGTGACGGTATTTTCTTTACTAAATCATACTTAGAATGAGATTTACCTTCTTCCTCATATGTTTTTATTTGAAGTGCTAGCATATTATTATATACAAATCTAATACATCCAAAAGATTTTTCTATCAACTCTTTTTGAACTTCACTTGGATATATCCTGAATTTATATGCTTTCATTTGTTCCATTTACTTTTAACCTCCTTTCGTGTATTATTTTAATATACTAATTATTATACTGTATATTTAATTAATATACAAGAAGGAGTTTTTTATGTTACAAATGGTGAATATGAGATATCCAAAAGAATTATTGAAAAGAATAGATAAGTATCAAGAAGATAATGGATTTACAACAAGAACTAATGCAATCATTCATATTGTAATTACATTTTTAGAATTAAAAGGTTACTAAAAAATACCTTGGAGGCTTTCAGCTACTAATCTAAAGACTTAGTAGTTTTTCGCCTTATTCATATAAAGTGTTATTATATTGTGTCATATGCATCTGTTATTAATATTATGTTATCAGCTAGTCTAAAGTTAGTGATTCCATGCTTGTCATTAAATCTTCCTGTGAATATTAATTTACTATTATTAAACATCTTGTCTAGTTCTACATGATATATGTCTTTATTTTCTATGATATCTGATTGAACTTTATCCAATTCTACCCTCTTTGATTCTACTAGAATATCTTTGATATCCATGCTTAGTAATGTTAATCATATTATTCACACTCGCTTTCTAATAAGTCTATGCAATGCATAAAGTTACCTGCCATATTCATGCACCAAGAGGTTAATAATACTAATACTGTTTCTAAATTCTCTCTTTTATTTTCTACCATGAAGCCCATTTCTTTTTCTAACCTAGAAATATATGATACTAAGTCTTCATATGATACTTCCTTTGCTTCTTTATATTCCATGTTTATAAGATCTAATACTTCACTTTCTTTATTGAATGTTTCTTTGAATAATCTACCATAGTTTTCTTTTGCATACAACCAATTCATTTCTTTACTTATCATTTGTAATCCCCCTAATTTATATTATATTTTAATTAAAATCTTCTTTTATACTACACCAGTTTATACTTACTATATCTTGATACATTTTAGTTTTTGCTAATGTATCAGATACTGGTATTACTTCTTGCATATGTAAGTTATCTACCCAAGACTTTATATTTGGGTTATATTCATATTTATCTATTAATGATAGTGAATTATCTTTTCTTTCGTCTATTAGGTATCTATTTTTATCAAAAACATATATTTTGTCGTATTCAAAACTGTCCACTTATACACCTCACTTTCTATATTTTAATTCTACATTATTATTAACTATTTGTCAACGTTTTTCTATGAGAAATAGCTTTATTTATAATATCTAACAATTCCTCATCTCTTTTTAACTCTTCTGTTATTTCGTATAGTCTTCTGAAAAATACGTAGTCGTATCCATTTTCTGATAGTATTAGACTAAATATTCTTTGCGTCAAATAGGGATTTAGCATCGGTTTAGTCGTGCAAATATTAAACCACACCGGATAGGATGCAATAAGTCCATTCCCACTCTCTTTCATTGATTCTTTTATTGCATTAAAGCTTGAGTCCTTTTCTCTTCGAATCATCTCAAATGACTTATTTTTTCTATTTTTGAATATCGCTACCTCTGATCTTGATGATATTGGAAACAT
>NZ_JBOGCC010000375.1:0-11619 GCF_051656525.1 Clostridium sp. | reverse complement strand
TTGCTGGCATGGCTCAACGGTAGAGCAGCTGACTTGTAATCAGCAGGTTGTAGGTTCGATTCCTATTGCCAGCTCCAATTTAATATGGCTCCTTGGTCAAGCGGTTAAGACACCACCCTTTCACGGTGGTATCAGGGGTTCGATTCCCCTAGGAGTCACCATTTTTCGGTCGCATAGCTCAGCTGGGAGAGCACCTGCCTTACAAGCAGGGGGTCACAGGTTCGATCCCTGTTGTGACCACCATTTTTTTATTTAAATTTAATATGGCTCAGTAGCTCAGTTGGTTAGAGTGCCGGCCTGTCACGCCGGAGGTCGAGGGTTCGAGCCCCTTCTGAGTCGCCAAAAAGAAGTAATTATCTTACTTCTTTTTTTTTATGCAAAAAAATAATTTGAAATTTTACTAAATCTAAACAATTATTCAATATTTGGAATGTATAATTAAATTAATTACTATATAAAAAATTATTAAGGAAGTGATGTATAGCAAAATATGCGCAAGATATAGAGTAAATTATTGAAAAAGATAAAATAGGATGAAAGATAGGAAGTGTTTAATATGAAATTTTGTGAATATAAATATTTTGATTTTGAATTACCTGTAAATAAACTTTTAGACAAAGAGATTAGCTCAGAACTTGCATACAATTTAATAAAAGATGAATTAATGGATGAAGGAAATGCTAGAATGAATTTAGCTACCTTTTGTCAAACTAACATGGAAACTACAGCTATTGAATTAATGGCACAGACATTAGCTAAAAATGCTATTGATAAATCAGAATATCCACAAACAGCACAAATGGAAAATAGATGTGTTAATATGATAGCTGATTTATGGAATGCAGATGAAAAGGAAGATTTTATAGGAACATCTACAGTAGGATCCTCAGAAGCTTGCATGTTAAGTGGAATGGCAATGAAATTTGAATGGGAAAGAAAAGCTAAGGAATTGAACATAGATATTAAAGCTAAAAAACCTAATTTAATAATTTCTTCTGCATATCAAGTTTGCTGGGAAAAGTTTTCTGTGTATCATGATGTAGAATTAAAAGTAATTCCTTTAGAAGAAGGTTTATTAAAATTAGATAATAAAAAAGCTATTGAAGCAATTGATGATTATACTATAGGAATAGTTGGAATATTAGGGATAACGTATACAGGAAAATATGATGATATAGAAGATTTAAATAATAGATTAGAAGAATATAATAGAACTGCTAAATTTCCAAGATATATTCATGTTGATGGAGCATCAGGAGGGTTATTTACACCATTTGTAGATAAAGATTTAGCTTGGGATTTTAGATTAAAAAATGTAGTATCAATAAATACATCGGGTCATAAATATGGATTAGTTTATCCAGGAATAGGATGGGTTTTATGGAGAGATAAAAAATATCTTCCTAAGAAGATGGTTTTTGAAGTTGATTATTTAGGTGGAAAATTACCAACAATATCTATAAACTTTTCAAGAAGTGCAAGTCAAATTATAGGGCAATACTATGTTTTTGTTAGATTTGGATTTGAAGGGATTAAAATGATTCATGAGAATACTAGAAAAGTAGCTAAATATATTGGTAAAGAGATAGAAAAAATGAAGGTATTTGAGATGTATAATAAGGGTGAAAATTTACCTATAATTTGCTATAGATTAAAACCTGACTCAAATAGAACATGGGACTTAGATGATTTAACAGATAGATTAGCTATGAAAGGATGGCAAGTGCCAACTTATCCATTACCAGAGCATTTAGAGAATATAAGAATTCAAAGAATGGTTATAAGAGCAGATTTAAGAATAAATAGAGCAGAACAATTAATAAAAGATATGAAAGATGCAATTAATGAATTAGAGATGAAAAATAAGGTAGATCAAACTACAGCACACGGGTTTATTCATTAATTTAAAAAAGCTGATTTTGAGATTTTCAAAATCAGCTTTTTTTAGGTTAAATTATTTTCTTGTATTTACGCTACGTTTCTTTTCTATTCTTAAATCATTTGTATAGAAAATCATAAATTTAAATTGACCAATAAGCCTAGATGAAATACGTCTATCATACTTATCATCTAAGTCATCAGCACGTAGATTTGTTGATATAATCATTTTTTTACCTAAAAGAAGTTTTTTATTAAGTAAGTTAAAGAATTCTGTTTTTGAGAATTCAGTTATTTGTTCTGAGCCTAAGTCATCTATAATAAGTAAATCACAATTTAAAATCAAATCTTCTAAAGATTTATTTTTATTGAACCTAATATCTGCAAGAATTCTTATAAGTTCATCAGCTGTTTTATAAACTACTAAATGACCTTGGTCTAATAATTCTTTTGCTATGCAGTAGGAAAGAAAAGTTTTTCCTGTTCCTGCAGTTCCTGAAAATAGAAGATTTACGTCTATATTATCAAATTTTGGTATGTATTGAGATGTTATAAAGTCATATATACGTTGCATATTTTCAAATGGTGTAAATTTTTGTGTTGGATAACTTGGATCTGTTTTATTTGGAAATAGGCTTAAATCAAAATCATTAAAATTATATTTTGATACTATAGTTTCAAGGGCTGAATCTTTATAGTATAAACGTATAAGTTTCTCTTTAAAGCAAGAGCAACGAGTTACGCCTATATATCCTGTATCATTACATTTTGGACATCTGTAATGAATCGTTAGATAATCCGGTGAATATCCTTTAGATACTAGTGATTCTATTTTTTTTGCTCTTAAATCAAAAATTTTATCTTTTAAATTTTCTATATCTTTTTCAGTTGTTGTACTTTTTAAAATTAAAAGTGGTAGTTTTACTGAAAGTTTTTTTATTTCATCATCAATTTCTAATATTTCTGGATGTTTAGTTTTAATTTCTTTTACTCTGTTTTTAAGATTATTTTTTTCTATTGCTCTAATATCTTCGTATTTTTTTAATACTTCAGATTGGTATCCGCTAATCATTAATCATCCCACCCTAATAATTCACGCTCGAGAGCGTCATAATCATAATTTTTTTCTCTAAAGTTTTTAATTTTTTGATTTGAATTTTGTTTTGAAGTATTGTTATTATTGTTACTATAATTTTTATTATTTGCATTTTGAGATTTCTTAAAGTTCATATCTTTAAGTTCAATATCAGCTACTGTTCTGATATTATTTTTATTCCAGTCAGAAAGTATTTTATCTATATATTTAAAATCAGCTCTATTTAAACGCTGAAAGCACCTATCACAAGCTTTTTGAATGATTTCAAGTTTAAAATTATAAATGTAAAGCCACTTTTCAAGCATTTCTTCTTGTGGCTTCATTAAATCGGTATTTTTAATACCAAGATATTTTAATATTTCTTTTATCTTTTTCCACTTATCTTCTTCTTTAGCGATTAAGCTTTGTGCATCAGCTATATTTTTAACATTTTTTTCATTCCATCCTGAAGCTACAGCATCCATATATCTAAAGTTAGATTTACCTTTAGATGCACAATATTCTACTAAGAGTGTGACTAGTTCAGTTGTAAATACATATTTTTTATTCCATTCAATACAAATTTGCATTTCCTTATAATTTAAAGTTCTTGCAAGAATTTTTTCTACATCTTTAAGCATTGAAGTAATATCAGGTTCGGTCAATGCATTTAGTATAGTTTCATCTTCTTCAGACTCAATTGCTTTATCAGTTTCAAGAGGAAGGAATTCTATACTAAAGTTTTTAAACTTATCTATTGGAACTAACTTTAGAACACCTTCAGTATTCCAATAATGAAGAGCATTCATAACATCAGATTCAAGTAAATTAAGCATTCTTGCCATTATCTCAGAACTTATTCCTGGTTCACCATTTATATTTTGTTTTAAAAGTAAAAGATAAACTTTTACAAATTCTCCTCTAGCTTTTGGCATATACTGCTCTATAAAGATATTACTTACAGGAGTATAGTTTAAAGCCTTGTTTTTTAGTATAAAAGTGCTCATTTGTTATTACCTCTCAAAAATTTATTTCTAAGGTATTAGTATACCTAATATTTAAAATAATTATAACAAAGAGAGAAACGGATAACAACTTGAAGAAAAATAAAAGGAATAAATACTATTCATCTTGGGTAATTTAAAAAAGTCGATAAAAATTATAGAAAAGGAGATTTTTAAAAATGGACTCGTACTTGTTAAGAAAGAATATCTTAAAAGGCTTATTTACTACTATTTTAGTAATAGGGATAGTATGTATTTTAGGTAACTTTAAAGAGGAGGCAGTAGCAGTTAATGCTGTAAATGTTAATGAAAATTATAAAGGGGAAAGTAAAAATGTAAATGGAAGAAACGTTATGTTTTTTCATCCAACTCATGGTGGTGTAGTTACATCAGCTTTTGGTGAGAGATGGGGGAAAATGCATAAGGGATTAGATATATCAAGAAATTCAGGTGATGATGTGGTAGCTTGCTTAGATGGAGTAGTAAAATCAAGGTTCTATGAAGAAGAAGGCTATGGAAATGTAGTTATATTAGATCATGGAAATGGATATGAAAGTAGATATGCACATATGAGCAGTTTTAATGTTAATATTGGTGATAAAGTTAAAGCAGGAAATAAGGTTGGAAGCGTAGGTAGTACAGGTAAAAGTACAGGACCACACCTTCATTTTGAAATTAGAGTTAATGATAAGCCTATAGATCCAGAAAAGTATATAGGATAATAAAACTCCAAGAGATTTTTTCATCTCTTGGAGTTTTATTATTTTAAAAGTTTTCCTAGGTTTATTATTCCATTTCCAACTATATTAATATCATGTTCTTTAGTATTAGAACATGAAAGGTTTATTATTGATTTTATATCATCAATTGTAAGGTTCTTATCATATTCAAATAAAATTGCACATATAGCAGATACAAAAGCTGTAGAAATAGATGTACCTGAAAGTGTTTTATATTTAGCATCTATATTTTTAGGATATATCTTTAGTCCATTTTTTTCAGATATGTAAGAAGTATCTGAATTTAAAGTTATTATTGAGTCACAGGCACATGCAAAATCAGGTTTTTTAGTTTTCTTAAAAGGAGCTTTTGAGGAGTATGGATATGGTTTTGAATTAGAAGTTGTAGATAGACCTCCAATAGTTAAGGCATTTTTGATTAAAGCTAAGTCAGACATACCAAATTCAGAATTCAAAGTACTTCCAGCAGGAAGTACAGGAATTATTTTTTTAGAGACAACGTAGTTTAGCATAAGCTCAAAAGCACTTGAAATATTATGATTATTAGACAGCATTTCAAAAGGCATACATAAAACCTTTATATTATGTTCAGATGAGATGTTAGTAAGGTCTTGTATAGAGAACAGTATATCTGAGGCAAATCCTTTTCCAAGACCATCAAAAGCCTTATAAGATATAATTTTACTTAATGGAGCTATTCCGGTACACATACCATTTGAAGAAAAACCATTTCCACAAATAATACCAGCCATAGCTGTGCCATGTCCATTATCATCATAAGGAAAGCTTCTGTTATGAAGTAAATCTTTAAATAGGACTATCTTATTACTAGGTCTAGTTAAATCAATATGAGGATAAACACCGCTATCTATAATACCTACACAAATATTCTTACCAAAATATTTTAAAGTTGAAGTTCCTTTATGATAGTTATTAGCATTAGAAATAGTTATACCACATAAAAATAAATATTCATCAAAGAAAATTTTTTCAACTTCAGGATATTCAGAAAGGGATAAAATTTGACCCTTAGTTAAATTACAAGAAATTAGCATACAAGGTTCAAGAGAATATATTAAAGCATCTTTAAAGGATGATATTTTTTTCAAAGTTGATGAGAATAATGTCTTACACTTTACAAGTACACGATATTTTTTATAAATATCCTTTTTTAAAGACATTTGCAAATTGCAGTCAAGCTTACTCTTAAATTTAAACATAAAAATACTCCTACATTAATCGTTACAATAACATTTTATTAATGAGGAGTAATAAGTGTTAATATTAAATAAAATTAAAATTCAAAAGTTTCGCCAATATCTAAAATTTTTACATTGTCATCTTTAAAGCTTTTTAAAGTTTCATATGTTTCATCAAAATCCTCAAGTGAGATTTTGAATGTTTTATAGTGAACAGGAAGCATATATTTAGCATCCATATTTTTAAACATTGTATAAGCTTCAGTAGGAGAACAATGCATATAACTAAACCTTTCAGGTTTATAGCAGCCCACAGGAAAAACAGCGACATCACAAGAGATTTTATTAAATCTATTTGTCATTGCAGTATCACCTGCAACAAAAACTTTTTTTCCATTACGCTCTATTAAGTATGAATTACTTTCTTTATCAATTCCAACATAAAATCTTCTACCATCATGTTTTGCTTGAATTGATTTAATCTTTATATAGTTATCTTCAAAAACGTATCCAGGACGAAGTAAGATAACGTGTTTAAAACCTAAAAGATTTAAAATTCTTTTATAGCCTTTAGGGCAAATGACTATAGCATCTTTATTAAACTTACGTAAAGATGGAAAGTGCATATGGTCCATATGTCCATGAGATAGAAGAATATAATTAAATTTTACCTCTTGTACTTTATTTGGTTTATGAGCAACTCTTTTAAAGAATCCTAATCTATTTGATATAACTGGGTCTGTTATTATAAGTTTTCCATCCATATCAATTACAGTTGTTGCATGACCATACCAATGTATTGAGTCCTTAGTTACATCATGCGTTGATACAGGTGCTCTTTTATTTAAGTATTCTCTCATATTGTTATAAGTTAATTTTGAGAGAAAGTGGACATTTTTTAAAAAATTCATTTAAAATCTCCTTTATAAACTAATGCTTCCATTTAAATACTATAATACCTAGTATAATGATTGCAAGGCCAATGAATTCTTTTAAGGTAAAATTAATCTTTGTTGTTCCAAAAAGACCAAATATATCAACAATAGCTGCAAAAAGTAATTGTGAGATTAAAATTATTGCGATGGCAAAAGTTGTACCAAGAGAAGTAATACTCTGCATAACAGTAAAAATTATAATAACACCTAAAAGACCTGTTGAAAGATAAAGCTTATTTACTGATGTAATAGCCTTAAAATTACCTTTTCCAAAAAAATATGTAATTACTACAGTTATTAAAAATGCTGTTAATTGAGCAAAGCAGTTTGTTTCCCAAAGTCCTATTTTTTCACTTAGTCTAGTATTAAAAACTCCTTGAATAGTCATAGAAAGACCTGAAATTATTGCAATTATAATACCAATCATATTTATCACCTCTTAGGTAATAGTATTTCCTTGGAAATTATAAAAAATGTAAAAAAAAAGCTATAAGTTATCCTTATAGCAATTATTTTTATTTTGCGTATTTTTTGAAAGCCTCAAATATTTTATTTTCATTAAATCCAAGTTTTAAACCAATAGATAGGAAATCTTCGCATAGAGTTTCAAAATGATCTTCTGATTTTGAAATAATTAAATCATTTATATCTATGTATAGATTTAAAAATTGGTCACTTAAGCAATAGTCACTAGGAATCATAACAAAATCCTTTAAGCAACAATCATATTCATTATCTATTCCAATAGAAAGCATCAATTGGAAACATAAAACATATTTCTTTAAAATGACATCTTCATTAATCTCTAAGTCATCATCATTTAAATAAGTATAGCATTTAGTTTCATTAGCTAAATCACTTATTTTTATGTGAAGTGCTAAATTTTTTCTTGCTCTTACTTTATAAGTATCTAAATCTTGATTAACAGAAGCCTTCTCTTCAATTTTTTTTTGAATTTTAAATAAATCACATACTAACATAAAATCCCTCCTGATTTTAAAACGGCAATCATCTTAATATATTTTACAAAATCTTTTCATATAAGGAAAGATGAGTAAACGAATACATTGAAAAAAATTTGAAATTTTCTTAAAATTCGTAATAAAAAAAGTCCTATACAAAAATATAAGACTAGCTTTACTAATATATAAATTATGTTTAAAAGACTTTTAACTCAAAATCTTTTAATTTTAACTCATGTTTATTATGTGGCATTTTCCAGATTTGGAATTCAGAAATTTTTAAAGTTGTTTGTTCTAAATCGAGAAGATTTTTATTATCTCCAAGTTTTCTCTTTATGTCTCTTGGATAATAATTAAAATTGGCAAGTGATAATGAAAGAACAGTAGTATTTATATCTTTCACACTAAACCCATGCATTTTAAGAGTATCATTAAGAGTTATAAAAATTTTCTTTATATAACCACGATTATCTAATTTTAAATTTAGAGTCTTACATTCTTCTGATACAAAGATTTCATTAGTAAGCTCAACTTTAAACTTTTTATAAGGTGATAGAACCTTATGTACAAGCTCATTTAGTTTATCCATATTAGGGTTATCTAATATCTCTAAAGCTACATATGGTTTTGGTAAGTTTTTGTTAGCTCTAAATTTTTTAGAAAGTGTTCTTTGTGTTGATAGGATGAATTCATTAGATTCATCATCTAGTAATGCAACAATATAATATTTCATAATTAACCTCACTTAAATATTTTCAAAAATTAACCCAAACTTTTCTATAAATTATAACATAATACTTTAAAGAAAAAAATAGTGCTAAAATAGAGTGGAAATAAAACATATAATAATTAACAAGTATAAACAAAAACTTTCTATAATTTACAAAATAGAAATATAAAAGGGTGTATCTTTAAATAATTTAATGAAATATATTATGAAATTAAAAATATATGTAAATAATTAATCTAAATTTGCATATTGTAAAAAAATATATTTAATTAACAAAAGTTTATGTTATAATGATAAACGAACATTAAATAATTAAGATAGGATTATAATGTTTAAATTCTATTTGGAAATATTGATTAATGTGAAATTAAGAAAAAATAAAGTTTGGGAACTTAATATATATAATCTATTAATAAGGGTGAATTGGATGGAAAGATTAATTATAAATGGAGGAACTAAATTAGAAGGGGCTGTTGAAATAACTGGAGCAAAAAATGCTGCTGTTGCAATTTTACCAGCTGTTGTAGCGGCTAGTGAGGGAAAATGCATTATTGATAATGTACCTGACATAGAAGACGTACACTGCCTTGATAGAATTCTTTCAAGTTTAGGATGTAAAGTAAATAAAATTGATAATAATACATTAGAAATAGATAGTACAGGTGTTAATACAACTAACGCATGTACTGAGGATGTTAGAAGAATGAGAGCATCTTATTATTTCATAGGAGCACTTCTAACAAGATTTAAAGAAGCTAGAGTTGAATTACCAGGAGGTTGTCCTATTGGAGTTAGACCAATAGATCAACATATAAAAGGTTTTGAAGCACTAGGTGCAGAAGTAACAATAGAACATGGAGCTGTTAGTGTTAAAGCAGAACATTTAAAAGGAGCTAATATCTTCTTTGATGTTGTTTCTGTTGGAGCAACAATAAATGTTATGATAGCAGCAACTTTAGCAGACGGTGTTACAACTTTAGAAAATGTAGCAAAAGAACCACACGTAGTAGACGTTGCAAACTTCTTAAATAGTATGGGTGCAAATATTAAAGGTGCAGGAACTGATGTTATAAAAATTAAAGGTGTTGAAAAATTAACTGGTTGTGCATATAGCGTTATACCAGACCAAATAGAAGCGGGAACATTCATGATTGCAGCTGTTGCAACTAAAGGTGATATAACTATCAAAAATGTTATACCAAAGCATTTAGAGTCGATTTCAGCAAAGCTTACAGAAATGGGAGCACAAGTTGAAGAAGGCGATGACAGTATAAGAGTTAAATATGTAGGAGAATTAAAAGGCGTAAATGTTAAAACTATGCCATATCCAGGTTTTCCAACAGATGTTCAACAACCTATGTCAACATTATTAGCTATAGTACCAGGAAGAAGTATAATAACTGAATCTATATGGGAAAGTAGACATAAGCATATTGATGAGCTTAAGAAAATGGGAGCTAATATAAAGGTTGAAGGTAGAGTTGCTATCATTGATGGTGTTAAAGAATTAACTGGAGCGGTTGTTAAAGCAACTGACTTAAGAGCAGGTGCGGCAATGGTTATAGCAGGAATCTTAGCAGTAGGAAGAACTGAAATAACAAGCATAGAGCATATTGACAGAGGATACCCACATATTGAAAATAAGTTTAATGACTTAGGAGCAAGAATTGAAAGAGTGACTGTTGCAGAATAAGAAAGCAAGGGGATTTTAGAGATGATATTTTGCTCATTATATAGTGGTAGTAGTGGAAATAGCATCTTTGTAGGAAATGAGAAATCAAAAATACTAATAGATGCTGGAATGCCAGGGAAAAAAATTGATGAGGCACTTAAAAGGATAAATCAAGATCCGAAGGATTTAAAGGGAATATTTATAACTCATGAGCATTCAGACCATATAAAAGGTGCTGGAATAATTTCAAGAAAGTATGATATTCCTATATATGCAAATGATAAAACATGGGCAGCCATGGAAAAATCATTAGGAAAAGTAAAAGAGCATAATATAAAGGTTATGGATAAGAGAAGTACAATCATATTAGATGACCTTGAAATAAAGTCTTTTAATATTCCACATGATGCTATAGCTGCTTGTGGCTACACAATAAGTGCAGGAAATAAGAAAGCTAGTATAGCAACTGATTTTGGAACATTTACAGAAGAAATAAAAGATAACATAAAAGAATCAGATGTTATCTTAATTGAGAGTAATCATGATGTAAGTATGCTTAAATATGGACCATATCCATATAACTTAAAAAGAAGAATACTTAGTGAAGTTGGACATTTATCAAATGATGACTGTGGTGATGCAGTAGTGGAACTTATAAGAAATGGACTTGGAAAAGAAATTTTTCTTGGACATTTAAGTGGAACTAATAATCATCCAGACTTAGCATATCAAACGGTAATTACTACACTTCAAGAACAAGGAATAAAACTTGAGGAAGACGTGAATATTTCAATGGCAAATAGACATGAACCTAGTAAAATAATAAAATTATAAAAAAGAGAGGGTACAAAAATGAGTTTATACAAAAATTGGACTGATATGGTAGTTGAATATGTTAAAACTAAAGGAGAGGCAGCTTTCTGGGCAGAGTATGGAAGTATTGAAGAATCAATATACAGAGATTTATTAGCTAATCACACTGAAGTTAAAACAGTTACAATAAAAGAACTTGCAGCTAAATATAATACAACTGCAGAGTTTGTTATGGGATTTGTTGATGGAATCAATGATAGCTTAAAAAATGGATATGACTTAGAAACAATCGATGAAAATACTGAATTAGTATTAGACTTAGATTTAGAAAAGTTATACTTCAATATGCTTGATGCAAAAGCTGATTACTTATATACATTACCACAATGGGATGCAATATTCTCACCTGAAAAAAGAAAAGAAATAACTGCAGAGTATAGAAAATCAGGAACTGTAGTTAATGAAGATAAAGTTGGAAGAAATGATCCATGTCCATGCGGAAGTGGAAAAAAATATAAGAAGTGTTGTGGAAAATAATACTTTAAAAAAGGAAGCTCATAATAGATTTATGAGCTTTTTTTAGCGTATAATATATTATAGGATGAACAGCT
>NZ_JBOGCC010000374.1:0-4179 GCF_051656525.1 Clostridium sp. | reverse complement strand
AATTATATGTTGATTTAAAAATAAGAGATTTAAATGTTGGAGCAGTAACAGAGTATAGTACTGATTATTTAAGAGATAAGGGAATGATTGAGAATATTTCTGAGCAATATGGAATTTATTTAGGACAAGCTCAAATTGAAGAGTCTTTAAATTGTTTTGATTATGCATTAACTGATTATGCAACATTCTTAACTTATGTATACGGAAGATTTATGCTAGGAGATAAGAAGAGAAGTAAGAAGGAAATTGAAATATTAAAAGATCTTTATGTATTAGCATTAAGAGACTTACAAAAATATGATCATATATTCTTTGTACCAAGGGAATTTGGATATGAGAAAGATGGAGTAAGATGGCAAGATGAAGACCTTGCAATAGCAATAGATACAGCAATTCTTTCATTCTTAGAAGCTGAGAATGTTAAATTTACAAAAGTAACAGGTTCAACTAAAGATAGATCAGAAACTATTTTAAAAGAAGTAGGACTTGATAAAGTTGAAATAAAACTTGCTAAAACGAGTAAAGTTTTAATAAATAACTAAAAAGAGAAATTACAGAACTGGCATAAGTGTCAGTTCTTTTTATTTTACAATATGAAATTTATTACAATGTTGCTAATTTTCTAAAAATTTGTTTTATTTATTTGAAAAAAGTGATATAAAGGAAGTAGAGGAAAAAAGGATTTTAAATTTGAAGAATGTGAGGAAAGTAATATGATTTATGAAGTTTGTGTAGGTAGTTATAGAGAAGGTGTTGAAGGAGTTAAGAATGGTGCTTCTAGAATTGAGCTTTGTGATAATTTAATGGAAGATGGAACAACACCTAGCTATGGAACTATTAAAAAATTAGTAGAGGATGTAGATGTTCCAGTTATGGTTATAATAAGACCAAGAGGTGGGAAATTTGTATTTTCTAAAGAAGAAATTGAAATAATGAAAATTGATATAG
Source organism: Clostridium sp. (assembly GCF_051656525.1). Lineage (GTDB taxonomy): Bacteria > Bacillota > Clostridia > Clostridiales > Clostridiaceae > Clostridium. The sequence continues at coordinate 3,231 of NZ_JBOGCC010000374.1, read as the reverse complement.
AGATGGCGAAACAAGCTGGTGCATATGGAGTTGTTGTTGGAGCAATTAAAGATGGAGATATTGATTACGAGTGCATAAAAGAAATCTTAAAAGATAAAGGTGATTTAAATGTAACATTCCATATGGCATTTGATGAATTAAATGGTTTAGAAGCTATGAAAGAAGGAATAGATAAACTTCATGAAATAGGAATAGATAGAATTCTTACAAAAGGTGGAAAAGGAGATGCATTATATAACTGGAATAATCTAAAAAAATTAATTGATTATGCTGGGGACAGAATAATTATAATGCCTGGAAAAGGAATAAATAAAAGTAATAGAGATTATATAATAGAAAAAACTGGTGCTAAAGAAATTCATGGAACTAGGATTGTTTAGAATTAAGAATTGGAAATTAAAAATGAAGAATTAGGGGGACTTGCAAGCAAGTCTTCTTTTAAATTACGGTAGTGTATGATATAATGAGGGATAGTAAAAATGTAAGATGATATTTAATATAAATATGCTTTTAGGAGGAATTTATTTTGTCTAATTTAAGAAATGAAATAGAAAAGAGAAGAACGTTTGCTATCATATCTCACCCTGATGCTGGTAAGACTACGCTAACAGAAAAATTCTTATTATATGGAGGAGCTATAAGACTTGCTGGTTCTGTTAAAGCAAGAAAGGCTTCTACTCATGCAGTATCTGACTGGATGGAGATTGAGAAACAAAGAGGGATTTCTGTAACTTCATCTGTTATGCAGTTTAATTATAGTGGTCACTGTATCAATATCCTTGATACACCAGGGCACCAAGATTTCTCAGAGGATACATATAGAACTCTTATTGCAGCTGACTCTGCTGTAATGGTTGTGGATGCAGCTAAAGGAGTTGAGGATCAAACTAGAAAATTATTTCATGTTTGTTCTTTAAGAGAAATGCCAATATTTACATTAGTTAATAAGATGGATAGAGAAGCACAAGATCCATTTGGACTTATGGAAGATATTGAAAATGAACTTGGAATTAAAACATATCCAATGAACTGGCCAATAGGTTCAGGTAAAGATTTTAAAGGAATCTATGAAAGAGATAATAATAGAGTAATCCTTTTTAATGGTGGAAACCATGGTCAAAATGAAGTTGAGATGATGACAGGTGAAGCAAGTGATCCTAAATTTAGAGAGATTTTAGGACCAGTACTTCACGATAAGCTTATGGAAGATATTGAACTTCTTGATATTGCAGGAGATGAGTTTGATGTTGAAAAGGTAAGAAGAGGAGAATTAACTCCAGTATTCTTTGGATCAGCATTAACAAACTTTGGTATAGAGCCATTCTTAGAGCACTTCTTAGAAATGACAACATCACCACTTCCAAGAAATTCAAGCATAGGAGAAATAGATCCATTTACTGATGAATTCTCAGCATTTGTATTTAAGATACAAGCAAACATGAATAAGGCTCATAGAGACAGAATAGCATTTATGAGAATAGTTTCAGGAAAGTTTGAAAAAGGAAAAGACTATTTCCATATGCAAGGAAACAAGAAAATAAAACTTGCACAGCCACAACAATTTATGGCACAAGATAGAGAAATAGTAGAAGAAGCATATGCAGGAGATATAATTGGAGTATTTGATCCAGGAATATTCTCAATTGGAGATACAATATGTATGCCATCAAATAAATTTACATTTGAAGGAATACCGGCCTTTGCACCAGAGCATTATGCAAGAGTAAGACCAGTAGACTCAATGAAAAGAAAGCAATTTGTAAAAGGTGTAACACAAATAGCACAAGAAGGAGCTATTCAGGTATTTAAAGAATTACACATAGGAATGGAAGAAATCATAGTTGGAGTTGTAGGAGTTCTTCAATTTGAAGTACTAGAATACAGATTAAAAAATGAATATAACGTAGACATAAAAATGGAAAGACTTCCATACAAATTTGTAAGATGGATAGAAAATGACAATAATATAGATGTAGATAAATTAAACCTTACATCAGATACAAAGAAAGTAAAAGACTTTAAAGATAGAAATCTTTTAATATTCCAAAACACATGGGGAATCTCATGGGCATTAGAGCACAATGATGGAATAGTTCTTTCAGATGTAGGTAAATCAGAATAAAAAATATAAGAGCTAATCTTTAAAAGTATACTCCCTTTACAAATAACTAGATTGATTTTTTAGCTAGTTATGTAGAGGGAGTATTTTTTTAGCATAAATTTAAAGCTAATTAATAAAATATAATACAAATTAAGAAGAAAATTAAAACTCCTTGAATAAAATATCCAATAAATGGTAAAATTTTAGATATATAGCACAAGGGGGTAATTTAAAATGAAAAAAAGAAAATTACTAGGAATGATTATTGCATTAGGATTAACTCTAAATTTATCAACAGGATTAGCTGCAAATGCAGTAGAAAATTTGGAGGATAAGCCACAAATTGAAGAAGAGCAAAGGGAAGAGGAACAAAAGGAAGAAGAACATGAAATTACAGTAGAGGAAGTTGTTAAATTAACTTACAATAATTCAACACAAAAGGTTGGAGAAAAACTAGATTTAAGTTTGCTTGACGTAAAAGCTATAAATGTAAACGATGATTCAATAAAATATAGGATAGAATACGGAGAGTATGAAGATACAGAAAATCCTATTGGAAATGCATTAAATGAAGAAGGTGTATTAATAAAGTCAGGAGTTTATAAGATTGTTATACAAGCTCTAAATGATGAAAAAGAATGCTTAGCAGAGGGAATAGCAACTATAACTATAGTTGAAGAGGAAAAAGAAGTTAATCAAGCCCCAGTTATAACAGGAAACGGAGCTATTATACAGCAGTATGAAAAATTTGATGTGAATACACTAGGAATAAAAGCAATAGATAAAGAAGATGGAGATTTGACAGAAAAAATAGTTATAGATAGTAAGGTAGATACGTCAAAAGCTGGAGTTCAGTCTGTATATGTTAGTGTAAAAGATAGTGTAGGAAATGAAACTAAGGAAGTTTTTTCTGTAGTTGTTAAAGAAAAAGGTAGACCGATAATTACTGGTATAAAAGGCGATAGGTTAGTACTAAAAGTTGGAGATAAATTTAATAATTCAATGTTAGAGGTAAAAGCAGTAGATAAAGAAGATGGAGATTTAACAAACAAAGTTGAATATGAAGGAACAGTAGATACATCTAAGTCAGGAATTTATGCTGTAACAGCTAAAGTTTCAGATAAAGATAA
>NZ_JBOGCC010000373.1:0-28221 GCF_051656525.1 Clostridium sp. | reverse complement strand
AAACCAAAATATGATTATAATTGATATATAATATGTTATTGGATTTGAATTTATACTTTTGGAGGGATATTTTATGATATCAGCAGGAGATTTAAGAAAAGGTACAACTTTTGAGAACGAAGGACAAGTTTTTACAGTTCTAGACTTCTTACATGTTAAACCAGGAAAAGGAGCGGCTTTTGTTAGAACTAAATTAAGAAACGTTATAACAGGATCTGTTACAGATACAACTTTTAACCCAACAGCTAAGTTCCAAGAAGCTGTAATTGAAAGAAAAGAAATGCAATATCTTTATAATGATGGAGAATTATACTATTTCATGGATGGAGAAACTTACGAGCAAATTCCATTAAACTTTGAAAAAGTAGAAGAAGCAATTAAATATTTAAAAGAAAATATGTTTGCTATAATTAAATTCTATAAAGGTGATGCTTTCTCAGTAGAAGCGCCAAACTTTGTTGAGTTAGCAATAACACACACAGAGCCAGGAGTTAAAGGAAACACTGCTACAAATGCTTTAAAACCAGCAACACTTGAGTCTGGAGCTATTGTAAATGTACCTATGTTCGTAAACGAAGGGGATACAATTAGAGTAGATACTAGAACAGGCGATTACATGGAAAGAGTTTAATAAGTTGTATTCATTGCTAAGTTCAGATGAACTTAGCAATTTTTATATAAAGGAAGTGAAAAAGTGAAAGAATTAAGAAATGATATTGAACTTGTAAAAAAGGAAATATTAAAAAAAGATGATGAAATAAGTCTTAAATTAGCTAATATTTTAGAAAAATTAGTTGATAGAGTAGAAGAGATACAAGTTAATCAAGAAGCCATGGATGAGAGTATACGCTTTATGGATACAGATATTTCAGGAATACAAGATGAACTATTTGAGGAGCTATCATTTGAAGATTTAGAAGATGTGTCTGATGAGTATGAAGAAGTCCACTGTGTACACTGTAGTAAGCCTATTTTTATGGAAAAAGATATGCTTCAAAAAAATGAAGAGATTGAATGTCCATATTGTAAAAAAAATATCTTTAAATAAAAAGAAACCTAATTTTTAAAAATTAGGTTTCTTTTTTTATATAAAATCATATAAGAATATAAAAAATGGGAATATTTACATAATTATTGAAATATTAATTATATAGAAGTTGATAAAAAAAGAAATTTACAGGAGAGGAGGTCATAAGAAAAGTGTATAAAAAAGAAGAATTTATAGGAGTATTTCCAGAAGAACTAAAAAAAAGATTACAAGAATATAAAAATGACAATGTTCAGGAAATAAGACTAAAAGTAAATAAGCCACTTATCATTTATAAAGGAAGTGGAGAAATAGTATTAGATTATTTAGTGAAGAATGAAGATATTAAATATGTCTTAAAAAGAATATCATCATATTCCTTATATGCATTTGAGGAAGATATAAAAAAGGGGTTTATAACTATTAAAGGTGGTCATAGAATTGGACTTGCTGGTGAATGTGTTATGGATGGAGAGAAAGTTAAAACTATAAAAAATATTAGTTCTATAAATATTAGGATAACAAAAGAAATATTAGGATGTGGTAAAAAAGTATTACCGTATATGGTTTCAGAAAATGAGATTTTAAATACTATAATAGTTTCTCCACCTAAGTGTGGAAAAACTACAATTTTAAGGGATTTATCACGATTAATATCAAATGGAGATATTGATTTTAAATTAAAAGGTAAAAAAGTTGTAATTATAGATGAAAGAAGTGAGATTGGTGCATCTTTTGAAGGCATACCACAAATGAATGTAGGAATACGAACAGATATTTTAGATAATTGCTATAAAAAGGAAGGGATACTCATGGCTGTAAGGTCTCTATCTCCTGAAGTTATAATATGTGATGAAATAGGTAGAGAAGATGAGGTTAAGGAAATAAAAAATGCATTTAATTCAGGTGTAAAATTAGTATTTTCAGTTCATGGTAAAGATTTAGAAGACATATATAGAAAAAAAGAAATAGCAGAACTTTTGAATGAGAGAATAGTTGATAGAATAATTACTTTAAAAAATGAAAATAGTAAGTTTTTAATAGATAAAGTTTATAAAAGGTTAGGAGACGATTTTAAGTGTTTAAGTATTTGTGGCTCATTTTAGTTTTTCTTTTTTGTAGTTATACAGGTTTTGAAATTGGAAGAAGGTATTTTAAAAGATATAGAAATTTAGTAGATGCTAATAAATATATTGTAATGTTACAAAATGAAGTTCTATATAAAAATACAGCACTTCCAGAAGCTTTAATACAAATGAGTTTTAAAAGTGAAGGTGTATTTACAGATATATTTTCTAAAGTTTCAAGTGAACTTAATTTTGGAGAGAAATATAGCGTGTATGATGCTTTTAAAGAAGTGTATTTAAGTGAAAAAGGAAATTTTTATTTTGAGGAAGAAGATGAAAAAATAATAGGAGACTTTTTAAAAGGACTAGGAGAAACAGGAATTTATGGCCAAGAGAAAAATTTTGAAATGGCTAAATTGGGTATAGAAAAAAATATTAAAGAAGCAGATGAAATATCAAAAAAAAATTCAAAAATGTATAGCTATTTGGGCGTATTAATAGGAGCTATGATAGTAATATTTTTAATATAGTGGAGGGGAAATATGTTAGATGTAAGTTTATTATTTAAATTAGGTGGAGTAGGGATTCTAATGGTGGTATTAGATAAGGTTTTGAAAAGTAGTGGGAAAGATGATGTGGCAATGATTACAAATTTAATAGGGATAGTTATTATGCTAATTATGGCTGCCAGTATGATTGGAGAGTTATTTCAAACAGTAAAAACTACATTTATGTTATAGGAGGAGATTATGCTGATAATAAAAATTGTAGCATTTGCATTTATAGCTCTTTTTATGTTTCTTTTATTTAAAGGAAAGCGTGATGATATAGCTGTTTTGATTTCATTAATAGCAGGAATAAGTATTTTATTAGTAGTTATCTTACAGTTAGGTGAAATAGTAACTTTTTTTAAAGATATAGCAAGTAAAGCTGGAATGGATATTGTTTATATAGGAATAATAATGAAAATAATTGCAATAGCCTTTCTAGCATCCTTTGCAAGTGAAGTATGCAAAGATGCAGGTGCAAGTTCAATAGGAGGAAAAATAGAATTAGCAGGGAAGGTTTGTATACTTCTTTTGGCAATACCAATATTAATGGCTGTGCTAGATTCTATTTTAAGGATAGTAGAATGAAAAAGCTTAAAAATATTTTAATAATATTAATGGTTTTAGGAATATTTCAAGGGGCTATTCTAGAGCAAAATCTAAATTTAGCTTTTGCAAATGAAAAAAATGAAAAGATTGAGCAAATGGGATCAGAAGAAATACGAGAAGAATCAGAGGAAAATTTAAATAAACTATATGATTATATAAATAAGATGAAAACTGATAATGAACTTTTAAATGAACTAGATCCTAAAGGGTTTGTAGAAAGCTATATGGAAAATGGGCAAGGAAACTTAACAATAAAAGACTTAGGTTTACTCATTGTAAATCTTTTATTTAAAGAAGTAAAAGTTGTTTTAAAACTTGTAATATCAGTTGTAGCAATAGGAATATTATGTGCCTTACTTAAAAATTTAGAAGATGCTTTTAAAAATGAAAGTATATCAAGTATTGCATTTTATGCATGTTACTCTGTGCTTATAATAATTTTATCAAGAAGCTTTTTAATATCAATAGATGTTGCGCTTAGTGCAATACAAAGCATAACAGATTTTATGAGTGCATTACTACCTATATTAGTTACTATGATAGCAATAGCAGGTGGCTTTGTACAAGCAGCTACTATGGATCCAATTGTACTTGGTTCAGTAGTTTTAATACCACAAGTATATAAATTTGTGATTATACCACTTATATTAATGAGCTTTGTATTAAAGTTTGCAAATAACTTATCAAATGAGCATAAAATAGATAATTTATGTAAGCTTGTAAGTCAAAGTGTACTATGGATACAGGGGATAATTATAACAGTATTTATAGCTATGCTTACTATAAGAGGAATAACAGCAGATACAATGGATGCAGTTGCACTAAAAACAACAAAATTTGCAATAGATAATTTTATTCCAATAGTGGGAAAAGCATTCTCAGATGCTATAACATCAGTTGCAGGATATTCATTAATTATTAAAAATGCAATTACTGGAATTGGGCTTGTAGTATTAGTTTTTATATTAATATATCCAATAATAAAATTAGTTGTAATGACTTTTATATATAAAATATCTGCATCATTAATAGAACCTATAAGTGATAAAAGAATAACTAGTTCCTTAGTAATGGCAGGAGATTCACTTATGCTACTTACATCTTGTTTAATAAGTATAAGTATTATGTTTTTTATCTTACTCGGAATTATGGCATCAGCTGGAAAGTTTATAGTGGGAGGATAAATTAATGGAGATTATAAAAGAATTTGTTGTTACATTAGTTAGTACTCTTATATTAATAACAGCAGTAGAATTAATACTTCCAGATAATAGTATGAAAAAGTATAGTAAATTTATTTTAGGAGCTATGCTGATAGGTGTAATATTAACTCCAATTATAAAATTTTTAACACATGGAGAAGATGCTATAAGTAAAGCTATTATTAGTTATGAAAATAAAGATATAAAAGAAAAAGAAAATAGACATCAAATTGATGAAATAAAAAGAAAAAGTTTTGAAGAAAATCTTTCAAAAAATATAAATAGTATGTTAGAAAAAGAATTTGATGAATATAGTTTTTCAAATGAAATAAAGTGCAAAATAAACTTTGAAAATATGGAATTTGATATAGAAAATATAATTGTTTATGTGAAAGGAGGAAAAGGAGTACAGAAAGTAAAAAATGTAGAAAAGGTAACTATAGGTGAAAATAAAAAAATAGAAACAGATAAACAGTATGAAAAAATTAGAATTTATGTAGCAGAGGAACTAAATATAGATAAAGAAAAAGTAAAAGTAGTAGAAGAGGAGGTATAAAAGTGGATTTCAAAAAAGTTAAAGAAGAATTTAACAAAATGATGAAAGACAAGAAATTTAGTAATCTACTTATTATTATTATAGTTCTTGGAATAGTAGTTTTGGTAGGATCTATTTTTTTTGATAGAAAAGAAAGTGGAAAAAGTGAAGGGAATGGTGCATTAAATGTAAGTGTTAATGAAGCAGAAAGTAAAGAAACTGTTTTAAGTAAGGATGAGTATGAAAAGGAACAAAAGGAGCAATTAATATCGATCTTAGAAAAAATGAATGGTGTAGGAAAAGTAGATGTTTATATGACATTTGAAAGTGGAGAGGTTAAAGTTCCAGCTTATGATAATAATACACAAACTACAGTTACAAATGAAGAGGATAGTAGTGGGGGAAAGAGAGTAAATGAACAAAAGAATGATGGGAGTACTGTAGTAATGTCTAGTGGAGATAAGGGTAATACCCCATTTATAACTAAAATATATAAACCAAAAGTGCAAGGGATAATGATAACAGCAGAAGGGGCTGAAAATAGTAAGACTAAATATAATATAGAAAAAGCAGTTTCAGATTTATATAATTTATCTTTTGATAAAGTGAATGTATATCCTATGGGAGATAAGCATATAAATTAATAAGTAAAATAAAAAGATAACAGAGAGAATAAAGGGAGGAATAAAAAATGTCATCAAAACAGTTTGGAATTATTTTTACACTAGCGGGGCTTGTAATATGTGTGGGGCTTTTATCAATTAAATTAAACTCAGAAGGGTTAAGGTCACCAGAAGATATGGCAGCAGTTGCATTAGAAGGAGAAAAAGATAAAGATAAAGATGTAACTAAAGAACAAGGTGAAGATTTCTTTTATAGTGCAATAAGTGAAAGGAATAGGGCAGACGCTGAGGTAGTTGCAAATTTAACAGCAGTAGTAGAAGATAAAAATACAGCTGCAGACGTAAAGAAAAATGCACAAAATGAATTATTAAATAAAACAAAAACTAAAGATAATGAAAACAGAATAGAAATTAATATTAAAAATAAAGGATTTAAAGATGCTCTTTGTTATATTGAAGGGGACAAGGCTAAAATATATGTAAAAGGTGAAAGTATAAATCAAGAACAAAGCAGAGAAATAAAAGAAGTGGTTCAAAACATAGCAGGTATAACTAACTTAACAATAGAAGTGAAAAAATAATACATTGTAATGTAAAATTATATTTGTTATAATAAGCATAAGATAAATAGTTTTGAAAATTCAAAGCTTAGGAGGTTTGGTTTCATGGAAAATTTAAATGACAATAATGTTGGAGTAGTAAAGATTTCTGATGAAGTTGTAAGTGTTATAGCAGGAATTGCTGCTGAAGAAATAGATGGAGTTTTAGAATTTCAACACGGAGTTACTAGTAATCTTTCACAAATGCTTAAAGGTAAAAAGAAAGCTTCAGGAAAAGCTGTTAAAGTTATTCTAGAAGAAGAAAGAGCTAAAATAGAGCTTGCAGTTACTGTAAAGTATGGGGTGAAAATATTAGACGTAATAGGTCAAGTTCAAGAGAATGTGAAAAGAACTGTTGAAGCAATGACAGGTCTTGAAGTAAGCACAGTAGATGTTTATGTACAAAACATTTATGTTGAGAAAGAACATGACAAGGAAGTAAAAGAAAAGTAGTATCACCCTCTGTATAACAGAGGGTGTTTCCTTGTTCAATATATACAAATAAAATGCTACATATATGTAGCCCAATCTAGGAGGAAGAAATGAGTAGAAAATTATCAAGAGAAAAAGCAATGGAATTAGTATTTAGTATGATGTTAAGTGGGGATAATCACGTAGAAGCAGTAGAAACATTTGTTGATAATTATGAAGATAATATTGAAGAATTAGAGTTAGATTATATTAAAGAGGTATTAAAGGGAGTAGAAGAAAACAAAACTTACATAGATGAATTATTAGAAAAAAATCTTCAAAACTGGAAATTAAATAGAATATCTAAAGTTAATTTAGCAATTTTAAGATTAGCAACATATGAAATGAAATTTAGAGATGATGTGCCAGATAGAGTAGCATTAAATGAAGCATTAGACTTAACTAAAAAATATTCAGACTATAAATCAAAGACATTTGTAAACGGAGTTCTTGATAAGATATTAAACGAAAAATAGGAGTGGTAGTTAATGGAGAATATAATAGATGGTAGAAAAGTAGCACTAGAGATTAAAAATGAAATAGAAGCATATGTAAACTTAAGAAAAAAAGAAAATAAAAAAATTCCTAAGATAGCATCTATATTAGTTGGAGATGATATGGGATCTAAGTATTATCAAAATAGTCAAGAAAAAGTAGCTACTTCTTTGGGTGTAGAGTTTCAAAAAATACAAATGAGTAAAGAGACAGAAGAAAAGGACATTATAAAAGCTATTGAACTCTTAAATAATGATAAAAGTATAAGTGGAATTGTACTTTTACTACCTTTACCAGAAGGGATAAATGAAAAAAAAGTAATAAATGCAATTTCTCCTAGAAAAGATATTGATTGTTTAACATATGAATCAGTGGGAAGACTATATTTAGGTGAAGAAACATTTATTCCATGTACACCACTATCTATTATAACTCTATTAGAAAAATATAATATAAATCTAGAAGGAAAAGAAGTAGTAGTAGTAGGAAGAAGTAATATAGTTGGTAAACCAGTCATACAATTATTACTTAATAAAAATGCTACTGTAACAATTTGTCATTCTAAAACAAAAAAATTAAAAGATGTATGTAAAAGAGCAGACATTCTTATAGTTGCAATAGGGAAACCAAAGTTTATAACTAGTGAATATGTAAGGAAAGATACTATTATAATTGATGTTGGAACTTCAAGCTTAAATGGAAAAATAACTGGAGATGTAGATTTTTGTAATGTAAAAGAAAATGCAAAATTAATTACACCAGTACCAGGTGGCGTTGGAGCATTAACTACAGCATTATTAATCAAAAATAGTTGCGAGGCTTTAGAAAGATATGAAAATTAAAGTTTTAGATGTATCAGAGGTTAATAATTATATAAAGAAAATCACTGAAAATGATTTTATATTAAACAATCTCTCTGTAAAAGGAGAGATTTCTAATTTAAAATATCATACAAGTGGTCATATTTATTTCTCATTAAAAGATGATTATTCAAAAATAAATTGTGTAATGTTTAAATCAGACGCTTTAAAGTTATTATTTAAACTAAAAGAAGGTATGGAAATAATAATAAGAGGAAGAGTATCGGTATATCCTCAAACAGGAAATTTACAGTTATATTGTTATGAAGCAGAAGAAGTAGGTATTGGAGATTTACATATAAAATTTGAAAAGCTTAAAAAGAAACTGCAAGAAGAAGGCTTGTTTGATGAGATAAATAAAAAGAAGCTAAAAGATAATCCAAAAAGAATTGGTGTAGTAACAGCAGAAACAGGGGCAGCTATAAGAGATATAATAAATGTTACAAAAAGAAGAAATACTAAAACAGATATAGTTTTATATCCAGCTAAAGTTCAAGGTATTGATGGATATAAGACTGTAATAGATGGAATTAAATACTTTAATAAAAGAAAAAGTGTAGATGTTATAATAATAGGAAGAGGTGGAGGTTCTTTAGAAGAGTTGTGGAACTTTAATGAAGAAGAGCTTGCATATGAAATTTTTAAATCAGAAATTCCAATTATTTCGGCAGTAGGTCATGAAATTGATTTTACAATAGCAGACTTTGTAGCAGACGTTAGAGCAGCAACACCATCACAAGGGGCAGAGATTGCTGTAAAAAGAGAAGTAGAAATAGAAAATGAAATAGAAAATATAAAGACTTTACTAAATAAAAAAGTAGAGAGTATAATAGAAATAAGAAAAAGTGACTTAGAAAATAAGTTGAAAATACTAAAATTAAATTCTCCAGAAATAAAAATAATAAATTCCTTTAAAGAAGTTGAAGAATTGGATAATAAAATTAAGAATTCCATAAAATATATTTTAGAAAAGGAAAAAAGAAATATAGTAGAGTACAATAACCTTTTAAATGCACATAACCCATTAAATATTTTAAACAAGGGATATTCTATTATAAAAACTAAGGATGGAATAGTAAAAAGTAAAGCAGATTTAAAAGAGAGAAATAAGGTTTCAATATATTTAAAAGATGGAAATGTAAAAGGTGAATTGTATATTGATGGAGGTGATAGTAATGGCTAAGAAAGCTAGCTATGAAGAAATGATAGTAGAATTAAATAATATATTAGAGAATTTAGAAAGTAATACATGTAGTTTAGAAGATTCCATGAAACAATATGAAACTGGTGTTAAATTGATTAATAAGATATATAAAACCTTAAATCAGTATGAGGGAAAAATTTCTGTTATAAAAGACAATGAGGAAGTGGAGTTTGAATAAAATGAATATAAATGATTATAAGGTGGTCATAGATGAATATTTGGAGAAGTATTTTAAAGATAAAGATGGATTTAATAAATTAATTTATGAAGCGCAGGGATATAGTGTAAATATAGGTGGAAAAAGAGTTAGACCTATTTTAACCTTATTAACATATACAGCTTATAAAAATGATTACAAAAATATATTAGACTTAGCTTGTGCAGTAGAAATGATTCATACGTATTCATTAATACATGATGATTTACCATGTATGGATGATGATGATTTAAGAAGAGGTATGAAAACAAATCATAAAGTATTTGGTGAAAGTATTGCAGTACTTGCAGGAGATGCACTTTTAAATGAAGCTATGATTATAGTAATGAAAGAGAGTCTAAAAAAAGGTGAAAAATTTTTAAAGGCAGGATATGAAATAGCAAATGCAGCAGGAGCAAATGGAATGATTGCAGGTCAGGTTGTAGATATAATTAGTGAAGGTAAAAAAATATCTATGGAAGAGCTTGAATATATGCATGAAAATAAAACTGGAGCACTTATAAAAGCATCAATAATAGCTGGAGCTATTGTTGGAGATGCATCAATAGAAGAACTTTTAAAATGGAAAGAGTTTGGAGAAATGTTAGGATTAGCATTTCAAATAAAAGATGATATATTAGATGTTGTGGGAAATGAGGAAGCTTTAGGGAAAAAAGTTCATGCTGATGAAGAAAAAAATAAAACAAATTATATTACTGAGTATGGAATAGACAAATGCATTGAAATGTGTGAAAACTTAACAAATCAATGTATTGAGGTATTAAATAGCTTAGAAAATACAGAACTTTTAAAAGATTTGACTATAAATCTTTTGAAAAGAGAAAATTAGAGGGTTGGAATGAATTATGGAAATTTTAGAAAAGATAAAGTCTCCAGTAGATATAAGTAAATTAAATAATAAAGAATTATATTTATTAAGTAATGAAATAAGAGAGTTTTTAATTTCATCGGTATCTAAAACAGGAGGACACTTAGCATCTAACTTAGGGATTGTTGAACTTACAATAAGTCTTTTTAGTGAATTTGATTTTGACAAAGATAAAGTAATTTGGGATGTTGGACATCAAAGTTATGTTCATAAAATTCTTACAGGCAGAAAAGAGAAGTTTGAAGTTCTAAGAAAGTACAATGGAATGAGTGGATTTCCAAAAAGAAAAGAAAGCAATTATGATTTCTTTGATACAGGGCATAGTAGTACATCACTTTCAGCAGCACTTGGAATGGCTAGAGCAAGAGATTTAAAAGAAGAAGATAGTCATATAGTTGCAGTAATTGGTGATGGCGCATTAACTGGTGGAATGGCATTAGAAGCTCTTAATGATGTTGGGTATAATAAAACAAATATGATTATTATATTAAATGATAATCAAATGTCAATTTCAACAAATGTAGGTGGATTGTCGTCATATTTAAATAAAATGCGTATGAAACCTAAATATAATATGATAAAAAATGAAGTAAAGACAAAGTTAAGTGGTTCAGAACTCGGAGAGAGTTTAGCATTAAAAATAACAAGAGTGAAAGACAGCATAAAACAATTAGTAGTACCATCAATGTTGTTTGAAGATATGGGAATAAAATATTTAGGGCCTATTGATGGACATAATATTGTTGAAATGAAAGAAGTTATAAATAATGCCAAAATGATGGCAGGTCCTGTAATTATACATACAATTACAACTAAAGGAAAAGGTTATGGACTTGCAGAGAAAAGTCCTTGCAAATATCATGGAATATCTCCTTTTGATAAGAAAAGTGGAGAAGTTGTTGGTACAAAAGCAAAAGAAAATTATTCAGGAGCCTTTGGAAAAGCACTTATAGAGCTTGCAAGTGAGGATAAGGATATTGTAGCAATAACTGCAGCAATGCCAGATGGAACTGGATTAAATGATTATAGAAAAGAGTTTAAAAATAGATTTTTTGATGTAGGAATAGCAGAACAACATGCAGTAACAATGTCAGCTGGAATGGCATGTGCAGGATTAAAGCCTGTATTTGCAGTATATTCTACATTTTTACAAAGAGGATTTGATCAAGTCCTACATGATGTATGTATTCAAAACTTACCAGTTGTTTTTGCAATAGATAGAGCAGGAATAGTTGGAGAAGATGGAGAAACGCATCAAGGAATTTTTGATATCTCATATCTATCTATGATTCCTAACATGACTATAGTTGCGCCTAAATGCTTAAGTGAAGTAAAAATATTATTAAAATGGGCAATAGAAAAAGATACACCAGTCGCAATAAGATATCCAAGAGGTGGAGACATTATTGAAACTATGAAACCAATTCAAGAAGTAAAATTTGGAAAATGGGAATGTTTAGATGAAGCAAAGGAAAAGATTACAATTATTGCTACAGGTAAAATGGTGTCACATAGTATAGATGCAAAAGAAATATTAGAGAAGATTGGGATTAGGGTGAATTTAATTAATGCTACATTTATAAAACCATTAGATACTCAATTACTAAAAGAGCTTTCTAAAACACAAGATATTATAATTACAGTTGAAGATAATGTGATAAATGGTGGATTAGGTTCAGCTATAAACATGAAATTAAACGAATATAATTATAAAGGTATATATAAGCCTTTAGGATATGATGATAAATTTATAGAACAAGGTAATGTTAATATACTTTATAAAGAAGAAGGATTAGACGCAGAGGGAATAAAAACAAAAATTTTAGAACTTCTGAAGTAGAGGAGAGAAAAATGGCAGAAAAAAAAGAGAGATTGGATATTATATTAGTTAATAAAGGAATTATTGAATCCAGAGAAAAAGCAAAAACTAGTATAATGGCAGGATTAATATTTGTAGATGGCCAAAGAGTTGATAAAGCAGGAGCAAAAATACCAGTAGATGCTAATATAGAGTTTAAAGGACAAAAATTACAGTATGTAAGTAGAGGGGGATTAAAACTTGAAAAGGCGCTTAAAAACTTTCCTTTAAGTTTAGAAGGTAAAGTATGTATGGATATAGGTGCATCAACAGGTGGATTTACAGATTGTATGTTACAAAATGGAGCAATCAAAGTTTTTGCAGTTGATGTAGGATATGGACAGTTTGCATGGAAGCTTAGAACTGATGAAAGAGTAGTGTGCATGGAAAGAACAAATATAAGATATGTTACGCCAGAAGATATTGGAGAAAAGTTAGATTTTGCATCAATTGATGTATCATTTATTTCTTTAAAAACAATAATGCCAGCAACAATAGATCTATTAAAAGATGATGGAGAGGTTGTAGCACTTATTAAACCACAGTTTGAAGCTGGAAGAGGAAAAGTTGGAAAAAAAGGTGTAGTAAGAGAAGAATCTACTCATATTGAAGTAGTTGAAGGAATTATAAATTTCTTAAAAGAAAAAGAACTTAATGTATTAGGATTAAGTTATTCACCTATAAAGGGGCCAGAAGGAAATATAGAGTATTTAGTATACTTTACTAAAGATAAAGAAAAAGAAAGTAACTTTAAAGATGAGGATATTATAGAGGTAGTTAAATTATCCCATAGTGAAATTTAAAGGAGATTAAAATGAAAGTAATAGGCATTGCAATTAATCCAGATAAGGATAAGAATGGTAAGACACTTAGAGAAGTGGAGGAGAAGCTTACAAAAGCATTTGAAAAGAGTGAAATAATAATATTAAATAGTTATGAGATTGAAAATATTGAAAAGTTAGCTTTAGATATATTAGTTGTATTAGGAGGAGATGGAACGCTTCTAGGAGTAGCAAGAGAAGTTTCATATTATTGCAGTGTACCTATTATAGGAATAAACATAGGAAATTTAGGATTTTTAAGTTCAACAGAATTAGAAAATTTAGATTCAAATATTGAAAAATTAAAAAAAAATGAGTACTTAATTGAAAATAGAATGATGCTACAAGGTTTTGTAAAAGGATTAGAAAATGAAGATATACGAGCATTGAATGATATTGTACTGGCAAAAGGAACTTTATCTAGAATGGCAAAATTTAATATATATGTAGATAAAAAATTTTATGCATCATTTAAAGGTGATGGATTAATTGTAAGTACACCAACAGGTTCTACAGCATATTCATTTTCAGCAGGAGGCCCATTTATATATCCAGATTTGAATGTAATAATTTTAACTCCTATTTGTCCACATACTAAAAGTATGCAGACTATGGTATTAAATGGAGATATGACTATAGAAGTTAAAATTTGTTCTCACGAAGAAGTATATTTAACTACGGATGGACAAAAGGTTTATAAAATGGAAAATAAGTCAATAATAAAAATAAAGAGGGCAAAGAGGTTTGCAAAATTTATTCAGTTTGATGATTATGATTATTTTAAAGTTTTAAGAACAAAAATATTAAATTATTAGGGAATGGGATGGTGATCAATTTGAAATCAAGAAGACATGAGAAAATATTAGAAATAATAAGTGAAAAAGATATTGAAACACAAGAAGAATTAGCAGAGGCACTAAGACTTGCAGGATTTGATGTAACACAAGCAACAGTGTCAAGAGATATTAAAAATTTAAGATTAATAAAAATGCAATCTATAAATGGAAATTATAAATATGCAGAACCTAAATCCGATAATGCTAAATTATCGGATAAGCTAGCAAATGTATTAAAAAATGCAGTTATAGGTGTTGAGAATATTGATAAAATGGTCGTTGTCAAAACATTTACAGGTGGAGCTTCAGCAGCAGCAGAGGCTATAGATAATTTAGAATTTGAAAATATTGCTGGCACAGTAGCTGGAGATAATACTATTTTTATACTAGTTAGAACTATTGAAGGAGCAGAACTTATAGTTAGCAGTATAAAAGAAAGAATAAATTTGTAAAGAGGTTTATATATGCTTATACAATTAACTATACAAAATTTTGCATTAATAGAGAAAATATCCTTTGATTTAGGATCAGGGTTTAATATATTATCAGGAGAAACAGGGGCTGGAAAGTCAATTTTAATAGATGCTATAGATTATGTTTTAGGAGGAAAGTTCTCAAAAGATTTAATAAGAACTGGAGAAAATAAAACATCTGTAGAAGCAATTTTTCAAATAGACAATGATGGTATAAAATCTGTTTTAAAAGAACTTGAAATAGAAGTAGATGATATTTTAGTTATTAGACGTGAAAGTTTACTTACAGGAAAAAGTATAATTAAAGTAAATGGAAAAACTATAATTGTAAATCATTTAAAGAAAATACGTGAAAAAATATTAGATATCCATGGACAGCATCAAAATCAGCATTTATTACAAAAAGAAGCACATGGAATATATTTAGATAATTTTATAGGAGAACTTATAAAAGGTAATTTAGAAGAATTTTCAAAGCTTAGGGATGAATTATACTCAGTAAGAGCTAAAATTGTAGATTTACAGGGAAATATTGATGGAGAGAAATTAATAGATTATATAAAATTTCAACTAGAAGATATTGAAAAAGGTAAATTACGATTAGGTGAAGAAGAGGAATTAAAAGAATTATTTAACTCTTTATCAAATGCAGAAAAAATAAATAATGCATTAAATGTAGGGTGTAATATATTAAGTGATAATGAATCATCAATACTTGAAGGATTGTCGAAAATAATAGGAGAACTTTCATCAGTAGAAGATTATGTCGGATGGATAAAAGAAAAAAAAGTTATAATAGAAGAAGCCTATTATAATTTAGAAGAAATAAACAGAGAACTTAGAAATGGTGCAGAAAATATTCAATATGATGAAGAAGAACTTGCAAAAATAAATGAGAGATTATATATAATAAATAGTTATAAGAAAAAATATGGTGGAAGTATTGAAAATGCATTAGAAAAGTATGAAGAATTAAAGCAAAAATATGAAGAACTTTTAAATGCGGAAGAAATTATAAAAGAGTTAGAGATAAAAGAAAAGAAAATCCTAAAAGATATGAGAGAAGTTGGAGAAAAATTACATGAACAAAGAATAGAGAAAAAAGTAGAATTAGAAAAAAGAATATTAAAAGAATTATCTTATGTAGGATTAGAAAAATCTACTATGGAAATTAGAGTAGAAAAGTTAGAAAGACATAATGAAAGAGGATTTGATGATATAACATTTGCTATTTCAACTAATCCAGGAGAACCTGTTAAATCTTTAGAGAAGGTATTATCAGGAGGAGAACTTTCAAGAATTATGTTAGCATTAAAATGTGTTTTTGCAGATAAAGATGATATTCCAACATTGATTTTTGACGAAATTGATACTGGAATAAGTGGTGTAGTAGGACAAAGAGTTGGTGAAAAAATGTATCAAGTATCAAAGAATCACCAAGTTTTATGTATTACACATTTACCACAAATAGCAATTTTATCAGACAAACATTACTTTGTATCTAAGGGAGTAGTAGATGGCAAAACTTATACTAGAATAAAAACATTAAATGAAGCAGAAAAAATAAATCAAGTTGCAAGTATGCTAGGTGGCGATGATTTAAGTCAAAAGACTATTGATAATGTTAAAGAGATGCTTAAGAATGCAAATTTAAAAAAAGAAAAAATAAAATCATTATAGATACATAAAGATAATGATTATGGATAAAATAAAACTGTGAAAATTTCATAGTTTTATTTTTTTATGAAAAAATCTCCAAACTATGAAAAAAAACAATAGAATAAAAAGTAGTACTAGGGACAAACTAAGAGTAAAGAATTAAAGGAGGATTAAGGTATGAAGAATAGAATAGTTAAAAGTATGGGTGTTATTTTTATTGGTATAACTTTAATGATGATTTTAAGCATATTTACTCTAAAAGATATCCCAGGTGAAATTTATACTAGCAAAGACGATGTAGAAAGTATATCGGTATTCAAACAAAATAATCCTTTAAATACAGTAAATTATGATGGGAAGAATATAAATATAAAATTCATGGGGCTTTTCTCCTTAAAAAAGGTAGAAGTACATAAAATAAAAGATTTAGAAATTTATCCAGGTGGAGATAGCATAGGAGTAAAGCTTTCATCAAAAGGAGTTTTAGTAGTAGGTTTTTCAGAAGTTATTCAAAATAATGAGAAAAAAGAAAGTCCAGCTAAAGAAGCTGGTATAAGTGTTGGAGATTCTATATTAGAAATAAATGGTGAAAAAGTTATAAAATCAAAAGATGTAGGTAAACATATAGAAAATTCAAAATCAAAGGAGATTAAAATATTAATAGATAGAAACGGAGAGGTTGTAGAAAAAACTATTAATGGAATTAAAGAAGGAAATAAATATAAAATAGGACTTTGGATAAGAGATTCAGCATCAGGAATAGGAACTATGACTTTTTATGACAAAAAAACAAATAGATTTGGAGCATTAGGTCATCCAATAACAGATGGTGATACAAATGAAATATTTAAATGCAGAAAAGGTGAATTGTTAGAAGCATCAATTATAAGCTTAAGAAAAGGTGAAAGAGGAAATCCAGGAGAGTTAAAAGGAATATTTATGGATGAAGATAGTCCAGTAGGGTTAGTTGAAAAAAATACAGAATGTGGTATATTTGGTGAAGCAAAGATGAAGGAGAAAGAAAATATTTCAAAACCTATGAAAGTAGGATTTAGAGATGAAGTGCAAATAGGAAAAGCAACAATATTAACAACACTTGCGGGAAATGAACCAAAAGAATACGAAATAGAAATTATGAAAAAATTAGAACAAGATATACCAGGACCTAAAAGTATGGTTATAAAAGTTACAGATCCGGAATTATTAAAAGAAACTGGTGGAATAGTACAGGGGATGAGTGGAAGTCCAATTATTCAAAATGGAAAAATAATTGGAGCAGTAACACATGTATTAATAAATAAACCAGATACAGGATACGGTATTTATATTGATTGGATGCTAAAAGATGCAGGGGTTATAGGATAAAAATATAATGGTAGCTTGATAATTGTCAAAGCTACCATTATATTTTTTTATTTTACGATTTTAGGGTGAGGAATAGTGAAAAATGAAAAAATAAATAAAATTATACTAAAAAGTATAGACTAAACTTAAAAAATAAGTTATAATTTACAAAAAGTGGAATTTATTTATCGGTTAATTTATAAATATTATCTAGGATATATTAATTAAATATTTAATGTATGAAAATCTAGATATTCCAAAAAGAAGGAAATTTATAAGTAGTGTCGAATTAGTAAAATTATAGGTAAAAATGCTATATGGATAAATTCCAGTATGAATAAAAGGGGGATAAAAATGGAAGATTCAAGAATTTCTGTAGTAATTGCAGATGATAACAAAGAATTCTGTAGTATATTAAAAGATTATCTTTTAAATCAAAAGGATATAGTAGTAATAGGAATAGCAAAGGATGGGTTAGAGGCTTTAGAATTAATAGAAACTAAGAAACCAAACTTGGTTGTTTTAGATATTATAATGCCACATTTAGATGGATTAGGTGTTTTAGAAAAGTTACCAACATTAAATATGAGTCAAGAGGAGTTACCAAGAGTAATTGTCCTTTCAGCAGTAGGACAAGATAAAATAACACAAAAAGCTATAACATTAGGAGCTGATTATTATGTAGTTAAGCCTTTTGATATGGATATATTTACAAAGAGAATAAGAGAGATGTTCAATAGCAATGTAGCAGAAGATAAACAACGATCAAGTTTTAATATAAGAAATAATGAAGTTGGATCAGTTTCAAGATTAAATGAAGCACCAATGGATCTAGAAGCAGAAATAACAAGTATAATACATGAAATAGGAGTTCCAGCACATATAAAAGGATATATGTATTTAAGAGAAGCTATAACAATGGTAGTAAATGATATGGAACTTTTATCAGCAGTAACAAAGGAGTTATATCCATCAATTGCAAAGAAATATAACACAACTGCAAGTAGAGTTGAAAGAGCAATAAGACATGCTATTGAAGTTGCTTGGGGAAGAGGACAAGTTGATGCAATAAATAGATTATTTGGATATACTATCCAAAACTCAAAAGGAAAACCAACGAATTCTGAATTCATAGCAATCATAGCTGATAAGTTAAGACTTAAAAATAAAGTGAGCTAAGATAGGATAAAAATAAAATTTAAATGACATGTACACAGATAATTAGTTAAATATTAAATTACGTATAAAAATATTAAAATATTTTGAAATAATAGATATTGTTTTAGTAAATAAATTAAATTATAATTTATTTAAATGAAAGACTAAGGATAAGGATGTGTATATAAATGGCATTAAAAAATTTTTTATTTGGATTATTTCCAGATCCACTAGAATGCACTGAACGTACGGAACAATCACAAAATGTCAAATTATTAAGAGGATTATATGAATTTTTAGAAGAAGAAAAAATTCCTTTTGATAAGAGAAAAAAAGAATTAGCTTATAGATGTGAATATAAAAAAGAAAATGGAATTATTGAATATAAAATATATGATATAAGTGACAATCTATTGAATATAGTTATATTAGATGATGAAAATGGAACTGTAAACTTAATAAGAGATCCAAAATAAGAAATATCCTACTAAATTTATTTTAGTAGGTATTTTTTTAAAGATAAAATAACAATATATATGTTATGTAAAGGAAGGTAGGAAAATTATGAAATTAGAAGAAAAAATATTAAAAGAAGAACTAAAATATAAAGGGAACTTTTTAAAGTTTGTAAATGTAGAGGTAGAACTTCCAGATGGAAATTTAGGAACAAGAGATATAATAAGACATCCAGGAGCATCAGCCATATTACCATTTATAGATGAAGAGACTGTTATACTTGTAAAGCAGTTTAGGGCAGCTTTAAATAAGATATTAATAGAAATACCAGCAGGAAAATTAGAGAAAGATGAAGATCCGTTCATATGTGCAAAGAGAGAGTTAGAAGAAGAAACAGGATATAAATCAGATAATATAGAGTATCTAGGAACAATTGCAACAGGTGCAGGATTTACAGATGAACTTATTCATATATACAAAGCAACTAATCTTTATGAAGGTATAAAAGAAGGCGATGAAGATGAGTTTATAGATGTAGTAAAAGTGAATATAAAAGAAATAAGAAAAATGATTAAAGCTGGGAATATAGTAGATGCTAAAACAATTTCAGCATTTGGATATATAGATTAAAAAGATTTCTTCTAAATAGGATAAATATGAATATTTTATGATTTTTAAACATAATAATATTTATAACTATTTAGGAGGAGAGAATAGATGAAGTTATTAGCGAAGAAAATTGGTGATACATTTGAAGAACAAAAATTTTATTATTTGATAGTTTTATTATTTTTTTGCGTAGGTGTAGTTATTGGAGTATATGCTATAAAATATATGAATATTAATGATAGACAAGATTTATCAAGTTACTATTCAAATTTTATAAGTGGAATACAAAGTAGTAATATAAGCTATATGGGATTATTATTTGAAGTTTTTAAGAAGAATATAATAATAATAGCACCGATAGTGATATTGGGATTCACTTTTTTTGGAAGCCCAATAATATTAATAATAAATTTGATGAAAGGGTTTTCTATTGGATATACATTTACATTTCTATTAACAACATTTAATGGTGAAGGTTTAGGTATAGCAATAGCATCTCTTGTACCACAAAATATTATTTATATTCCATGTATAGTTGCAACAAGTATAATTGCATTAAGTTTATCAACAATAAAGTTCAAAGAAAAATTTATAAAAAAGGTTCCAATAAAAAATTTATTGTTAAATAAAGGTGGAACTAACATATTATTAATAATACTTTGCATATTTATAATTGGTATAGTAATTGAAACTTACCTATCTCCAAGTTTAGTAAAGTTGGTAATAACTAAATTTTATCTATAAAAAATGGAAATCAAGAGATGAAAAGTAGGGAGAATTTTGTTGGATAGATATAAGTAATGGTATTAGGAGAGTAAAATGTTAGAAATTATTGAGAGTTACAAAGAACATTTATTTAAAAATGACAAAAGTGAAAATACTGTTTATGCATATGTTACGGATGTAAATCTTTTTATCAAATTTTTAAACTCAAGTAATAAAGAGTTATACACATCAGATAATGTAGCAATAATTGCCTATATTCAAAATTTACTTGATACAGGCAAATCAGAAAGGTCAATTAATCGTATAGTAATAAGTTTAAGAAGTTTTTATGGGTTTTTAAAAACAAAATCATTAATAACAGATATTCCTAAGATAACGTATAAGAGTAGTAGGAATACTAAAAAGCTTCCGCAAATTCTTACAATTGATGAAGTTGATAAGATTATAAAATCAATAGATAAGTCAGGAATAAAAGGTATTAGAGATAATGCACTTTTAGAGCTTATGTATGCAACAGGAATGAAAGTTTCTGAATTAATATCATTAAATAATGAGGATGTAAATTTGGATTTATGCTTTGTAAAGTGTACAGACAATAAAAACTTTGAAAGATTAATTCCAATAGGAAGAAGTGCAACAAGGGCATTAGAAGAATATATTTTAGTTAGAAATGATATTGCAGAATCTGGAGAAAGAAAATTATTTGTAAATTTAAATGGAAAAGGCCTTACAAGACAAGGAATTTGGAGAATTGTAAAAGAGTACTCACATAAGGCTGGTATAAAGAAAGAAGTTAATTTAAACACATTTAGACATTCTTTTGCAGTGCATATGTTACAAAATGGAGCAAATGTACGTGCAGTTCAAAAGTTATTAGGAAATCAAGTATTAACGTATATGGATACTTATTATGAAATAATAAATAGTGATAAAATAAATCTAGTATATAAAAATGCTCATCCTAGAGCATAAGTATATTTCATTAGTTTAAGTGAAATATAATTATATAAATATTCAAGATGAATTTTATGATAGATTAAAGCTAATTTCAAAAAAGAAATTAGCTTTTTTTATGTTTTTTATAATAAATATAAAATAAAAGGAAATAATATTTTTAAGGAGGGATTCAAATGATAAATATTATAAAAAACAAAAGAACAATCATTAGTATTATTATATTTTTTATGCTAATTCCATTTATCACACCGCTTGCAGTAGAAGAATCAAAAGGACCTGCTGGAATAAATGTAGAAGCAAAATCAGCATTATTATTAGAGCCAACAACAGGAAAAGTTGTATATGAAAAAAATCCTGATGAAAAGTTTGCGCCAGCATCAGTAACTAAAATAATGACAATGTTACTTGTTATGGAGAGTATTGATTCAGGAAAAAATAAGATTTCTGATAAAGTTACTTGTAGTGAGAATTCTAAAAAAATGGGTGGAAGTACTATGCTTTTAGATAATGGGGAAGAGAGAACTTTAGAGGAACTTATAAAAGGTGTTGCTATTGCCTCAGGAAATGATGCAGCAGTAGCTATTGCTGAATATATTGGTGGAACAGAAGAAAATTTTGTAAAGCTAATGAATGAAAAAGCAAAAGATTTAGGAATGAAAAATACTAATTTTAAAAATTGTACTGGGTTACCATCACCAGACCACTATTCAACAGCAAGAGATATTGGAACAATGTCTATGGAATTATTAAAACATAAAAATATATTGAAATATTCAAGTATTTATATGGACACTATTTCAGAAGGAAGAAAAAGTCCAATAGAATTAGTTAACCATAATAAACTTGTTAGATTCTTTAAAGGGTGTGATGGGTTAAAAACAGGATATACAAAAGAAGCTAAGTATTGTATATCATCAACAGCTACAAGAGATGGTGTAAGAATGCTTGCAGTAATAATGGGAGCACCAACTTATAAAATTAGAAATAGAGATGCAAGTATGCTACTTAATTATGGATTCTCTAAATTTGAAGGTAGAAAAATTGTATCTAAAGATCAAGTAATAGGGGATGCGAATTTATCAGATCAAACTGATGAATTGTTTGAAGCAAAAGCAAAAAATGATCTTATAGCAATTTTAGAAAAAGGCAAAAAATGTGATGAAATAGAAAAGAAAATTGTATTAGATAAAAATAAAGAAACATTTAAAGCAGGAGAAACAGTTGGTAAATGTGAATTATATAGTGGAAAAGACTTGGTAGGAGAAGTAGAAATTTATACTGATAGAGATATAGATAAACCAAGTGTATTTGCAAAAATCAAATATAAAATTAAATGTATATTTAAAGAAAAAGATAAAAAACAAGAAAAGTCAGAAACACAAGATAAGGATAAAACAAAGACTAAAGAAATAAAGAAAGAGAAAAAATAGAATTATTTAAAAAAGGACTAAAGGTAAAATTTTAGTTCTTTTTTTAAACATGTTTTTCAAATATAAGATAAATAGTGTATAATATTTAAAGAGTAGATTAGGGAGGATGGCAAGTGGAAGAGCATAAAGTAAAAATAAAAATAGCAGATTTTGAAGGACCATTTGATTTATTATTACACTTAATAAAAAAAAATAAAATGGACATATATAATGTTCGAATATATGAAATAACAAATCAATATTTAGACTATTTAGATCATATGAAAAAAATAGATTTAGAAATAACATCGGAATTTATAGTTATTGCAGCAACATTGATAGAAATAAAATCAAAAAGTTTACTTCCAAAAGATAAAAAGAAAGAAGAAGAAGTAGATGATGAAGACCTTGAAAAGAAACTTTTAGAGAAGTTAATAATATATAGAAAAATAAAAGCGTCAACAGAATTTTTCAGACAAAAGGCAAATAACATAGGATGTACATATAGTAAAAAACCAGAAGTTATAGAAGTAAAAAAAGAAAAGATAAGTAATGAGAACTTATTTGATAATATTACGTTAATGGATTTATATAATATTTATAGTAAATTATTAGAAGAATATATGCAAAAGAGAAATACTGGTATAGTGGTAATAAATAAGAATATAAAGCGTGATAACTATAAAATTGAAGATAAATACGATTATATTTTAAAAAGAATAGATGAAAAAGATAATTTGAATTTTAGTGATATAATCTTTGAATGCTCTTGTAAGATAGAATGTGTTGTAACCTTTTTAGCTTTATTAGAGCTTATAAAGCAGAGAAGAGTTAAAGCTTATCAAAGTGAAAATTTTGCTGAAATAATAATAAAAGGATGTAATGAAGATGAGTAAAATTAGTCAATTTGAATTTGAAGAGATTTCAATGAAGGGAACTTATAAAGCAGCTATAGAAGCAATGCTATTTGTAAGTGGCGAGCCTTTATCCTTAAGAGATATTGCAGTTAATTTGGAAATAACACCTAAGAAAACCGAAGAAATACTAGGTGAAATGCTATTACAATATGAAATTGAAAACAGAGGAATAAAACTTATACAAATAAATGGAATGTATCAATTAGTTACAAAGAGTGAGTATAGTGAATATATTGAAAGACTACTAAATAAAAATAGACGACAAAGCTTAAGTCAAGCGTCCTTAGAGAGCTTATCAATAATAGCTTATAAGCAGCCTATAACAAGAGCTGATATTGACGAGATAAGAGGAGTAAAATCAGATAGTGCAATTCAAAAGCTTATAGAAAGAGAATTGATTTCAGAAGTTGGAAGACTTGAAGTAATAGGAAGACCTATATTATATGGAACTACAGATGAATTTTTAAGACAGTTTGGATTATCAGGATTAGAAGAATTACCATCATTAGATTTATATCATATAAACGATGAAGAAGATGAAAAATAAAAAGAACTCATATGAGTTCTTTTTATTTTACGTCAAAACCATCTTCATTTGATGTAGAGTCATAATAAGTTGAATCAAGAGGTGATTCATTAGCATGAGGATCTTTATCAAATGAACAACTTTCAGTCTTCTTAGAATTTTTATTTGATTTAAAGTTTTGGCATGCATCTTTAAACATTTCTAAAACTTGTGGAATTGTATCAACAATTCTATCATAAGTACTATCTTGTTCTACTGGTAGAAGTCTAATAGAGTCTTTTCTAACTACTAAAAAAGAAACAGGTTTAACAGAAACACCAGCTCCAGAACCACCAGCAAATGGATAATCAACTTGAGAGTCAGATGAAGCTTTAGTTTGAGAATCAAATTCAGAACCTCCTGAGGCAAAACCAAAAGAAACTTTAGAGATTGGAATTATACAAGTTCCATCTTTAGTTTCAACAGGTGTTCCAATTATTGTATTTACATCAATCATGTCTTTTAAATTTTCCATTGTGCTTTCCATTAAATTTTCTATTGGATGATCTTTAATATCTTTCATAAGTATCCCTATTTAGGGCACCTCCTTAATTTGTAAAATTCTTTAATTAAAATAAATGCTGTATAAATAATCTGCCCAAGTGAAAGAGTAATTATACATTGGCCTTTTAAAGTTATAAAAAACAAATCCTTAAATGATGGATTTATTGATAACTTTGGGGGAGAAATTTTAAAAAAAATTGAAAAAAATCTAAGAATAAAGGGTATTACTGAGTGAATAGCACCAAATGAAAGTGCAGTGTTTTTAGCATCATTTAAGGAATAAGTAAAATTGAAATCTAAAAAAAATTTAGGCTTAAACTTTCTTTTATTAAAATTAGAAATAAATAAAAGAATATTGTTAGGGGTTAAATTATTTAAAGGCTTTTTCTTTTTTTTCTTAGAAGACTTTTTTTTCTTACGATTTAAATGTTTTTTCTTTTTGCTTGGGAAAATAGAAAAATTATATAATTTTAATTGAAAAGAGGAATCAATATATGAAAAGTAAAGTTTAACTTTAAAAGGGAAAAATAAAATAAAAATAATTACTATAAAAAATAATAGCAATTTCATAAATTAACACCTCCTAACTCATAACTAATTATATTCTCAACAAAATAGAGGAAAAATATACATAAAAAGAAAATAAAAAATAGGTATATAAATTAAAGTTTAATACAAAATATTATAGAGGTGATTTTTATGAAAATTTCTAAAAAGCTAGTAGTAATTACTATAATATTTATTATTGGATTAAGTAGTATGGGAACAAAAAGTTTTGCCTTAGATAAAAAATTAAAAGTAGATGGAAGATGTGCTATAGCAATAGAAAAAGAAACAGGAAAAGTTCTATTTGAGCAAAATGGATATGAAATAGTAGAAATGGCAAGCACAACTAAAATATTAACAGCATTAGTAGCAATAGAAAATTCAAATTTAGAAGATAAATTTATAGTAAGTAAAAAAGCAGCAGGCTGTAGAGGGTCAAAAGTTGGCTATAAAGCAAATGAAGAGATAGCAGTACGTGAATTATTATATGGTCTTATGTATAAGTCAGGAAATGATGCAGCAATTACTTTAGCAGAAGGAATTGGAGGGTCTGAAGAAGAATTTGCAAGAATTATGAATCACTATAGTTCAAGTTTAGGACTTATAGATTCGCATTTTCAAACTCCCCATGGATTAGATAAAGAAGATCATTATTCAAGTGCATATGATTTAGCAATTTTAACATCTAAAGCAATGGACTACAAAATATTTAGAGAAATTGTAGGCAGTAAGCAAACTAGCAAAGAGAAATATAATTTTACACGTGATTATAATAATATAAATAAAATATTATGGCAGATTGAAGGAGCAAATGGTGTAAAAACAGGATATACAGGAAAAGCAGGAAAATGTTTAGTAACATCAGTAAATAATAAAGGAAAAGATATTATAATAGTTGTTTTAAATTGTCCTAAAAGATGGGAAGAAACTAAAAAAATATATGATAAGGTAAAAGAATCAAGCACTGTGTTTAAAGATTCAAACTTAGAAGAAGAAAAGGTTGTGTACTCATACAATCCAGGAAAGAAATTATCTTTTATAGAGACATATGAATAATATATTAGAGTAGAAATGTAGAGATAGGTAAATATCTCTACATTTTTGTTAATAAATAAGTGAAAGAAGAACAAAAAGGAGAATTAAATAATAATTTAGTATAAGATAATAATTTTTTGAGGAAAAAAGATGAGAGAAAAATTTACATGTATAGATTTAGGGACAGATTATTGTCCATGTCATTTAGCAGAAAGTGGAGATTGTATATTATGTTCTCAACTTAGAGGAAAATGCTTTTGTGAATGTAGTAATTGGAATGGAGTTTGTATTTATAATGAATTTTTAAACAATAAAAATAAGGCTAAAAAGGGAAGAGAAACTATAAATTGCGATATTATAGAATTTAAAAATGTAGAAGATGATATTGTTATTATTAAATTTAGAGTATCAAGACAATTAGCAGTAGATTTAAGTAGACCAGGGGCATATATATTTTTAAGAAAATCTATATTAAGCTATTTTGAAGTTCCAGTATCAGTAATGGAATCAAATGATGAAGAGGGATGGATAAAGGTTGCAGTAAAAATTAGTGGAGTAAAAACAAAGGATTTATTGAGATTTGATAATGAGAATTTAATAGTAAGAGGTCCATATTATAACGGGATATTTGGATTAAAGGAATTGAAAGAGCTAACAAATAAAAAGGTATTAATTATAGGTAGAGGAATTGGACTTGCTCCTAGTATAAATGTGATAAATAGATTATTACAAAAGGAAAATAAGGTATATTTAATAAAAGATATTGGAGAAATAACATATGATTTTTCAAAGGAGTACTTAGAGAAAAGTGATCTTGAAGAAGTTAATGAAGAAATTATTATTCAAGATGGAAAATTAACAAATGAGGTAAGAGATAAAATTAAAGAATATGTAGAAAGGGGAATAGAGCATATCCATGTAGGTGGAGCAGATATAACAACATATAATATTATTGAGTTTTTAGATGCATTAAATAGAAATGATATAAGTATTTCTTGCTGTAATAATTTTAAAATGTCTTGTGGTGAAGGGGTTTGTGGAGCATGCACTATAAAATATGAAGGAAATAAGGTAAGGAGGTATTGTAAGTATCAAACAGATCCAAGAACAGTATTTGAAGGAAGGTGGTTAATATGATTAAAGTTGTAATTATAGGTGGAGGATGGAGTGGATGTGCAGCAGCCATTACTGCTAGAAAAACAGGAGCAGAAGTGCATATATATGAAAAAACTGATCTTCTACTAGGACTTGGAAATGTTGGTGGAATAATGAGAAACAATGGAAGATATACAGCAGCAGAAGAATTAATAGCATTAGGGGCTGGAGATTTAATAAAAATATGTGATAAATGTGCAAGACATAAAGATATAGAATTTCCAGGACATAAACATGCAACACTTTATGATGTAAATATAATAGAAGAAGAAGTGAGAAGATATATCTTAGAAAAAGGAATAACTATTCATATGGAAGAAAGAATAGTTGATGTAAACTTTGAAGATAAGATAATTAAAGGGATATATAATCATAAAGATCAGTATATAGAGGGAGATGTGTTTATTGAAACAACAGGTTCAACAGGACCAATGGGAAACTGCTTAAGATACGGAAATGGATGTTCAATGTGCATACTAAGATGTCCAGCTTTTGGTCCAAGAATAAGCATAAGTGGAATGTGTAATATAGAAGACATTAGAGGTGAGAGAGTAGGAGATGAACTTGGAGCATTCTCAGGATCATGTAAACTTGCAAAAGAAAGCTTATCAAAAGAAATTAAAGATAAACTAGATAGTGAAGGAGTTGCTATATTAAAGTTACCAAAAGAAGAAGTAAACTATGAAAAACTTAGTAAAAAAGTATGCCAGCAATATGCCCTAAAAGAATTTGCAGAAAATATAATTTTATTAGATACAGGACATGCTTTATGAACAGAAATGTTAGAAATTCATATTAAGTTAATTGAACTATATAAACATATTATAATAAAATTATATTATTAAATAAAATGGAATCAATAAAGGAG
>NZ_JBOGCC010000372.1:0-2075 GCF_051656525.1 Clostridium sp. | reverse complement strand
TTAACCCTTTATAATCTTTTTCTGATAGTTCTTTTTCTTTTATTTCTCCATACAAAGAAGCCTTCATCACAAAGGCTCCCTTTAATTTTTCTTCCATTCTATCTAAGTAACTAAGCCCTTTTTCTCCTATCATATTTATCGCACAAGCATATACTTTCTTTTTCTTGAGCCATGCTTCATTTTCATCTACAAACTTTTCTATAGATGGTAATAGCCTTTCTATATATACTGGAGAAATGAATATAAAGTTATCATAAATATCTTTGTATTCTTCTTTAAAATCTTTTGGCTTTATACTTTTAGAATACCCTATTATTTTTTCTAAAATATAGACTATCTTTTCTGTACTTCCATATTTGCTATCATAAATTATTAAATTATACACTAATGTTCCACTCCCATTAAAATTCTTTCTATCAATGTATTCTTTTTTATTTTTTATGATATTAATTTTAGTTTTCTCCATGAAGAGTTTTATAAATCCCCTCTTTCATTAGAAGTTCCTTATGAGTTCCTCTTTCTTCAATTCCATTTTCACTTAAGACAATTATTTCATCTGCATTTTTAATAGTTGTTAATCTATGAGCTACTATTAAATTTGTTCTATCCTTGCTTAACTCTTCTAAGGATTCTTGAATTTCCCTTTCAGTTACATTATCAAGTGCAGATGTTGCTTCATCTAAAATTATTATTGGTGGGTTTTTAAGAAAAATTCTTGCTATTGAAATTCTTTGCTTTTGTCCTCCTGATAATTTAACACCTCTTTCTCCTATAAAGGTTTCATATCCTTCTTCAAGACTAGCTATAAAATCATGAATTCTAGCTTTTTTACAGGCTTCTATCACTTCTTCATCACTTGCTTTTCCTTTTCCAACTAAAATATTTTCCTTTATTGTTCCTGTAAATAAAAATACATCTTGTGCAACTATTCCTATATTTCTTCTTAAAGATTCTAATGATACTTCTTTTATATCTACATCATCAATTTTTATAGAGCCCTTATCATAATCAAAGAATCTTGGTATTAAATTACAAAGTGTAGTTTTTCCTCCACCTGAAGGTCCAACTAAGGCTATAGTTTTTCCTTTCTCTATATCTAAGCTTAAATCATCTAAAACTTTCTTTTTATCTTCATAAGTAAAAGATACATTTTCTATTTTTATATGACCTTTTACATTTTTAAGCTCTTTTGGATTTTCCACTTCTTTTTCTTCTTCAATCTCCATTATTTCCATAAATCTTACAAAGCCTGTTTTTCCAAGTTCAAACTGCTCTGTAAAATTTACTAGCTTTTTAATTGGTTGTATAAACATTTTCACATATAAAAGATAGGCTGTAAAATCACCTAAAGTTATCTTTCCTATATAGGTAAAATATCCTCCAATTATTAAAACTACAAGCTCTAAAATATCAATTCCAAAAAGTATGCCAGAAAAAAATACAGACATAGCCTTTAAAGCTTCATTTCTTGCTTTTTTAAATACATTATTTTCAGTTTTAAACTTCTCCATTTCAGTATCATAATTGCAAAAAGCCTTAGTTACACGTACTCCTGAAACACTATTTTCTAAGCTAGCATTAACATCTCCAACAGCTACTCTTGATTCTAAAAACTTTTCACTCATCTTTTTTCTTTTCATTATTGCAAATAATAATACAAATGGAAGTATGCAAAAGATTATTAAAGTAAGCTCTAAATTTATTCCAATTAATATAAAGAATGATCCAACTAAAAGAATAACTGATATAAAAATATCCTCAGGTCCATGATGTGCAAGCTCTGAAACTTCCATTAAATCATTTATTATTCTTGACATAATCACACCGATTTTATTATCGCTAAAATATGAATTTGGAAGCTTTTGAAGGTGTGAGAATACCTCTTCTCTCATATCCCCCTGCATATTAACTCCTAAAATATGACCATAATATTGCATAAAATAGTTAAGTCCCATCTTAACTACAAATATTAAAAATAAAGTTATTCCAAATACTACAAGCATTCTTGTATCCTTATTTGGAACAACTTCATCAATAATGCTTCTACTTATCATAGGATAAGCTAAATCACATAA
>NZ_JBOGCC010000371.1:0-1903 GCF_051656525.1 Clostridium sp. | reverse complement strand
AGATAGACATTGCCTTTTTTAATATTAAATTTTTTGTTTTATTGCTCTGATTAAAGAGATACTCATCATCATCATTATAAACTTTGCCTATTCTCTGCTGACTACTTCCTGATTCCACTTGTTCTCACCTCACTTTTTTTTTAGAAAATAAAAAATCCCGCTTAGTAGGTATACTAAACGAGATATAATTTCACACAAATAAAACTTCATTTAAATATTGAATTTATAATAAAATCCAAATAACTAAACTTAGAGTCCTACTGTTCTAATAGCACATATCCATTATTCACTCCTATATCAACTCTAGGAATATAAAATGAAACTTGATTCAAGTGGAGGGTTAACTCCATCTAAATCTCTAGTCAAATTTATCTAGAAACCTGTGCCTGTTTTTCCCCACTTACACCTATAGAAGATAAGGGGTATTGCACCCATTAGTTATCAGATAAATACTAGCTATTAGATATAATTATATGTTTTAAAAATATAATTCAAGATTATACTTTTAACCGTTCAAGCTTTAGCTTCATAGGGCAATGAAATTGCATTAAAGTACGCCTTGTTTCTTCGACGTGCTCTGCTAACCTGCGCATAGTGTCTCCACTACTCTGCGGCAGCAATCCGTATCCCTATAGTAACCTCACCTACCGAAATAATTTATTAACATTTACAATACTATACTATTCAGATTACCACAAATTGTAAACACTTTTTTAGAAACTTTTTAGAATATTTTTCTCCTATCTGCACATACTACTACTGTAAACCTATTGAATGAGGAGGTCATTAAGATGAATAGTCAAATTAACCAAAACATTCATACTAAAGAAGCATCAAAAGCTAATGAAGTTGGAGACAGTCCAACAGAGTACTTAGGCTTATAAAGCTTAAAAAAGTTTTATAGGCGGTTTAAAAAAGAAAAACTACTACAATTTTGCAAAAGCATTTTTGTAGTAGTTTTTTTATCTGTTAGCTAGTGCCTATAATATCTCCATCTTCTATGAGTGGAGGAAAAAGTATCAATGATCTTCTATACTTTTAATTGTATTTTCTATCTTTTTTGATATAATATAAATATAAGAAAAGCATAGTGCTGGTACACTATGCTAAACCTAGAACATTTATTTGTTTTTGGGGCTATTGAATGTTATGAATTAAAAAGCGCTATTTTTGGTTGGATGGGCGCTTTTTTTCTTTGTTCTTTTTTATTATGTCATTTACTATCTACTCTGTTACCCACAAAAAAGTCAGTAATTTTCAAGAAACCTCCTTAGATGTATAATTAAATTATACAATAAAGCTTAAGGAGTTTTGAATATGTTTAAAATTGAAGTAAACGGTGAAATTTATAAAAACCACTATATAGATATGAATACTTATATAATAGATTATAAAGGTGAATGTTACCTTGTTGACCCTGGATATGAAAAAGAAAAAATACAAAAAATAGTTGAAGAAAATAACCTAACAGTTAAGGGAATATTATTAACTCACTCACATCTTGACCACATAAGTGCTACTGATGTATACAACGTTCCTATATATCTTTATGAAAAAGAGTATGACTTATTTATGGATAACTATCATAACTTATATAATGAACGTGGTATTAAAAGACACTATAACCTAGATGGAAGAGAGTTTATAAAACTTAAAGCTGGAGATACATTGCCTTTAGGAGATAAAGAAATCACATTCATACCAACTGCAGGACACACTATTGGTGGAGTATGCTATAAATTTGAAAATGATTTATACTCTGGAGATACACTATTTAAAGGTTCAGTTGGTAGATCAGACCTTAAAACAGGAAATATAGAAGATTTAAAAGAAAGTGTAGTTAGACTTATAGACAGTCAAGAAGACTCACTAAATGTTCATCCTGCACACGGCCCTAGCACAA
>NZ_JBOGCC010000370.1:0-1319 GCF_051656525.1 Clostridium sp. | reverse complement strand
TTAAAGAAAATCTTTTCATTTTTCACTTTTATTTATTCACAACTATTTTTATTCACTTTTCTTTATTTAAAATCTATTTTTTTGCGAAATGCATAAATTTAAGATAACCTAAAAAACGCCTATTTATGAACAGGCGTTCCTCATCCATTATATTATAAAGAAGTTTTTATTATATCACATTCAATATACATTTCAATACTATTCATTATTTTTTTACATTTCTTACTAGTAATATCTCTTTCTATTCTTTAACCAACTCAATTTTCTTTGTTTCTTTGTTTTTAACTTCTTTTCCATTTTCTTTAATTAAAAGTTCTAATTTACTTGTATCTTTAAGTGTATTTTTATATGTTATTGTAAATTCTTCTCTATCTGTAAGTGCTATATCATGCATTTCTGGTTTTATAATTGTTCCACTATTATCTTTCAAACTATAATCATAAAATTTTTCTATTTCTTTTCTAGTATCTTCACGCCTTTTTCCTTCTGCATATACAACCTTACTATCACCTTTCACGTATATTTCAAAAGGAGTTACTATAATTTCTCTTATATTAAGTTGATCTGTTTCTTTATTTACTTTATATTTTTGTATATCATCTTTAACATCTTTTGCTGAAGCTTTTATTTTAAACTTTAAATTATCTCTAAGTTGTTCTTTTATAAATTGTTCTAAAGAAACTTCTATTTCAATATCTTCCTTATAGCCAAGCATTGAATCTTCATTGATTTTTATGCTATTTAGCCCTATCTCAAATAGTCCAACTACTGTATTTCCTCCTTCTTCTTTCATTTTATACGCTGCTTGATATCTTTCAAACTCTATATTTTCTATCTTTTTTAAACTTGGACATGTTCTCTCTTTTATTTCACTTGAACTCAATGTATCACTTTCTAATTTAAAACTTATATATATTTTATACCCATCATGTATTGCACTTGTTATTGTTCCTTTTACGCCACCATACTCTACTTCCTCATTTATTTCCTTTGCATACTTAGTATATATTTCATCATACCCAAACATTTCATATACTAAGTCTTTAACCCCAATTCCTTTTGCTACTGCTGTAGTTGTTACTCCAACTGTTCCTAATACTAACATTGCACTAGCTGCAATTACTCCTATTTTCACATAATTTTTCTTTTTCTTTTTATCTAAATCTTTTAATGTCTTATTTATTCTTTCATTTACACCTTGTGGAACTTCATTTATATTCTCACTAATAGCTTTTTTCACCTTTTTATCTAACCCTTTAAAATCCATAGTCTTATTCCCCCACCTTTAACATCTCATATAATTTTTTCTTTGCCCTATA
>NZ_JBOGCC010000369.1:0-1656 GCF_051656525.1 Clostridium sp. | reverse complement strand
TATGAATATTTGAAAAAAAGAAGAAAATGGGACGCTTCATCTATTGGAAGCTTTATGAGATGGATAGGACCAACAAGTTCAGTTTTTGATATTCTAACTTATGTAGTAATGTTCTTTGTTATAGCTCCTTTAATGCTTGGTGGTGGATATAATATGGAAGGAATAGATAAAACATTATTTGCACAAATTTTTGCAACAGGATGGTTTATTGAATCATTATGGTCACAAACTTTAGTTATCCATATGATAAGAACTCCTAAAATTCCTTTTATGCAAAGTAGAGCATCAAAATTTGTTACGATTGCAACAGGACTTGGAATAATGGCAGGAACTATATTGCCTTATACAAGCCTTGGAAAAGGTCTTGGAATGGTTAGTCTTCCACCAATATATTTTGCATTCTTAATTGGAATAGTAACATTATATATAATCTTAGTAACTATAATGAAAAAGATATATGTAAGAAGATTTAAAGAATTATTATAAAGAAAAAGAATCTATCACAATTTCTTGCGGTAGATTCTTTTCTTTTGATAAAGCACGCCTATAGGGCTATTGACCTTATAGGCCTAAATAATCTGTTGGACTATCCTCACCTGCATCATAATTAGATGCTTCTTTAGTATGAATGTTTTGGTTATGTTGATTATTCATCTTAATGACCTCCTCATTCAAGCGTTTGAATCAAATAATTAGTTTTGCTTATAAAGTTTAAAGAGTAGAAACCCTATAAGCCTGAAAGCTCTTTTGGACTATCCTCAGCTACATCTGATTTGGATGCTTCTTTAGTATGAATGTTTTGGTTACGTTGACTATTCATCTTAATGACCTCCTCATTCAATTTGCTTTACAATAGTATTATGTGCAGATATAAAAAATATATTCAAAAAAAATAAAAAAATAAAAAGGAATTAAATGGGAAAAGGAGAATATATATAAACAAGAAAGAATTCACGAAGGATTCAAAATGTAACCATGAAGGATATTTGTAAAAATACGGTGTTATAAAGCCTGGGAAACTTTATAAATAAGCCTTTAAAATTTATTATAAAGTAGAGGGAAACTTCGAATACTTTATGGATAAATTTAATTAGAAGTTCAGATGAAGCTAGGGCTTTGTCTAAATTAAGTATTATTTATATATTTATTATTGAACGGAAAATTTTTAGGGAAAAAATAAATACAAGCTTGTAGGTAAATGTGGGGAGAGAAATCTTCCCTATTAAATTAGTAAAAGGAGAATTGAAAGGTGAGAGTTGCAGTTATTGATGGACAAGGTGGCGGAATTGGAAAAGCTGTAGTTGCAAAACTAAGGGATGAATTTGAAGAAAAAATTGAAATTCTTGCATTAGGAACAAATTCAAATGCAACATCACTAATGATAAGGGCAGGTGCAAATGAAGGAGCATCAGGAGAAAATGCAATTATATATAATTCTGATAAGGTAGATATGATTATAGGTCCAATAGGGATAATTTGTGCAAATGCTTTTCTTGGAGAGTTAACACCAAAAGCTGCTAAAGCTATATCAGAAGCAAGTGTAAAGAAAATATTAATACCTTTAAATAGATATAATGTAATAGTTGCAGGAATGGAAAATAAACCATTACCACATTACATTCATGATGTTGTTGAAATTGTAAAAGCTAGTGGAGG
>NZ_JBOGCC010000368.1:0-1028 GCF_051656525.1 Clostridium sp. | reverse complement strand
CGACAGGTCATCCACTGTGCAGCACTTGATACCTTTGGTGGGCGCATGGTCACACCTCCTGTGACAGTGTAACGAACACTTGCGGGATCAGGTCGGGACGCTGAATCAGTTGTTTCAGTTCGGTCAGACCGTGCGACTGTACCACTTGATTCACACGCTCAACGGTCAGCACCGATTCGTGCGAAGTTAACCATGTCATCAACGCCGGAAAGGTTGTTACACTGTCACTTACTGGCGGTGCTGGAGGCAACTGCTCCGCTTCAATCGCAACGGTCACTTCCGGCTCGACTGCTGGAACAGGTGGTACGGGCATTGGTGGTTCAACTGCTGGAACAGGTGGTACAACTTCCGGCTCAGAGGTTTCATCACCATAATGTTTAGCCCACGCTGCGGCGTACTGTTCGTTGTCCGATGGTAATGCCGGTTCAGGTGTTGTTACAGGTGGTGTCACAACCGGTACGCTCATCAGCTCTTTCAATTCAGCTTTCACGCCTGTAACGTAGTCGCTCCACTCTTCGGCGGTCATGTCTTGGCGTTTTTTACGTGCCTTCCATGTACCGTCTTGGTTACGGGTCTTTGAACCGGCGTGGATACGCTCGTCCCAAGGTAAACCTTCCGAGTCGATGAGGTCGGACACCGTGATATCTTCGGGACCACTAACGATAACCGGTGGATTTACACTGGTGTCCAGCACTGTTACGTGGTCGCGGTCATTCAACAGTGCTTCGAGTTCGTCGTCAGACAGAATCTTCTCTGTGACGCTGCAGTTACCGATAGTTTCGGTACGTTCAATGACCTTACCCTGTACCACTGGCGCACCGTGTGCTACGGCCATTTCGTGCAGAGCACGACTGAACGCGTTTAACGCGATTGGGTCATCAGTCGGCATGGTGAGTGTGAATGTGTTGTTGGTGTTCATGTCTTACTCCGTTGTGGTTTGTACTTGACGATGTGGTCATATTATGCGAGTATGACATTACTGTCAACACACGGAGCGAAAATAAAATGACGCATAATATCGAACTCAC
>NZ_JBOGCC010000367.1:0-19394 GCF_051656525.1 Clostridium sp. | reverse complement strand
TATTTATCCAACCTTGTTCTAATCTAGTTTGAATTCTAGATAAATCAACTTCTGCGATAATAGAAACCCCTTTAGCTATAACAGTAGCTTTTCCTTGAGCGCCACTCATTCCTCCAAGTCCTGATGTTACAAATAGTTTTCCCGCTAAATCTCCATCAGCAGGAACTCCACAGAAAAGTCTTCCTGCATTTAAAATTGTAGAATATGTACCGTGAACTATTCCTTGAGGACCAATGTACATCCATCCTCCTGCAGTCATCTGACCATAGTTAGCTACTCCAAGAGCTGCACCTCTTGCCCAGTTATCATAATCATCAAAAGCTCCAATCATAAGTCCATTAGTTATTATAACTCTAGGAGCTGAAGGATGTGATTTAAATAATCCTGTTGGATGCCCTGAAGCTACAACTAAAGTTTGGTCCATTGTTATATTTTCAAGATATTTTTTAATTAATCTATATTGCATCCAGTTTTGACAAACTTGTCCTGTTTCACCATAAGTCACAAGTTCATATGGATAAAGAGCTATATCAAAATCTAAATTATTATCTATCATAACTTGAATTGCTTTAGCATCAGTACATTTTCCTTTATATTCAAATATAGGTTTTCCATGAATATTTCCTGTAGGTCTAAATCTATATCCATATATTCTACCGTGAGTATGAAGCTCTTCTAAAAATTCAGGAGCTAGCATCTCATGGAATTCTTCTGGAATATATCTTAAAGCATTTTTTAGCGCTAATGCAATTTCATCTTTTTCTAAATGTACAACTCTTTTAGGAGCTCTTCTAATTTTAGGATCAAACTTAGGTGCTTCTAAAGGAATGTCATGGGCAGTTAACTTTAATAGTCATAGCATTAAAAATTTCTTGATTTAACATAATTTAAAACCTCCACACTTTATATTTTTAAAATGATTTTAATAATTAGATAAAAAAATTTTGATTACTTTCTGCTATTGTTAATACCTCAAAAAAAATAAAAAAAATAATATATATTTTAAATGCTAATCATTGAAAATAAAAACAAATACCTGTAATTAAGTATTTTCTTTTCTAAAATTTAATAAAAAAACTTTTCAAAAAAAATAGATATTGACTTTATTTTTTTTAAAAGGTATATACCCTAATTAAGTATTTATGTGATTAGTAAAATGTTTTTAATAATGAAATGATGTTTTTAAAAAAAACATTAGCATCAAAAGGAGGATTTAAAATGTGTGTTGTCTTAGGAGAAAATATTACGTTGAATGATGTCATAGAAGTAGCTAGAAATTTTAAAAAGGTTGAATTTTCTGAAAAATATATTAATCAAGTTAACAAATCTAGGAATCTTTTAGAAAAATGGGTCGATGAGAATAAAATTATGTATGGGATAACAACAGGATTTGGAACTCTTTGCAAAAATATAGTTGATAAATCAGATGCTAAACAGCTACAAAAAAATATAATTTTATCACATGCTGTATCTGTAGGAAAAAATTTAGAGATTGAAAAGGTAAGAGCTATTATGCTTTTAATTTTATTAAATTCTGGGTCAGGATATTCTGGAGTGAGATTAGAAACATTAGAGAGATATCGTTATTTTTTAAATAACAATATAATACCTTTTGTCCCAGGAGATGGATCAGTAGGATATTTAGGACCAGAAGCTCATATTGCAGCTGCGATTATTGGTATTGGTAAAATTTTTTATAACAATAAACTTTATGAAGCTAATGAATTATTTGAAATATTAAAAATAGAGAAGTTTGAATTTTCTTATAAAGAGGGGTTATCTTTAGTTAGTGGAACTACTTCGTCAACAGCATTAGCAGCATTAGCAACATTTGATTTAATTAATGCTGTAAAAGTTGCGGATATAATAGGAGCTTTTAATTTAGAGATTTCAAAGGGAACAATCAGAGCTTTTGATGAAAGATTGATGAGTGTAAGGCCACATGTAGATCAAAAAAATACAGCTGACAATGTTAGAAATATTTTAAAAGATTCTACATTAATAAAAGAATCATACCACTATCGATTACAAGATGCTTTGTCGTTGAGAGCTATTCCTCAAGCACATGGAGCAGTAAAAAAAACATTTTATGACGCTAAAAAAACAATTGAAATTGAACTTAATTCTTCTGTTGATAATCCAATAATATGGCATACCCAATTATCTGAGGTAGAAGAGTCTATTTCTGGATGTAATTGTGATTCTGGTTATGTCGGATTAGAAATGGATAGTTGCTGTATAGCTGCCACATATTTGGCTAAAATGTCAGAGCGTCGTAATAATAGATTAATCAATGGAAATCTTTCTGAATTTCCTTGGTTTTTAATAAAAAATCCTGGATTGAACTCAGGGCTAATGATACCTCAGTATACTCAAGCTGGATTGTTAAATGAGATGAGGATACTTTCAACTTCTTCGACTATTGATAACACACCTACATGTGGAGATCAAGAAGATTATGTAGCTATGGGATATACAGCCTGTAAAAAAGCAAACTCAATAGCTGATAAGCTTGAATATATATTAGCAATTGAACTTTTATCTGTATTTAGAGCAAACCAACTTTCTGATTCTAAAAATAATGTATCTAGAGTGACAAAAAAAGTTTTAAATTTTATAGGTCAAAATATTCCTAAAATGGATGAAGACATATATTTATACCCAATAATCGAAGAATTAAAATCATATATAAAAAGTGGAAAAATTTTAGAGATTGTAGAAACAGAAATAGGAAAATTAAAATAGGAGGAATTTTATGTCAGAAAAAGAAAAGGTTTTAGATTTAGACTCAATTAATAGTCCAAAAGAAGGAACGATAGGTTCTAATGAATCTCAAGAAGATGGAATAAGATGGGGAGTTTTTATTCCCGGTATTCTTTTTATGGGAGTTGCAGTTATCTTAGGAATTTTTAATTCAAATCTTCTTTCATCTATTGCGACTAATTTCTTTAATTGGTCTTTAGATAATTTTGGATGGCTTTATCAACTGGCTTCTATCTTAGCATTTATAATAGTTTTAGTAATAACTTTTTCAAAATTTGGAAATATAAGATTCGGTGGAAAAGATGCAAAGCCAAAGTACTCTTTTATGACTTGGTTTGCAATGGCTTTAACTGGAGGAATTGCAACTGGTATTGTAAACTGGGGGGTTAATGAACCACTTATTTACTTTGGAAATGTATATGGAGAATTAAATCAACTAGGGATTGAGCCAAATACTTCTGGAGCTGCAATATTTTCTATAGCTAGATGTTTTTATAACTGGACATTTATTCCTTATGCGATATATTCAGTAGCTGGATTAGCTGTAGCATATAATTATTTTAATAAAAAAGAAAAGTTAACAGTTACTGCTACTCTTAAGCCTCTTTTTGGTGAGAGAATAACTAAAGGTGTGCTAGCCGAAGTTATTGACACTTTATGTATGTTAGCTATCACATTAGGTTTAGCTTCTGGTTTAGGAACAGGGTTAGCTCTTGTTGCTTCTGGTTTGGAGCTGACTTATGGAATTCCAAAAACGCTTATTGTTTGGCTTGCCATTGGAGGCTTAACAACGATTATATTTACAGGAGCTTCTTATCTAGGAATTGATAAGGGAATTAAGGTGTTAGCAACATGGAATAGTAAAATTTTTTATATTTTATTAATTATATTATTTTTTACAGGGCCGATGGTTTATATTTTGAGAATATCAACAGCAGGTATGGCAGAGTGGCTTCATAATTTTTGGAGATGGGGATTAGATCCTATTGATATTGGAGGAGCTGCATTGACAAGATCATGGACTCTTTTTGACTGGTCAGTATGGATTGCTTATGCACCATTGATGGGATTATTTTTGGCTATGATTTCTTATGGTAGAACAATTCGTGAATTTATGATAATAAACTGGATTATGCCTTCTATTTTTGGATTAATATGGTTTTCTATTTGGGGTGGAACTGCTATTAATTGGCAATTAACAGGAAAAATTGATTTAATTAATACATTACAAACTCATGGAGCTGTGGCTGGTTTATGGCAATTTCTAAATAATTTCCCTTTTAAAATGGGAGTAGTTATAATTCCAATAATTATGATTACGCTAATAATATCTTTTGCTACAGCAGCAGATGCTATGACAACAACAATAGCTTCAATGTGTATGAAAAATATTGCAATTGGAGAGGAGCCACCAGCATTACAAAAAATATTATGGGGATTAATAATCGGATCTATATCTATTATCATGGCTGCATTTGGTGGCGGAGAGCAAGGAGTTGAAGGAGTTAAAGCTTTGGCTGCAGCTGGAGGATTTGCAGTATTATTTATCTTTATGCTTCAGTTGATTTCGATAATAAAGATGTTTTTCATTGATAAGATTGAGGAGTAGGAGGAAAAATATGTCACAAATTATTATGCTCGATGGTCAAAATTTAACGATAGATGATATTGAAAAAGTAGCCAAATTTGATTTTAAAATAGAGATTAAACCAGATGCTTTAGAAAAAGTAAAAAAAGGAAGACAACGAATATTTGATTTAGTTGATAGCGATATTCCTGTATATGGATTTAATACGGGTGTAGGATGGAATAAGGATAAAAAAGTCTTTAAAGATTTTTTTAATAAATACAATACCAACCTTATTTATTCTCACTCTTTAGGAGTTGAGCCATTTTGTTCGAGAGAAGAAGGAAGAGCTATTTTATTAACAAGGCTTAATACTTTTTTAGTTGGTTGTACTGGAGTTGCAGTAGAAATTGTTGAAATATATAAAAAACTTTTAAATTTGGATATAATTCCTTTGATACCTAAAAGAGGATCTGTGGGAGAGGCGGATATAACAAATCTGTCTCATATAGGATTAGTCTTAATTGGTGAGGGAGAAGTTTATTATAATAATGAAATTCGAAATTCAAAAGAAGTTTTTGATGAGATTAGTTTAGAAATGATAAGTTTAGGACCTAAAGATGGATTAGCTATAGTTAGCTCTAATGCTTTAGCTGCTGGAATAGGAGCTCTTGTATTAAAAGATATAGAGCGATTATTAGATTTAGCAGATGTTGTCTACTGTTTATCATTGGAAGGATTAAATGGGAATACTTCTCCTTTAGATATAGATTTATATAAGGCTAGAAATTATATTGGACAGAAAGTTAGCTTAAAGAATGTTACTAATTTACTAAAAAATAGTTCTATATATAATGCCGACTGGAAAAAACCTGTTCAGGATCCCCTATGTTTTAGGGGATCAGTACAAGTTAACGGAGCTGTTAGAGATGCTCTTAGATATTGTTTAGAGTTATTCAATATACAATTAAATTCTTCTGAAGATAATCCTTGTTTATTGCTAGATGAAAATAAATTATTATCGTGTTCTAATTATGAGTCGATTTCATGGGTTTTAGGATTCGAAAATTTAGGAGTTGCTTTATCACATTTATCTAAAAATAGCTGCTATAGAACTATAAAATTATCAAATCCAGAATTTACAAAGCTTCCTAGATTTTTGTCCCCAAAGGATAATGTTCTAGGTTAC
The DNA here is from genome assembly GCF_051656525.1 of Clostridium sp. Lineage (GTDB taxonomy): Bacteria > Bacillota > Clostridia > Clostridiales > Clostridiaceae > Clostridium. The sequence continues at coordinate 13,875 of NZ_JBOGCC010000367.1, read as the reverse complement.
GCAACAATTCAAAAAGTTTTTACATCATTAGACACAGAAATTAGACATCTTTCTAATCCTGCTACTGCAGATTTTTATTCTTTAGCTGGGGATATTGAAGATCATGCAAATAATACTCCATATGTTGTAGATAAATTAAAGAAAATAGTTGATAATTTATATTACATTTTAGGTATTGAAGCTATGCATGCTGTTCAAGCAATTGATTTAAGAACTGATTGTATTTTAGGTAGCGGTAGTAAAAAGGCATATGAAAAGATAAGGGAAAGAGTACCTTTTTATGATGAAGACAGACCAATTTATAAAGATATTAGAACTATGTACGATTTAGTAAAATCAGAAAAATTTATTCATGAGATTTTGAATACGAATTAGGAGGACATTAACATGAAAATCATTGGGAAAAGTTATCCTATTCATGATGCTTATGGAAAGATAACAGGTAAAATAAAATATGTAGGAGATATGATTTTACCTAAAATGGCTTATGCAGTTATTATAACTAGCACTATCCCTCACGGAAAAATAATTTCAATAGATTCTAAAGAAGCATTAAAAATTGAAGGGGTTATTGATATTTTAACTCTATTCAATACAACAGATAAAAAGTATAGTAGATATAAAACAAGAGAGGATCAGAAAGTCGAATTAACAGAGCAAGTTTTTAATAATCATGTTAGATTTATTGGTGATAAAATAGGTGCAGTTATAGCTGAAAGTGAAGAGATTGCAAGAAGCGCTATTAAATTATTAAAAATTGAATATGAAGAATATCCTGCTGCATTTACTTGTGAAGAGGCTTTAAGTGGAAAAATTGATAATGTTTTTACGAGTGGTGTTGTTTGTGCATCAAATACTTATCAAAAAGAAAAGATAGTAATTGATAAAAATGAATGTATTGAAGTTTTCACTACAACAGAGTTACAAAGATTACATCATGCAGCAATGGAGACTCATGCATGTGTTGTAGATTATGATTACTCAAACGACAATATAATTGTTTATTCACCAAATCAAAGTGTATTTGGCTTAAGAACAACATTGTCTAATTTATTTGAAATTCCAAATCATAAAATTAGAGTTGTAAAGACAACAATGGGAGGATCTTTTGGAGCTAAACAAGAATGGATTGTTGAGCCTATAGCTTTAGCTTGTGTTTTGAAAATAAAAAGGCCTATTAAGTTAGTTTTAAATAGAGAGGAGTGCATGGTTTCAAGTGTTTCAAGAGCACCTATAAAAAATACGATAGCAACAACCTATAGTAAAGATGGACTTATTAAAAGTTTTGACGTTAACGTTTTAATAAATGCAGGAGCCTATGTAGGTAATTCTGTTCCTTATATAGCTACAATGCTTAGTAAATTTTCTAGAACTTATAGATATGATAATATAAATTATAATGCTCAAGCAATTATAACCAATACTCCAGTTTCAGGAGCTTTTAGAGGATGGACTGCTGCTGAAGCAGCTTTGACTATTGAACATAATTTAAATGAAGCTTCAAAGATATTAAATATTGATCCTTTGGAATTAAGATTAAAAAATTGTCTTTTAGAAGGAGACTTTGATGCGCAAACAGGGATTTCTTTAGGTTCAATTAAAATAAAAGAATGTTTAGAACTTGGAAGAGAAAAATTTCAATGGTATAAAAGAAAAGAAGAGTGTAATGATTTTAATAAAAAGAGCAAAAGATATAAAAGAGGAATTTCAGTAGCCTGTGGTGGTCATGTAAGTGGATTTTATCCAAAAGTTATAGACTATTCAAGAGTTGATTTAACTATGACTGATCATGGAAAGATAATTGCGAATATAACTTTACATGATCATGGATGTGGGACAATAACTGCTTTTAAGATGATAATAGCTGAAGTATTATCTTTAAATATTGATGATATAATAATTGGAGAAGGAGATACAGGAAAAACACCTTATGATTTAGGTTGTTATTCGAGCAGAACAACATATGTTGTGGGAAGAGCTACACAAAATTGCTCATTAAAATTAAAAACATTAATTTTAGAAATAGCATCTCGAATTTTAAAATTAGAAACTTCTAGCTTAGATATTGAAAATGGATGTGTTGTATCAAAGACCAATAATAATATAAAAATTTCTTTTCAAGATATTGCTTATCACTCAATGTTTATAGAGCAAAAAGAAATTTTTGTCTCTGAACATTATAAAAATGAGAGTAATCCAGGAACAACAGCAGCTCACTTTTCTGAGGTAGAAGTTGATACTTATACAGGGATGACTAAAGTTTTAAAATATATCGGAATCCATGATATAGGAAAAGTTATAAATAAGGAAATTTCTATAGCTCAAATTCAAGGAGCTATTTTAATGGGAATAGGTGGAGCTATTTCAGAAAAAATGTTAACTAATAACTTAGGTACAACTACTGGTAGTTTTAAAGATTATCATTTAATTAATTGTTATGAAATTCCTGATATGGATATATTTTTTATTGAAGGAGAAAAGACTGAGGGACCTTTTGGTGCAAAATCAATAGGTGAGGTAGCTATGGTTCCTGTTACCGCTGCGATTTCAGGAGCTATTAATAATGCTTTGAATTCATCCTTAGAAAAGATGCCTTTAAATCCAGACGCAATAGTTAAGTATTTACAGAAAAAAGGAGAGTAATAATGGAGTTAAATTTTATAGTAAATGAAAATAAAATAAAAATCAATGTTAATCCTGATAAAAGACTAATCGACATACTAAGAGAAGATCTTCAGTTAACAGGAACTAAAGAGGGATGTGCTGAAGGAGAATGTGGTGCTTGTACAGTAATTATCAATAAAAAAGCTGTTCATTCATGTTTAGTTCATGCAATTACCCTTGAAGGAAAAAATGTACTAACAATAGAGGGCCTTGAAAAAAATGGAGAAATAGATATCATACAAAAATATTTTTTAGAAGAGGTAGCTGTTCAATGTGGATACTGTACAACTGGAATGATTATGTCTACTAAGGCTTTATTATATAAAACATTAACTCCCACAGAAGAGGATATAAAGATAGCTCTTTCAGGAAATATTTGTCGTTGTTCAGGATATGTTCAAATTTTGAGTGCTGTAAAAAAAAGTGCTGAAAAGATGAGAGGTGATTTATAAATGATGAATTACTATGTTCCTAAAACTTTAGATGAACTATTTATAGCTTTGGAGAATATGACTTCTAAAAGTAAGATTATAGGTGGAGGAACTGATTTAGGAATTTGTTTAAATAAAAAACTTATAATTCCAGATGCGTTGCTTTATATAGGTAATATAAAAGAAAGCAAAGAGGTCTGCTTAAAAGATGAACACCTTGAAATTGGAGCTTCACTAACACACACAGATATTGAAAACAATGAAATTATTCTTAATAATTTTAAATGTTTAGCTGATGCTTCAAAGGATGTTGGATCATTACAAATAAGAAATAATGGCACTATAGGAGGAAATGTTGCTAATGCCTCTCCTGCTGGAGATTTAATTCCTGTGCTGTATATGTTAGATACTTTGGTAACTATAGTGACTTCAACAAAGGAGTTTGTGGATATTCCTATAAAGAATTTCATTATAAGTCCTGGAAAAATCAGATTAAATCCAAATGAGGTTATTTTAAAATTTAAAATTCCATTAAAAGAGAACTATAGAACCTCTTTTTTAAAACTAGGGTCTAGGAAAAAATTAACAATTTCTAGAATTGGATTATGTGTTGGAATGACTTTAGAAGAAAATATTATAAAAAATTGCGATATTGTTGTAGGAGCAATTTCTTTAAAGCCAGTAGTTTTAGATAGTGTTCAAAAATACTTAGTTGGTAAAAATTTGATAAATGATTTTGAGTATATAGAGAAAATAGTCTCTGAAAGATTATCCAAAACAATCATGGAGATTACTCCAGAAAAATTTGATCGAAATTATAAGGTCTGGGCTGCGAAAGGGATTGTTTGTGATATATTTGATCAACTTAGATTGATAAAATAAAAATGGGAGCCTCTCTAGAATTATTTTTTAGAGAGACTTTATTTTTTATAAAAAGTTTAACTAGCAAAATAATATGGATAAAATTATTTTGCATAAATATCTTTTAATGAGTATTCTTTTTTCTGGAAAGCATCGTATTTTTCTAAAAGTTCCAAAAAAATTTCAATATCTTTTTCAGTGTAATTTTCTAAAAATTTAGAAAGAAATTTAGCCATCTCAATATCATATTTTCTATGAGCTAAATCTAATTTTAATCCTTTTTCTGTGGGAAGAAATATTAGTTTTCTCTTATCAATTTCATCTTTTTCAATGGAAATCAACTCTTTTTCGACTAGTCTTTTTATAACTTGAGAAACAGAACTTTTGGTTCTAGATGTTTTTTCAGCAATCTCTGTTATTGTTTTTTCAGGGTTATCAATTATATATTTTAGTAAATGGACTTCTTTTTCATAATAACTATCTCCACCTTCAAAATATTGTCTTTGGCTTTGATCATAAGATGAATAAAAGTTAAAAATTTTCCCCATTGTACAAATAATCTCAAGGCATTGTTGTTCTTTATCCATAGTATCCCTCCAATTATTATTAATTCTTATGAAAATTATACAATAAATTTAAAAAAAAATCAAAAAAATAGTTAAGGTACTTGACTTTTTTTTATTTATGAAGTATAAATGTATCAAGAAATTAAAGTTAAGGTGCTTAACTATATTTATAGGAGGAGTTATGAATAAATTCGATATTTTAAAAGAACGAAAAAATACTAATTCAATTAAATGGGATTTTATTAATTTTATGTATCCTGATTTAAATCATGAGGTTTTGCCTTTGTGGGTTGCAGATATGGATTTTGAATGTTGTGATTCTATAGTTAATTCTTTAAAAGAAAGAGCTGAAAGTAAAATATATGGATACAGTTCCTTTGATGATGAGTATTACAATATTATAATAAAGTGGGTTAATAAAAAATATGGTTATTCTATTAGTAAAAATGAAATTTTTTATAGTCCAGGAATAGTTCCTGCATTAGGAATACTTATAAGAGCTTTAACAAAAGAAAAGGATGGAATAATAATACAATCACCAGTTTATTACCCATTTAAAAATATGATAATTAATAATCATAGAACAGTAGTTGAAAATAACTTAATAAATAAGAATGGATATTATGAAATCGACTTTGACGATTTAGAAGAAAAAGCCAAAAATCCTAACAATAAAATGCTTATTTTATGCAGTCCTCACAATCCTGTTGGCAGAGTTTGGAGTTCAAAAGAAATAGAAAAAATAGCAAATATATGTATTAAATATAATATTTATTTAATTTCAGATGAAATTCATTGTGATTTAATAAGAGAAGGAATATCATTTACTTCAATGGGAAAATTCAAAGAACTTTTAAAAAATCAGCTAGTTGTTTGCACTGCACCAAGTAAGTCATTTAATTTAGCTGGATTAAATCTTTCAAATGTATTTATTTTTAATGAATCTATAAAAGAACTTTGGAAAAACGAAATTACTAATAAAATGGCAGTTTCTAATCCTACACCATTTGCTATATCAGCAACAAAAGCAGCTTATACAAAAGGAGATGAATGGTTAAAAGAAGTTAATAAATATATAGATAATAATCTAATTTATTTAAAAGAGTTTTTAGATAAAAAGTTACCAAATGTTAAGTATTTAATTCCAGAAGGAACTTATTTAGCTTGGTTAGATTTTAATAGCTATGACTTAACTGATGAAGAATTAACAAATATATTTTTAAATGAAGCAAAAGTTGCTTTTGACGAAGGAAAATTATTTGGAAAAACTGGGGAAAAATTCCAAAGAATAAATGTGGCATGTCCAAGAGTAATATTAAAAGAAGCACTTGAAAAGATATATGAAGCTTTAAAAAGTAGATAATAAAGGTGGGGATAATATGAACTATTTTGATAATGAAGGTCTTAAGGAATATGTAGTAAATCTAAGAAGATATTTTCATGAAAATCCAGAGATTTCTGGATTTGAGATAAATACAACTAATAAGATAAAAAGTGAGTTAGAGAAATTTAATATTTCTTATCATGAATTAAATCCAACAACTGTAGTCGCTTGGCTAGGAGAAGGAGATAAAAAAATTGCATTAAGGGGAGATACAGATGCTCTTCCACTAGTTGAAGAAGGGGATAAAGAATATATCTCTAAAAACTTGGGAGCAATGCACGCATGTGGACATGATGGTCATATAGCGATGTTGTTAGGAGCTGCAAAATATTTAAAAGGTATCGAGAAAATTTTAAAAGGAAAAATTTATTTTTGTTTCCAACCAGCAGAAGAGATTGGAGGAGGAGCTAAAGAGATTTTAGATTTTTTAGATAAAGAGGGAGGAGTAAACGAGGTTTTTGGAATACATTTATGGTCTTTAATTCCAATTAATAAAATTTGTGTTTCTTCGGGGCCTAGAATGGCTAATGGAGATGGATTTTCAATAAAAGTTATAGGAAGAGGAGGCCATGGTTCAAGACCAGATCAATGTATTGATCCTCTAAAAATAGCTTCTAAAATCTTACTAGAAATAACATCAATCCCATCTAACCGTATATCAACTTTGGATCCATCCGTTGTTTCAGTAGGAAAAATATATGGAGGCAGCGCAGCAAATATAATTCCCAATGAAGCTTTTATTGAAGGAGGATTTAGAACTTTTTCTAAAAATTCGAGAGAAGAAATTGGTGAATTAATAAAAAAAATATCAAATAATATTGCTGATTATCACGGAGGGAAAGTTGAAGTTGAAATAAAGCGAGGAGTTCCTTGTGTTTATAATCATTTATCTTCTTCTGAAAATGCTAAAAATACTGTCAGTAAATTATTAGGAGAAGAGGCAATTTTTGAATTCGAACCTCTTTGTGCTTCAGAAAATTTTGGATTTTATACTGAAAAATATCCAGGATTAATGGCTTTTGTTGGGGCAGGAAATGAGAAAAAAGGGATAATTTACCCACATCATCATCCTCTTTTTGATATTGATGAAGATTCATTAATAAATGGAACTGCACTTTATTCTCAATATGCACTAGATTTTTTATTAAATTAGGAGGTTGTAGATTATGGAAAAAAATATAAATCTTCAAACTGAAAGTATTCAAGAAAATAAAAGTTTAGGCCTTTTAGGAGTTATAGAGAAAATTGGAAATAAAATGCCTCACCCATTAGCATTATTCATGTATATAATTGGTATTACAATGGTTTTATCTTTTATAGTAAATAAATTAGGAATAACTGCAGTTTCTCCAAGTACAGGAGATATTATAACAGTTAAAAATCTTATTAGTTTTGAAACTTTGATTGATTTTATGAAAAATTTAGTTCCAAATTTTCAAAAATTTCCTGTTTTAGGAACTGTTGTTGTATTAGCTACAGCTTCTGGTTTTGCTGAAAAAATTGGTTTTTTCAAAACAGTAATAGAAATGTTTTTAAAAGATACTAAAGGAAATACAGTTGTTTTTGTAGCAGCATTTATTGCAGCTTTAGGAAATATGTTTGGCGATTCAGCATTTTTAGTAATACCTTTAATTATTGCAGCATTATTTAAAGGCGTTAATAGAAATCCCATTGCGGGACTTTTATTAGGATATGCTTCTGTTGGAGGTGGATACGGAACTGCTATTATTCCAGGAGGATGGGATTTAGTATTAACTCCAATAACAATAGATTCAGCCAAATTAATAGATCCTAGTTTTGATATGACATATATGTCTGGATATTATTTTACTTTTATTTCAACTTTTTTAATAGCTATAACTTCATCTCTTGTTACAATTAAAGTTATTGAACCAAAATTAGGAAAATATATTCCCAATAACGAAGAAGATAAAGAAGAATCTGAGGAAAAGCTGACTCCTGAAAAAATATATGCTGGAAAAAAAGCTCTTCAAGGTCTAGGAGTTTTTATACTAGCAATAATTATTATGTGTATTCCTCAGTCTAGCCCTTTTAGAAGTTCAACAGGTTCATTAGTTTTTGGAGCTCCATTAATGGCATCATTGCAAACTCTAATTATACTGTTTTTCTTTATTCCTGCATTAATATATGCTAAATTAACTAAGCAAGTTAACAGCGTTAAAGATTTAGCAGCAGTTCTTTCTGAAGCTGTAAAAGGAGTAGCTCCATTTATTGTATTAGCTATTGTAATTAGTCAATTTTTATCATTTTTTTCGCAGTCAAATTTAGGAACTGTTTTAGCAATAAAAGGTGGAGAATTTTTAAAATCTTTATCAGTACCAACTTCCATTATTTGCTTATTATTTTTAATTTTAGTTTCTTTTATAAATATTTTTGTGGTTAGTGGATCGGCAAAGTATTTGATCTTTGGACCAATTTTTGTTCCAATGTTAATGCAATTGGGATTACATCCATCATTTACTCAAGTACTTTATAGAATGGGCGATGCTATGACAAATCATTTATCTCCTTTAAATGCATTCTTTGTAATTCTATTAACTTTAATTCAAAAATATGATAAAAATGTAGGAATGGGAACAATCTTTTCATATATGATTCCATATACGGTTGCATATTTTATAGCTATTAGTGTTTTTTCTTTATTATGGTTAGCTTTAGGATTTCCACCAGGTATTGGAAGTACAATATTTATTTAAGATTATTAGAAGAAAAATTGCATAAAGCTATACTAGAAGCTAAGGAATTAGCTATTAAAAACAGAAGTAGGGTAAATGATAAATAGAATTATTCTCCTTTTTGTGACAATAATATCTAAAATTTTTTAAGAATTAATTATAATTTAAAGCTTTGAAAATAAAGATGTCAAAAATGGTCAAGAAAATCCTTAGTGTTATATTATTCCCCTATTAGAAAATTTGTATTTGAGTTTTAAAAGGGAGTTTCTCAAATTTGAAAAACTCCCCTCAAAGATTTTATAAATTATCTCCGTTTGTTGCAATTACATTTTTATACCAATCAAATGATTTTTTCTTAGATCTTTTTAATGTTCCTTCTCCGTTATCATCTTTATCAACGTAGATAAACCCGTATCTTTTACTCATTTGACCAGTTCCAGCACTAACTAAATCTATACAACCCCAAGGAGTATAACCGATTAAATCTACTCCATCCTTTATTCCCTCTTTCATTTGTTCAATGTGCTGTCTTAAATAATCAATCCGATAGTCGTCGTTTATAGTTCCATCTTCTTCAACTTTATCTATAGCTCCAAGTCCATTTTCAACTATAAATAAAGGTTTTTCATATCTATCATAAAGTTCATTCATAGTTATCCTAAGACCAATAGGGTCAATTGTCCATCCCCATTCAGACTCTTTTAAATATGGATTGGCTATCGTTGCAAAAGCATTTCCAGACTTAATATTTTTCATAACTTCAGAATCAGCACTTCTAAGTCTACTAGAATAATAACTAAATCCAATATAGTCAACAGTATTTTCTTTTAATAATTTTTTTTCATCCTCAGTTATTTCTATTGATACCCCTAATTCCTTTAACATTCTCTTTGAATAGCTCGGGTATTCTCCTCTAGATTGAACATCAATAAAGAAATAATTTTCTCTATTGGCATCTTGAGCTGCTAATATATCTTTAGGGTTACATGTATTAGGATAAACAGTTCCAGCAGCTAACATACATCCTATTTTATTTTCAGAATCAATCTCATGTCCAATTTTAGTGGCTATAGCACTTGCTACTAATTGATGATGAGCACCTTGATACATAACTTGCTTTCTATTTTCTCTCTCTTCAAAAACTAATCCTCCACCAAAAGATGGAATATGTAAAATCATATTTATTTCGTTAAAAGTCATCCAATATTTAACTTTTCCCTTATATCTTTTAAATAAAACCTCACAATATTTTGTATAAAACTCAATTAATTTTTTATTTTTCCAACCACCATATTTTTTGGTTAGTTCTAAAGGCGTATCAAAGTGATTTATAGTAATTACAGGCTCAATGTTATTTTTTATAAGTTCGTCTATTAAAGCATCATAGAACTTTAAACCTTCTTCATTAGGTTCTAAATCGTCTCCATTTGGAAAAATTCTTGCCCAACATATTGATGTTCTTAAACATTTAAACCCCATCTCTTTAAAAAGAGCTATATCTTCCTTAAATTTGTGAAAAAAATCAATTGAAACATGTGATGGATAATATCCATAATCAATTTCCATAGTTTTTCTTACATCTGCTAATGCTTCTTTTCTTATTTTGGGACCACCTGGTAAAATATCCACAGGTGATAATCCTTTTCCACCGTCTAAATAACCTCCTTCACATTGATTTGCCGCTATTGCTCCACCCCATAAAAAGTTTTTAGGTATAATATTTTTCATTTCTTCTCCTCCAAATGTATGATATTTGATATATTTTACGATAAAGACAATACATCTTCCCCAGCTTTAACTTTTCCAAATTTTATTGGAATTATATTTTTATAATCAAAAGTGTTCGTTATAATAACTGGAGTTGAAATATCAAATCCCTTTTTAACAACTTTATCTTTTTCAAACTCAACTAAAACATCTCCAACTTGTATTGAATCCCCCTCTTTTACAAGAGATTTAAAATGCTCACCATTTAATCTTACTGTATCTATTCCTATATGAATTAGAATTTCTGTTCCATCTTTTGATTCAAGACCTATAGCGTGATTCGTTGCAAAAATAGATGCAACTGTTCCATTGATTGGAGACAAAATTTTTCCATTTTCAGGAATAATAGCAAATCCTTTTCCCAAACTTTCACTTGCAAAAGCCTCATCTTTAACTGCACTTAATTCTATAATTTCTCCATCTGCAATTGATTTTACTGTTGCCATAACTTCACCAATTTCAAGAGCTGGTTTCAATTCTTTTTTCTCTTTTTTTATTTTCTCTTTATTTTCATTTGGAATATCTTCAAATCCTACGACAAATATTCCAACAAAACCAACAACAAATGCAATACCACAAGCTATTAAAGCATGAATAACATTTGATGGTTTAATATCGCTAATAAATATTGCTATTGAAGCAAGACCAGGCATTCCTGTTGAATATCTTACTACTCCCATAAGTCCGCAATATAAACCCGCTAATCCACCAGCAATCATTATAGGAATTAATGGTTTTTTCAATTTTAATGTAACTCCATACATTGCAGGTTCTGTTATTCCAAATAGTGCTGAAAAACCTGAACTTCCAGCTAATTGTTTAAAATCTTTATTTTTAGTTTTCAACGCTACTGCTAAAATTGCTCCTCCATGAGCAATATTTGAAACCATCATTCCTGGACCTATAAAATTTTCAAATCCTTTTAGAGCTAATTCATTAAAACCAATTGGAATAATTGCCCAGTGCATTCCAATCATAACTAATAGCGGAGTAGTAGCACCTATTATTGCTGGAATTAACCATGGAGCAATAGTATTAATCTTATTTACTAATATTGCTAACCCTTCTCCAGTGATTGAACCTAATGGACCTAAAACTAAAAATACCAATGGAACCATAATCAAAATTGTTATTAAAGGTTTTAAAAAAAATCTTATTGGCTTTGGTGAAACTTTATCAGCAAAATTTTCAACATAAGACATAACAAATACAACTAAAATTATAGGAACTACTGAAGAGGCATAAGTCACAAGTTTCATTGGTAATCCTAAAAATGTCACTGCTTCTTTTGCATTAACTAAGGCCATGTAACTTGGATGGATCATAGCTCCACCTAATAACATTCCCATATATGGATTACATTTAAATTTCACTGCTGATGTGTACCCTAGTATAACTGGAAAGATAAAAAATATTGAATCTGCGGCAAAATTAAAAATATAATATGTTTGACTCTCTTTTGATAACCATCCAAAAGCACTAGCTATTATTAACACAACTTTTAACATTCCTGCAGCTGTTAGTGGTGGCATAATTGGTGTAAATATACCAGCTATTATTTCAAAAATACTTGTAAGTCCTTTCTTTTTATTATCTTGTTTATTATTTGAAACTACTAAATTACTATTTAATATTTCTTTATAAACATTTGATACATCACTACCTATTATGATTTGAAGTTGTCCATTACTATTTACAACTCCTATAATACCTTTTGTAGATTTCAAAGTTTGTAACTCTGCTTTAGAATCATCTTTTAAATTAAATCTTAATCTTGTTGCACAATGCGTAAAGTTAGAAATATTTTCTCCTCCACCAACATTTTTTATAATTATTTTTGCTAACTCTTGATACATTCGAATACCTCCATTTAATTTTATAAATGGGTCTTGCCTGAGAGAAAAATAAAAGACCTAAGAAAAATAAAGAGTTATTCCCTCTATTCTCTTAGGTCTTGCCTTCTTCAGTAACAATCCTGTTTTTTATTTAGTATCTTTTTTATAATTGAATATTAACATATAAAAATATTTTTGTCAAACATTTTTAGTTTTTTTCGTTCTTTAATTTTACAATTTGTAAAATTAACATAAGCATTTCGTCAATTGGAATACTGTATTTATATTTTCTTTCTATAAACTCTGTTACTTTTTCCATGCAGTAATGTTCTCTGGGATATTTCTTTGAAATTAATATATAAATATCATCATTTTTATTTCCTTCTTTTTCAACTTTTTGATTTATAACTTTTTGACCTAAAAATTTCAAATTATTTATGAAAGTATAATATGATAAAGAATCTTCATTTAAGTCTAAAAGTAAATTATATTTTACAATATTTAATATTTCATTTATTAATTTAGTAATATCTATAACATTTGGTATACTCTCTTTTAACTTTGCATTAATTATATGAGTTGCAATAAATGCAGCCTCGTCCTCTGGCATACTAACCTTTATCTCATCTTTAATAATATCTAGCGCAAATAGCCCTATTTGAAATTCTTCTTTATACAATCTTTTTATATCCCATAATAATCCATTAATAAGTTCACCTGAATTTAGAAATCTTTCTACAGACCGATGGATATGATCAGCTATAGCAATATAGATAATATCATTTATTTCTTTTTCAAAAACTTGGTTTGCTCTTTTTATTATTTTGTCTGTAATACGAATATACTCAATTGGTATTTCATCAAGAAGTGCTTTTAATCTAATTTTTGTTTCTTTATCTTTTGAAATAAAAATTTTTTCCACAAATTCTGAAGAAATTAAATCCCCAACTTTTTTTTTAAAAGCAATTCCGCATCCAACAACAATAATTTCTTCCCCTTTATCGTTACTTGAAATTGCAACGTTATTGTTTAAAATCTTTTTAATTTTCATTAATTCCCATCCCGTATTTTAAAGTTTGTTAAAACTATGATATTATATAATCTTTCTTTTTGCAATAATAATATCTAATATATTTTAAATATGTCTACAAACTTATTCTAACACCAAATGAACGCTACAAAACTTATGAAATTAAAAATTACTACAACTAATTTTTAATTTTATATACATATAATTTATTTGTTTTTTTAATTTTAAAAAAATTAAGATAAAATGGTAAGCTAGAAAAAATATGATGTGTATTTTCAAACTATTTCTTTATAAATTTCCATAAATCTCGTATTCTTTACAAAGTACGAGATTCAATGTATTGATTATTAATGTAAAAATCAATATATTAAAAATTATTCTTAAAATAGCGATAGTAAAACTATCAAAATACGAGAAAAAAATATAATAAAAAAATATACTCTATCTAAGTAAAAGATATAGTATATTTTTATTTATTCCTCATATTTTTATTATGGGACGATTTCTATTTCAATATTTTTTTAGCCTCTACAAATCTTTGGAATGCTGTAAACAATACCATAGCTGTAAATATATTTATTACAACTCCAGCGTTTTCTTTTAAAAGTATCATTAAACTCAACATTAAAAACCCTTCAGTT